>NZ_JBIWPO010000001.1:227999-525119 GCF_044768275.1 Streptomyces sp. NPDC101152 | reverse complement strand
ACCGCCGAACGCGAGGGCCGCACCATCACCCCCCTCATCACCCAACTCAACGCCATCAGAAGGCGCCACCCCGCCCTGCGGCAGCTGCGCAACCTGCACTTCCACCATGCGGACAAGGAGGCGGTGATCGTGTATTCGAAACGGAGCGGTTCGAACACGGTTCTGGTGGTCGCCAACCTGGATCCGCACCACACCCAGGAGGCCACGGTCTCGTTGGACATGCCGCAACTCGGCCTGGACTGGCACGAGTCGGTACCGGTGCGCGACGAGCTCACCGGTGAGACCTATCACTGGGGCAGGGCCAATTATGTGCGCCTTCAGCCAGGCGGGGCACACGTCCTTGTTGTCGGCTGGGGGTCCGGGGGCCACGCGGCGGAAGCCGCTGGTGTCACGTCCCCGGACGAGCACAGCACCGTCCTGCGACCGTCCAACCCGCAGATCGGGGGGTCACCCACAACATGATCGTCAACGAGCCCGTTCCGGACACCTTCGAGGACACTCCGGCCAAGGACCGCGACCCGGACTGGTTCAAGCGCGCGGTGTTCTACGAGGTCCTCGTCCGTTCCTTCCAGGACAGCAACGGCGACGGCGTCGGCGACCTCAAGGGCCTCACCGCCAAACTGGACTACCTCCAGTGGCTGGGCGTCGACTGCCTGTGGCTGCCGCCGTTCTTCAAGTCACCGCTGCGGGACGGCGGCTACGACGTCTCGGACTACACCGCCGTCCTGCCCGAGTTCGGCGACCTCGCCGACTTCGTGGAGTTCGTGGACGCCGCCCACCAGCGCGGCATGCGCGTGATCATCGACTTCGTCATGAACCACACCAGCGACCAGCACCCGTGGTTCCAGGAGTCGAGAAACGACCCGGACGGGCCCTACGGCGACTACTACGTGTGGGCGGACGACGACAAGCAGTTCCCGGACGCCCGGATCATCTTCGTCGACACCGAGGCCTCCAACTGGACCTTCGACCCGGTCCGCAAGCAGTACTTCTGGCACCGCTTCTTCTCCCACCAGCCGGACCTCAACTACGAGAACCCGGCCGTGCAGGAGGAGATGATCTCCGCCCTCCGCTTCTGGCTGGACCTGGGCATCGACGGCTTCCGCCTCGACGCCGTGCCGTATCTCTACCAGGAGGAGGGCACCAACTGCGAGAACCTTCCGGCGACCCACGAGTTCCTCAAGCGGGTCCGCAAGGAGATCGACGCCTCCTACCCCGACACGGTGGTGCTGGCGGAGGCCAACCAGTGGCCCGAGGACGTGGTCGACTACTTCGGCGACTACGAGTCCGGCGGCGACGAGTGCCACATGGCCTTCCACTTCCCGGTGATGCCGCGCATCTTCATGGCCGTGCGCCGCGAGTCCCGCTACCCGGTCTCGGAGATCCTGGCCAAGACCCCGGCGATCCCGAAGAACTGCCAGTGGGGCATCTTCCTGCGCAACCACGACGAGCTCACCCTCGAGATGGTCACCGACGAGGAACGCGACTACATGTGGGCCGAGTACGCCAAGGACCCCCGCATGCGCGCCAACATCGGCATCCGCCGACGGCTGGCCCCGCTCCTCGACAACGACCGCAACCAGATCGAGCTGTTCACGGCTCTCCTGCTGTCCCTGCCGGGCTCGCCGATCCTGTACTACGGCGACGAGATCGGCATGGGCGACAACATCTGGCTCGGCGACCGGGACGCCGTGCGCACGCCGATGCAGTGGACACCGGACCGTAACGCGGGTTTTTCGTCCTGTGACCCCGGACGCCTCTACCTGCCCACCATCATGGACCCGGTCTACGGCTACCAGGTCACCAACGTCGAGGCGTCGATGTCGTCGCCCTCCTCGCTGCTGCACTGGACCCGCCGGATGATCGAGATCCGCAAGCAGAACCCGGCCTTCGGGCTCGGCAGCTACACCGAGCTGCCGTCGTCCAACCCCGCCGTCCTCGCGTTCCTGCGCGAGTACGAGGACGACCTGGTGCTGTGCGTGCACAACTTCTCACGGTTCGCGCAGCCCACCGAGCTCGACCTGCGCGAGTTCAACGGGCGGCACCCGGTGGAGCTGTTCGGCGGGGTGCGTTTTCCGGCCATCGGGGAACTGCCGTACTTGCTGACCCTCGCCGGGCACGGCTTCTACTGGTTCCGGCTCCGCGGGGAAGGCGCATAGGAGCCCCGTAGATCCCGGGACGGGGCGGTTTCTCCCGCCCCACCCGGGGCACGCATACGTAACACCCCGCCCACCCGGGGAAAGGACGCGACGCCATGTCGGAAGCCGTCACCCGTACTGCCACGACCAGCCCCGGCCTCCTTGCGTCGCTGGACCCCCTGTTGCGCGAGTGGCTGCCGCGGCAGCGCTGGTTCGCCGGCAAGGGGCGTCCGGTCACCGGGTTCTCGCTGGTCGCCGCCACCGAGCTGCTGCCGCCCGACGGCAAGCTGGGCCTGTACCACCTGCTGGTGCGCGCCCACCAGCCGGCCCAGCTGGGCGCCGAGCCCCACCCCGGCGACTGCTACCAGCTGCTCATAGGCGTGCGCGAGGCGCTGCCGCCCCGGCTCGCGCCCGCGCTGATCGGACACGTGGAGGAGGGCCCGCTCGCCGGACACACGGTGTACGAGGCCCTGTACGACCCCCGGCCCGCCGAGGTGCTCCTGGAGGCGCTGCGCTCCCAGGCCCGCATCGGCGGGCTGCGTTTCGACCGGGAGCCCGGCCGGGAGATCCGCGCCGGACTCGTCCCGCGCCTGCTGACCGCCGAGCAGTCGAACTCGTCGGTCGTCTACGGCGATACGTTCATCCTGAAGCTGCTGCGCCGGGTGGTACCCGGCGTCAATCCGGACCTGGAGCTGCCGCTCGCGCTGGCCCGCGAGGGCTGCCCCCGGGTGCCCGCGCCGACGGCCTGGATGCGGGCGGAGCTGGCCGGCGAGTCGTACGTGCTCGGCGTGCTCCAGCCCTACCTGCAGGGCGCGTCGGACGGCTGGGAGCTGGCGCTGCGGGAACTCGCCAAGGGCGAGGACTTCGGCGCCGAGGCGCGGGCGCTGGGTCGCGCCACGGCCGAGGTGCACACGGCGCTGGCCCGCGCGCTGCCGACGGTCACCCTCGGCCGTACGCAGATGGAGCTGCTGGCCGAGGGCATGATCGAGCGCCTGGAGGCGGCCGCGCAGGCCGTGCCGGTGCTGCGGCCGCACGTGCCGGCCCTGCACTCGGCGTTCACGGCGCTGGCCGACCTGGCGGCGGAGGGCCGTACCTGGACCGCGCAGCGCGTCCACGGGGACCTGCATCTCGGGCAGTGCCTGCGCTCGCCCGGCGGCGAGTGGTGGCTGATCGACTTCGAGGGCGAACCGGCGAGGCCCCTGGCCGAACGCCGGATGCCGCAACCGCCGGTGCGGGACGTCGCGGGGATGCTGCGGTCCTTCGACTACGCGGCCCACTCCGCAGGACCGCAGGCCGCCGAGGACTGGGCCGAGACCTGCAGGGCGGCGTACTGTTCCGGATACGCCGAGGTCAGCGGCCGCGATCCGCGTACCGACCCGGTGCTGCTGCGCGCCTACGAAACCGACAAGGCGATCTACGAGGTCCTCTACGAGGCCCGTCACCGCCCCGACTGGCTGTCCGTGCCCATGACGGCGATCGAGCGTTACGCCACGTCCGACCTGTTCTGACTTGTACCGTCCTGTACAGACCGACCGATCCTTCGCCGAGGAGGCGCCGCCCGTGACCCCCCGCCCCACGTCCAGCGGTCCGGACCCCAAGAAGACGGCCGAGGAGACGGCCGCCAAAGCCGCGAAGAGTGTGAAGAAGGCGGTGAAGAAGGCCGCGGAGAAGGTCACACCCGAGAAACCGACGGCGAAGAAGACCCCGGCGAAGAAGCCACCCACGAAGGCCCCGGCCGGCCCCGCACCGGCGGAGAAGGCGACGACGAAGAAGGCAACGGCGAAGAAGGCCACCGCCGAGGGCGCGGCAAAGAAGACAGCGGCGAAGAAGGTGACCGCCGAGAACGCGGCACTGAAGAAGACGGCCGCCAAGAAGGTCGCGGCCGAAGGCGCGGCGAAGAAGACGGCAGCGAAGAAGGTGACCGCCGAGAGCCCGGCGCTGAAGAAGACGGCCGCCAAGAAGGTCGCGGCCGAAGGCGCGGCGAAGAAGACGGCCGCCAAGAAGGCGGTCGCGGTGAAGGCCGGGGCGAAGAAGACGGCCCCCGCCAAGAAGACGGCCACCGCGAAGAAGGCCCCTGCCAAGGTGGCGACGGCGTCCGGCGCCGTCGCGTCGCCGGCCACGGCTCAGCAGCCTGCCGCCGTGAGCTCCCCCGCGGTCGGCGCCGGGGACCGGGAGCGGTTGCTGGCCGGTACGCATCACGATCCGCACACCGTGCTGGGCGCGCACCAGGTGCCCGGCGGGGTCGCCTTCCGGGTCTTCAAGCCGTACGCGCTGGGCGTGACCGTGGTCGCCGGCGAACTGCGCGCGGCGCTGGACGACGACGGTGACGGCTTCTTCTCCGGACTGCTGCCGCTGGCGGAGGCGCCCCCCGGCTACCGGCTCCACGTGACGTACGAGGGGAGCGTGCAGGACGTCGAGGACGCGTACCGTTTCCTGCCCACGCTCGGCGAGCTGGACCTGCACCTGATCGGCGAGGGCCGGCACGAGGAGCTGTGGAAGGTGCTCGGTGCGCATCCGATGAACCACCAGGGCGTCACCGGCACCCGCTTCTCCGTGTGGGCGCCGAACGCCCGGGGCGTGAACGTGGCCGGCACCTTCAACTTCTGGGACGGCACCGGATACCCGATGCGTTCGCTCGGCTCCTCCGGTGTGTGGGAGCTGTTCGTACCGGGGATCGGCGAGGGCGAGCTGTACAAGTTCCAGATCACCCGTCCCGACGGCTCCAAGACCCTGCGTGCCGACCCGCTGGCCCGCCGCACCCAGGCACCGCCGGAGACCTCGTCGATCATCACCGACTCGCACCACGAGTGGCGGGACGAGGAGTGGCTGGCCCGCCGCGCGGACCTGCCCGCGCACAAGGCTCCGTTCTCGGTGTACGAGGTCCACCTCCCCTCCTGGCGGCCCGGCCTGACGTACCGCCAGCTCGCCGAGCAGCTCCCCGCCTACGTCAAGGACCTCGGCTTCACCCACGTCGAGCTGATGCCGGTCGCCGAGCACCCCTTCGGCGGCTCCTGGGGCTACCAGGTCACCGGCTTCTACGCGCCGACGGCCCGGCTCGGCACCCCGGACGACTTCAAGTACCTGGTGGACGCCCTGCACCAGGCCGGCATCGGCGTCCTGATGGACTGGGTGCCGGCGCACTTCCCGCGCGACGACTGGGCGCTGGCGGAGTTCGACGGCCGCCCGTTGTACGAGCACGAGGACCCGCTCCGCTCGGCCCACCCCGACTGGGGCACCCTGGAGTTCGACTTCGGCCGCCGCGAGGTGCGCAACTTCCTGGTGGCGAACGCCGTCTACTGGTGCGAGGAGTTCCACATCGACGGCCTGCGCGTGGACGCCGTCGCCTCGATGCTCTACCTCGACTACTCGCGCGAGCCGGGCCAGTGGGTGCCGAACGAGCACGGCGGCCGGGAGAACCTGGACGCCGTCGCCTTCCTCCAGGAGATGAACGCGACGGTGTACCGGCGGGTGCCGGGCGTGGTGACGATCGCCGAGGAGTCCACGGCCTGGGACGGCGTCACGCGCGCCACGCACCACCGCGGACCGGGCGGCTTCGGCGGCCTCGGCTTCGGCCTGAAGTGGAACATGGGCTGGATGCACGACTCGCTGGACTACATGAGCCACGAGCCGATCCACCGCAAGTACCACCACAACGAGATGACGTTCTCGATGGTGTACGCGTACAGCGAGAACTACGTTCTGCCGATCTCCCACGACGAAGTCGTGCACGGCAAGCGCTCGTTGGTCTCGAAGATGCCGGGAGACTGGTGGCAGCAGCGGGCCAACCTCCGCGCCTACCTGGGCTTCATGTGGTCCCACCCGGGCAAGCAACTGCTCTTCATGGGCCAGGAGTTCGCCCAGGGCGCGGAGTGGTCGGAGGCGCACGGCCCGGACTGGTGGCTGCTCGACCCGGGCTACGGCGCCGAGGCCGACCACCGGGGCGTCCGTGACCTGGTCCGCGACCTCAACACCGTCTACCGCCACACGCCGGCCCTGTGGCAGCAGGACATCGACCCGGCGGGCTTCGAGTGGATCGTGGGCGACGCGGCCGACGACAACGTCTTCGCCTTCCTGCGCTACGACGCGGAGGGCACCCCCCTCCTGGCGGTCGCCAACTTCTCCCCCGTGGTCCGCCACGACTACCGCCTGGGCGTCCCCGACGACGTCCCCGCCTGGCACGAATCCCTCAACACGGACGCCGCCCGCTACGGCGGCAGCGACGTCACCAACCCCGACGTCATCAAACCAGAACCCCAACCCTGGCACGGCCGCCCAGCCAGCGTCCGCCTGTCCCTCCCCCCACTGGCAACCTTGTGGCTCCGCCCGGCGTAGATATCTGGCCCGTCCGGCGCTTGAGGACGAGGCCCGTCGAGGGCCGACCGGGGGCCCAGGGGGCAGAGCCCCCTGGGCGGGGCCGAAGGGGCGGCGGCCCCTGGGGACGGGACGGGTAGGGGCGGCGGGGGCGAGACAACAACTCACCCGGCGCCCAACCCCGCCGGCAACCGCCCACTGTGCAGCACCCCCAACCGCTGCGTGGCCCGCGTCAGCGCCACGTACAGATCACTGGTCCCGTACAACCCCGGCTCCACCACCAACACGGAGTCGAACTCCAGCCCCTTCGCCTGCCGCGGATCGAGCAGCACAACCCTCCGCGTCAGATCCGGCTCCGCCCCCGCCACCACCCCGTCCAGCCGCCCCGCAAGCCGCCGATGCAGATGCCGCGGCGCGATGACCGCCAACCGCCCCTCCACCGGCGTCAACTCCTTCACCGCCTCGGCGACCGCCCCCGGCAGATCGTCGACGGCGCGCACCCACGGCCGTACCCCCGTCGACCGAACCGAGCGCGGCGGCTCGAAGCCGGGATCCTCGGCACGCACCACGCCCGCGGCGAGCTCCATGATCTCGGCCGGCGTACGGTAGTTGACGCCCAGCCGGGCGTGCTCCCAGCGGTCCCCGACGTACGGCTCCAGGATCTCCTTCCAGGACCCGACCCCGGCCGCCTCCGCGGTCTGCGCCGGATCGCCGACCAGGGTCATCGACCGGGTGGGTACCCGCCGCATGAGCAGCCGCCACGCCATCGGCGACAGCTCCTGCGCCTCGTCGACGATGATGTGCCCGAAAGCCCAGGTGCGGTCGGCCGCCGCGCGCTCGGCGGCGCTGCGGTGGTCGTCCTCCTCCTGCCGCTCGGCGAACCGTTCGGCGTCGATGATGTCGTGCGCGGACAGCACCTCGCTGTCCTCGTCGTCGATGTCCTCGAACTCGTAGGTGCGCGAGGCGTAGGAGACGTCCAGCACGCCCTGTGCGTAGGCGACCTGCGTCTCCCGTTCCCGCTCGGCCCGCGCGCGGGCCACCCGCTCGTCCACGCCGAGCAGTTCGGCCGCCTCGTCGAGCAGGGGGACGTCCGCCACGGTCCACGTCCGGGTCACCGGACGGCGGATGACGGCCGCGTCCTCGTCCGGGAGGTGGCCGACGGGGTCGGCGAGGAAGTCGGCGACCAGCCGCTGCGGGGTCAGGCGCGGCCACAACTGGTCGATGGCGGCCCAGACTTCGGGGTTCTCGGCGATCTCGTCGCGGATCTGCGTGATGTCGGAGGCGTCCAGCAGGCTGCTGCCGTCGTAGGGGTCGGTGCCCACGCGCTCGGCGTACAGCTCGGTGAGCGCGTTGAGGATGTGGCCCTCGAAGTGCTCGCGGGCCACGTTGTGCGGCAGCCGCGCCTCGCGGGTGCGCTCGCGGGCGACCCGCACCAGGCCGTCGTCGAGCATCAGCACCTCCCGGTCGTGCTCGATGGCGATCACCGGGTCGGGCAGCGCCTGCCAGCCGCGTACGACGTCGGCGAGCACGTCCGCCATGTCGGCGCGGCCCTTCACGGCGGCCGCCTCCCGGGTGTCGGTCGCCGTCGCCCGCACGCCGGGGAACAGCTCCCCCACCGTGGCGAGGAGCACGCCGGTCTCGCCGAGGGCGGGCAGCACCTCGCCGATGTAGCCCAGGAAGGCGGGGTTGGGGCCGACGATGAGCACGGCCCGCTTGGCGAGCAGTTCGCGGTGCTCGTAGAGCAGATAGGCGGCCCGGTGCAGCGCGACGGCCGTCTTGCCGGTGCCGGGGCCGCCCTCGACCACGAGCACCCCGCGGTGGGGCGCCCGGATGATCTCGTCCTGCTCGGCCTGGATGGTCTGCACGATGTCGTGCATACGGCCGGTGCGCGCCGCGTCCAGGGCGGCGAGCAGCACGGCGTCGCCGGTCGGGTCCTCGTGGCCGGTGCGCTCCTGGTCGCCGAGGTCGAGGATCTCGTCGTGCAGCGCGGCGACGGTACGGCCGTCGGTGGTGATGTGCCGGCGCCGGCGCAGGCCCATCGGGGTGTGGCCGGTGGCGAGGTAGAACGGCCGGGCGACGTCGGCCCGCCAGTCGATCAGGATCGGGGTGCGCTCGGCGTCGTCGGTGCGCAGGCCGATCCGGCCGATGTGGTGGTTGCCGCCCGCGGTCAGGTCGATCCGGCCGAAGCAGAGCGAGCCGTCCACCGCGTTCAGGGCGGCCAGCAGTCCGGAGCGCTCCGCGACCAGGATGTCCCGCTCCAGCCGGGCCTGCATGGGCGTGCTGCCCTGGCCGAGCGCGTCCGTGACGCCGGCCTCGGTGTCGCCGCGCAGGGCGTCCACGCGCTCGTAAAGGCGGTCGATGAATTCCTGCTCACCGCGAATTTCATCGCTGTTTGACAATTCCACTCCCGGCCCGATATACTGTGGTCACTGGACTTCTTTGCGACTATTTTCCCCTGAAGTCGCGAACCATTGAATATACGCAAGAAAATCCCCCGAGCGCAATTGCTCGGGGGATTTTCTGCTTTCGCCTCAGGTCAGAGGACGTCCTCCAGCTCCGCCAGCAGCCGCCGTTTGGGGCGGGCGCCCACCATCGCCTTCACCGGCTGGCCGTCCCGGAACACCAGGAAGGTCGGCATCGACAGCACCCTGTAGGCGTTCGTCGTCTCCGGGTTGGTGTCCACGTCCAGCTGGACCACCTTCAGCCGCTCGCCCTCCTCGGCCGCGAGGGCCGAGAGCACCGGACCCATCTGCCGGCACGGCGGACACCAGCCGGCGGTGAACTCCACCAGCACCGGCAGTTCCGAGCCGATCACCTCGGCCGCGAAATCGCCGTCCGTCACCTCGGTCACGCTCACAGTTCCCGCCCTCCCAGTTCGCACAACGGTGGCTCGCCGTCGGTCGAGGCCAGCCGCACGGCGATCGTCGCCCGCACCGCCCGCAGCTCACCGATCAGCGCGTCGAGCTCGGCGAGCTTGCGCCGGTAGACCGCGACCGAGGCCGGACAGGAGTCACCCTCGGGATGACCGGCCCGCAGACACTCCACGAACGGCCGCGTCTCCTCCAGGTCGAACCCGAAGTCCTGGAGCGTGCGGATCTGCCGCAGCAGCTTCACATCGCTCTCGTCGTAGGTCCGGTGTCCGAGTTCGTCCCGCCGCGCGGGCAGCAGCCCGCGCGCCTCGTAGTACCTGAGCGCCCTCGTCGTGGTCCCGGCCCGCGCGGCCAGCTCGCCGATTCGCATGCCTACGAACGTAAGCCTTCACGCCGACGTCAAGGCAAGCGGGCCGGCGGCGCGTCCTAGTGCCGCGGCACTAGACGGGCACCCCGGCCGACTCCTCGACCTCCAGCAGGGACGCGCTCTGCCGTTCCTCCTCGAAGGCCCTGCGGCCGCCGCGAAGCCCGAACAGGCGCTTGGCGAGGGCGATGTAGACCACCGCGAGGATGTTGAGGAGGAGGGTGACGATCTTCACCCAGCTGATGTGCCCGGTGAGTTCGTAGATCTCCAGCGGCAGGAAGGCGGCGGTGGCGACCACCGTCAGGTACTCGGCCCAGCGCTTGGCGTACCAGAGGCCGACCGCCTCGACGAGTTCGATCAGCGCGTAGGCGAGCAGCAGCGCGGCCACCAGCACCAGCGTGGAGTGCTTGTAGCCGAAGGTCTTCTGGATGGTGCCGACGATCGGCGAGTGGTCGAGGTCGTAGTGGAAGTGCCGGAAGACGGGCCTCAAGACGTTGAGGTACTCGTCGAAGAGCCGGCGCACCGAGTCCTGGCTGTTGCTGAACTTCCACACGGCCACCGCGACCAGCACGATGAACACGCCGCGCACCAGCCGTTCGATCGCCAGGAAGCGCAGGATGAACAGGTCGCGCAGCACCTTGCCGCGCGGCACCAGGGGCGCTTCGCCGGCCGGGCCCGAGCCATGCGGCTCGCCGAGCACGAAGTCGCCGCAGCGCAGGCAGCGCCAGACCTCACCCAGGGCGGTCTCGGCGTGCAGGCGCACCCGCAGCCGGGGGTCGTCCGGCGCATACGTGATGTGCCCCTTGCGGGCACACGTCCGCCGGTCCCAGTCGATCTTCATCCCCCGCGCCTCCATGCCAACGTGTCGAGCGTGCCGACGGTACGAACGTGCCGTGCCGGTCGACCGGCACGGCACGTTAGTGCATCGGAGTAAGAGACGGCGATCCGGGGAGGTCAGTTCGCCGCGGCGCCCACCGGTTCGCGCTCCTCGGACCGCTCGGTGGCCTCCGCCTCCGCCTGCCGCTTCCGGCCCGGCAGCAGCAGCGCGACGGCGAGGGTGCCGACGCCCAGGATCACCGCGCCGACCAGGCTGGTGTGGGCCACCGCGTCGGAGAAGGCGGAGCCGACCGCGTCCGCCATCTGCCGGGCGCCGGTGGCGAGTTGCTGGGCCTGCGCCTTGAGCTGGGCGGCCTGCCGCGGGTCCGTCGCGTGCGCGGCCTGCGTGGCGAGGGTCCGCGCCTTCTCGGAGATGCCCTGCGCGACCGCGTATCCGGAGCCGACCGAGTCCTGGGCGGTGGCCAGGGTGGTGGCGGGGAGCCTGCTGCCGGCGGTGGCGTCGGAGAGGTGGCCCGAGTACGAGGTCGCCAGCAGCGAGCCGAGGATCGCGATGCCGAGCGAGCCGCCGAGTTCGATCGAGGTGTCGTTCACCGCGCCGCCGACGCCCAGCTCGGACTCGGGGAAGGCGCCCATGATCGCGTCCGTGCAGGGCGAGAGCGCGAGGCCGATGGCCAGGCCCAGGATGACGAGGGGGGCCACGAAGTCGCCGTACGAGGATCCCGCGTCGACCCGGGTGAGCAGGGCGAGGGCGGTGGTGCCGCCGACCATGCCCGCGGTGACCGTCCACTTCATGCCGAGCCGCGGGGTGAGGTAGCCGGTCAGGGCCGAGCCCACGAAGACGGCGCCGGCGAGCGGGAGCATGCGCAGGCCGGTCTGCAGGGCGTCGTAGCCGAGGACGAACTGGAGGTGCTGGGTGAGGTAGTAGAAGGCGCCGAAGACGGCCAGGAAGAAGAGGGCGACGGCCAGGTTGGAGCCGGCGAACCGGCGGTTCGCGAACCGGCGGACGTCCAGGACCGGGCGTGGGTGGCGCAGCTCCCAGGCCACGAAGGCCAGCAGACCGGCGCCGGCGACGACCGCGGCGGTCACGGCCTTCACGCCCCAGCCGAAGTGCGGACCCTCGATGATCATGTAGACCAGCGAGCCGATCCAGACCACCGACAGCAGGCCGCCGACGTAGTCGATCCGGTCGTGGTGGCCGGCCCTGGACGGCGGGACGAGGACCAGGGAGGCGACCAGCGCGACGGCGGCGATCGGGACGTTGATCAGGAACGTCGACGCCCAGCCGTGGTTCTTCAGCAGCGCGCCGGCGACGACCGGGCCGGCGGCGATGGCGAGACCGGCGGTCGCGGTCCACAGGGTGATCGCCTTGGCGCGCTCGGCGCGCGGGAAGGTCGCGGCGAGCAGGGAGAGGGTGGCGGGCATGATCAGCGCGGCGCCGGTGCCCATCACGGCGCGGGCGGCGATGACGATGGCGGCGGAGTCGGCGAGGTAGCCGAAGACGGCGCCGCCGCCGAACACGGTGAGGCCGAGCAGGAGCGCGCCGCGGCGGCTGTACTTGTCGCCGATCGCGCCGAGCAGCAGCATCAGCGCGGCGTAGGGGACGGTGTAGCCGTCGATGACCCACTGGAGGTCCGCGCTGGACAGGCCCAGGTCCCGGGTCATGTCGGGAGCGGCGACCGTGAGGGCGGTGTTGGCCATCACGATGATCAGCAGGCTCAGGCACAGGACCAGCAGGGCCCACCAGCGCCGGGCGTAGGGGCGCTCCATCTTTTCGACCGGTTCGGTCAGGACGAGTCGCATGGGCAGGGGTGGCCTTCCTCGGCGAACAGACTGGACAGCTGAGTTGCACAGCACTGTGCACTTACACAACGATGTGCAATCTACGTCGTTGCACAGTGATGTGCAAATCGCCAGTCGAAGGGGCACAATGGCGTCCATGACCACGGGCACCCCCAGCCGCGCCGACGCCAACCGCCGCCGCATCCTCGACGTCGCTCTCGCCGAGCTGCTGCGCGACCCCGACGCGTCCATGGACCAGATCGCGCGTGCCGCCGGCGTCGTCCGGCGGACGGTGTACGGCCACTTCCCGAACCGCGAGGCGCTGGTCGGCACCCTGGTCGACGGGGCCGTGGATGCGGTCGCGGCCGCGCACGCGGCGGGACGGGCGGCCGCCGAGGGCCCGGCGGAGTCGGTGGCGCTCGCGACGCTCAGGGTCTGGGAGGTCGCCGACCGCTACCGCATCCTGGTCGCGCTGGCCCAGCGCAGCGTCACCATGCAGGGCATCCGGGACCGGCTGACCCCGGTGCGCGAGGCCTGCGCCGGGGTGCTGCAGCGCGGCCTCGACGACGGCGTCTTCAGCTCCCCCCTGCCGGCGCCGGCGCTGGCGTACGTCCATGAGCAGCTGCTGTTCGCGCTGATGGAGGCGGTGAACGAGGGGCTGCTGGCAGCCGAAGAGGCGGGCCGCTCCGCCGCGGTCACAGCGCTGACCGCGGCGGGCGTACCCGCCTCTCGTGCCACCGAGCTGGTGGCGAAGCTGAGCGATTGAGTTGTGGGTTTCCGTCCGGGGGACCGGGCGGCTGAGCGACGGGGGGACACCCAGCCGCCCGGCGTGAACGGGGGACGGGCCCGCGTTCAGGACGGGCCCCTCCCGGTCTCTCGGCCCTCAGGCCTTGGCGAGTTCCTTCTCGCCGCCCTGCTCGGGCACCTCGGCGGGCGGCTGCACGTTCTCGTCGAGCAGGGTCGTCTCGTCGAAGGGCAGCTCGCCGGCGAGGACCTGCCGGACCCGGACCTTGTCGATCTCCTTGGTCCAGGTGCCGACCAGGACGGTGGCGACCGCGTTGCCCGCGAAGTTGGTCAGGGCTCGGGCCTCGCTCATGAAGCGGTCGATGCCGACGATCAGGCCGACGCCGTCCACCAGGGCGGGCTTGTGCGACTGCAGACCACCGGCCAACGTCGCGAGACCGGCGCCGCTGACGCCCGCCGCGCCCTTGGAGGCCAGCAGCAGGAAGAGCAGCAGGGGGATCTGCTCGCCGACGGACATCGGCGTGCCGAGGGCGTCAGCGATGTAGAGGGACGCCATGGTCATGTAGATCATGGTGCCGTCGAGGTTGAAGGAGTAGCCGGTCGGGACGGTGATGCCGACCACCGGCTTGCTGACGCCCAGGTGCTCCATCTTCGCGATGAGCCGCGGCAGCGCGGACTCGGAGGAGGAGGTGGACAGGATCAGCAGGAACTCACGGGCCAGGTACTTCAGCAGCGAGAAGATGTTCAGCCCCGCCACGGCCCGCAGGATCACGCCCAGGACGACGAAGACGAACAGGAAGCAGGTCACGTAGAAGCCGAGCATCAGGACGGCGAGGCTCTTGAGCGCGTCCAGGCCGGCGGAGCCGACGACCGCGGCGATGGCGCCGAAGGCACCGATGGGGGCGGCCCACATCACCATGGACAGGATGCGGAAGACCAGCCGCTGGATGTGCTCGATGCCGCGCAGGACCGGCTGGCCGACCGGGCCCATGGCCTGCAGCGCGAAGCCGGTGAGCAGCGCGATGAGCAGGGTCTGCAGGACCTGGCCCTGGGTGAAGGCGGAGACGAAGGTGGTCGGGATGATCGACAGCACGAAGTCGACGGGCGGGAGGGCGTCGGGGGACACCTGGCTGTGCCCGGACGCCTTGATCGCCTGGGTCAGGTGCAGGCCGTCACCCGGGTGCAGGATGTTGCCGACGACCAGGCCGATGGTCAGCGCGACCAGCGACATCACCAGGAAGTAGCCGAGCGCGATACCGCCGACGGCACCGACCTTGGCGGCCTTGCGGACGGATCCGATGCCGAGCACGATCGTGCAGAAGATGATCGGGGAGATCATCATCTTGATCAGGTTCACGAAGCCCGTGCCGAGCGGCTTGAGCTGGACCCCGGCGTCGGGCCAGATCAGACCCACGGCGACACCGAGCACCACCGCCGCGATGACGGCGAGGTAGAGGTAATGGGTACGGTCCCGCTTGGCGCGGGGTGCGGCAGGTGCCGTATCGGGGGTGCTGGCGGCGGCCACGGCTGCCCTCCTTGACGTCTTCGTCGGCATCACCGGCGTGCGGCTCACGTCCGGGGGATGGGGATCGGGGGTGCGGTTTCGTCCGGCGGCTCGCGATGGCCGGAACCGAATGTCCGGCTTCTGCTCGCTACCGCATTGCGGTGACTATCCCGTGCCCCTGTGAGGGCGGTCACCCTTCCGTTCATTTAGTTCACGCTTAGGCCGCGAGGCACACTGACGACATGCGCATCCCCGTGCCGAGACCCCGCAGCCTGGCCGGTCAGCTCTTTGCCATGCAGGCCGTATTGATCGCGGTCGTCGTGGCCGGATACGCGCTGTTCACCTACGTCAGTGACGAGCGCCAGGCCGAGCGGGCGGCCGGGCGGCAGGCGATGGCGGTGGCCAGGTCGATCGCGGACGCCCCGTCCGTGCACGCCGCGATCGGCACCCCGAACCCCTCCGCCCGGCTTCAGCCGTACGCCCTGAAGGTCATGCGCGACGCGGACGTGGACTTCGTGACGATCATGGATCCGCTGGGGATCCGCTGGACCCACCCCACCCCGCAGCTGATCGGCAAGCACTTCGTGGGCAACATCGAGCAGGCGCAGAAGGGCGGCTCCCTCACCGAGAAGTACAAAGGCACCCTCGGCATGTCGGTCCGCGCGGTCACCCCCGTCAAGGACGCGAACCAGAAGGTGATCGGGCTGGTCAGCGCGGGGATCAAGGTGCAGGCCATCAGCAGGCAGGTACGGGGGCAGGTCTCGGCGCTGCTCGGTGTCGCGGCCGGCGCTCTGGCGCTCGGCGCCGTCGGCACGTACGTCGTCAACGCCCGGCTGCGCCGCCACACCCACGGCATGAACGCGGCCGAGCTCAGCCGGATGCACGACTACCACGAGGCGGCGCTGCACGCGGTGCGCGAGGGGCTGTTGATGCTGGACGGGCAGTACCGGGTGGCGCTGATCAACGACGGCGGGCGGGAGCTATTGGGGCTGGCGGGCGAGCAGGGGGTGATCGGCGCGTCGGTCGCGGATCTGGGTCTGCCGAGCCCGCTGACGGGGGCGTTGCTGGCGTCCGAGCCGCGGGTGGACGAGGTGCATCTGACGGCGGAGCGCGTGCTGGTCGTCAACACCTCGCCGGTGTCGGGGGGCGAGCGGCGCGGCACGGTGGTCACCCTCCGGGACGTGACCGAACTCCAGTCCCTGATGGGAGAGTTGGACTCCGAGCGGGGATTCACGCAGGCGTTGCGTTCCCAGGCGCACGAGGCGGCCAACCGGCTGCACACCGTCGTCTCGCTGATCGAGCTCGGCCGCGCGGAGGAGGCGGTGGACTTCGCGACGGCGGAGCTGGAGCTGGCGCAGGCACTGACCGACCAGGTGGTGGCCGCGGTGAGCGAACCGGTGCTGGCGGCGCTGCTGCTGGGCAAGACGGCGCAGGCGAACGAGCGTGGCGTGGAGCTGGTGGTGTCGCAGGAGAGCCGCATGGACGACGGTCTCCTCCCGGACGCCCTCCCCGCCCGGGACCTGGTCACCATCCTCGGCAACCTGATCGACAACGCGGTGGACGCGGCCCAGGGGAGTCTGCGGGCCCGGGTGACGGTGACGGCGTACGCGGAGGGTTCCGAGCTGGTGCTGCGGGTGGCGGACACGGGCGCCGGGGTGGACCCCGCCCACGCCGACCTGGTCTTCCAGCGCGGCTTCTCGACGAAACCGTCCGGGCCGGGGGGCCGGGGACTGGGTCTGGCGCTGGTACGGCAGGCTGTGCACCGGCACGGCGGCGGGCTGACGGTGGCCGAGGCCGAGGACGGCGGGGCGGAGTTCGAGGTGCGGTTGCCGTTGAGTACGACGGCGCCCGTCCCGGTGCCGGGAGGCGAGGCATGAGCGACATCCGGGTGCTGGTGGTGGAGGACGATCCGGTCGCGGCGGACGCGCACGTCATGTACGTCGGCCGGGTGCCGGGCTTCGTCGCGGTCGGCAAGGCGCACACAGGCGCGGAGGCCCGGCGGCTGCTGGACCGTACGCCGGTGGACCTGCTGCTGCTCGACCTGCATCTGCCGGACGTGCACGGGTTGCAGTTCGCCCGGTCGTTGCGGGCGGCGGGACATCACGCGGACGTGATCGCGGTGACGTCGGCGCGGGATCTGACGGTGGTGCGGGAGGGGGTGTCGCTGGGGGTCGTGCAGTACGTGCTGAAGCCGTTCACCTTCGCGACGCTCAGGGACCGGCTGGTGCGGTACGCGGAGTTCCGGGGGGCGGCCGGGGAGGCGAGCGGCCAGGACGAGGTGGACCGGGCGCTGGCCACCCTGCGCGCGCCCACGCCGGCGGCGCTGCCCAAGGGGCTGAGCGGGCCGACGCTGGAGCGGGTCACCGGGGCGCTGCGGGACGCGGCGGAAGGGCTGACGGCGACCGGGGTGGCCGAGGCCGTGGGGATCTCCCGGATCACGGCCCGGCGGTATCTGGAGCACCTGGTGGACGCGGGGCGGGCGGCACGCAGCCCGCAGTACGGCACGGTGGGGCGGCCGGAGTTGCAGTACCGGTGGGTGCGGGGGCGGAAGGAGCACCGTCGGGATTGAGCCGCCGGTCGCGCTTCCCCACCCGGCCGACGAAGTGGTCGACCGTGGCAAACGCCTCTTCGAGGTGCGCGCACGCGGGCGAGAGCCGGGGAGCGGCATGTCGGTCGTCCGGTGCCGGAATCCGCTCGCGCATATGCCCGCCTACCTTGCCATTCGCCTCATGCGCGAAGATCACGTCTCTTTCCGGCGATCCGCCCGGACGGCCCGGCGCGACCCTCGCCGGATCAGGCAGACGTTCGACCGCAGAGCTTCTGAGGACCGCGGAACGCTGCACAGCCGTACCTTCCTACAATCCGTATTCCTGGCCGAACAGACCGTAGTCAGTGCACCCCGGCACCCCTACGTTGTGCCCCGTGCACCCACCGTCGCCCCACCCGAACCGCCCCGACCCCCACCTCTCCCCCGTCGACCGCCTCAGCCGGCCCGTCCGGGCCCACCAGCCGCCCCCGCCGTTCAACGCCATCGCCGCCCGCCGCCTGCGCACCGCGCTCGCCATGGGCCCGGAGCACGTCGCCTACGGCCTGCGTGTCTCGTTCGGGCTGCCCTACGCGACCCCGGACCTGGTGATCGCCTGGGAGCGCGGGGTGACCTCCCCCACCAACGCCGAACTCAGTGCCCTCGCGGGCGTGTTGTGGTGCTCGCCGGCCGAACTGATCGGGAAGCCGCGGACCTTGCGCGAGCACCGCATCGCGCGCGGCCTCGCGCCCGAGGAGGTCGCACGCACCGTCGGACTCGAACTGCTCGCCTACCTCAACATGGAGGAGCACTGCACCTGGCGCGGCAGCGACCGCCAGTCCGCCGTCCTCGCCGACCTGCTCGGCCTGTCGCTGCCGGACTTCGTCACCGTCACCGGGCGGGAGCCCAAGCTCGCCGAGATGCTGCGCAGCGCGGTGACGACGCGCTGGCAGGCGTACGTACGGCCGGTGGCCAGGACCGTGCCGCTGGACCGGCGGCTCGTGGAGGACTCGCTGCAGCAGTTGCACCAGGACTACCAGGGGCAGATGACCGCCTCGCTGACCTGGGGCGACACGGGTGCGGCGAACGACTCGAGCGACGCCGGACGGGACTTCCTGGACCGCATCGTCGACCACTTCTGGGCCGCGGTCCAGGACAACACCGCGTAGAACGTACGGCTAGAACACCGACTCCGCCTCGTCCATCCGGTCCTTCGGCACCGTCTTCAGCTCCGTCACCGCCTCCGCGAGCGGCACCATCACGATGTCGGTGCCCCTGAGCGCGGTCATCCTGCCGAAGTCGCCCCGGTGCGCGGCCTCCATCGCGTGCCAGCCGAAGCGGGTGGCGAGGACGCGGTCGTACGCGGTCGGGACGCCGCCGCGCTGGACGTGGCCGAGGATGACCGGCTTGGCCTCCTTGCCGAGCCGACGCTCGAGTTCGTACGCCAGCGCCGTACCGATGCCCTGGAAGCGCTCGTGGCCGAACTTGTCGATCTCGCCGTGGCCGTAGTCCATGCTGCCCTCGGCGGGGTGGGCGCCCTCGGCGACGCAGACGACGGCGAACTTCTTGCCGCGTGCGAAGCGCTCCTCGACCATCTTGACGAGGTCGGCCGGGTCGAAGGGGCGCTCGGGCAGACAGATGCCGTGGGCGCCGGCCGCCATGCCGGACTCCAGGGCGATCCAGCCGGCGTGCCGGCCCATGACCTCGACGACCATGACGCGCTGGTGGGACTCGGCGGTGGTCTTGAGGCGGTCCATCGCCTCCGTGGCGACCCCGACGGCGGTGTCGAAGCCGAAGGTGCGGTCGGTGGAGGAGATGTCGTTGTCGATCGTCTTGGGGACGCCGACGACGGGCAGGCCGGCGTCGCTCAGCATGCGCGCCGCGGTCAGCGTGCCCTCGCCGCCGATCGGGATCAGCACGTCGATGCCGAACTCCTCGACCATGTCGGTGGCCCGCTCGCAGGCCTCGCGCAGCCGGTCGCGCTCCAGCCGGGAGGAGCCGAGGATGGTGCCGCCGCGGGCCAGGATGCCGCTGACGTCGTTGAGGTCGAGGGTGCGGTAGCGGCCTTCGAGCAGGCCGGCGAAGCCGTCCTCGAAGCCGATGACCTCGTCGCCGTAGTGGTCCACCGCCCGGTGCACGACCGACCGGATCACGGCGTTCAGGCCGGGGCAGTCGCCGCCTGCGGTGAGAACTCCGATGCGCATCGTGCTGTGTCTCCTGCTCGCTGTCGGTACCGGTGAGCCAGTCCGATTGTTTCACGTCCCACCAGGGGGGCGACGCTGCCGCAGGAGGGGGACGGATGCCGCCGGGCGCCTTATCCAGCCCCGGGGGTATTGTCAAGAGGGTTCCGCTCACCTCGGTGGGCGATTTTCGCGTGCCCCTAGGGTCCTTCTGACGGATCTCCGCGGAGGAAGGCGCGGCGTCCGGTGCGTGCGATCGGCGTGCGTGCCGGGGGTCGCGACGCCGCGGAGATCCGTCAGAAGGACCCTAGTCCCCCACACCGACCGCAGACGCCAGAGGAAACGGAGAGCACGCGTGACGCGCAGCGTGTACGTGACGGGTATCGACCGCGGCGACGGCCGCCAGGTCGTCGAGCTGGGGGTCATGGAGCTGCTGACCCGGCAGGTGGACCGGGTGGGGGTGTTCCGGCCGCTGGTCCACCACAGTCCGGACCGGCTGTTCGAGCTGCTGCGCGCCCGCTACCGGCTGTCCCAGGACCCGGCCACCGTCTACGGCCTGGACTACCACGAGGCGTCCGCCCTGCAGGCCGAGAGCGGCACGGACGAGCTGGTGTCCACGCTCGTCGACCGGTTCCACGTGGTGGCGCGGGACTACGACGTCGTCCTCGTCCTCGGCACCGACTTCGCCGACACCCAGCTGCCCGACGAGCTCTCCCTCAACGCCCGGCTCGCGAACGAGTTCGGGGCGTCGGTGATTCCCGTGGTGGGCGGCCGCAAGCAGCCCGCCGAGTCCGTGCTCGCCGAGACGATCAACGCCTACCGGGCCTACGACGGGCTGGGCTGCGACGTGCTGGCCATGGTGACCAACCGGGTCGAGCGCGCGGACCGGGAGGAGCTCGCGCGGCAGCTCGACTCCCGGCTGCCGGCGCCCTGTTACGTCGTACCGGACGAGCCCGCGCTCGCGGCGCCCACCGTCTCCCAGATCAGCCAGGCCCTCGGCGCCCAGGTGATCCTCGGCGACGACTCGGGCCTGGCCCGGGACGCCCTCGACTTCGTGTTCGGCGGGGCGATGCTGCCCAGGCTGCTGGGCGCCCTGACCCCGGGCTGTCTGGTGGTGACCCCGGGCGACCGCGCGGACCTGGTCGTCGGCTCGCTCGCCGCGCACAGCGCGGGCACCCCGCCGATAGCCGGCGTGCTGCTCACCCTGGGCGAGGTGCCCACCGACGGCGTGCTCACCCTGGCCGCCCGCCTCGCGCCCGGCACGCCCGTGCTCTCCGTGCCCGGCATGAGCTTCCCCACCGCCGAGCAGCTCTTCTCCCTGGAGGGGAAGCTGAACGCGGCCACCCCGCGCAAGGCGGAGACCGCCCTCGGCCTGTTCGAGCGGTACGTCGACACCGGCGCCCTCAACAAGCTGGTCTCCGCGTCCAGCGGCGACCGCGTCACGCCGATGATGTTCGAGCACAAGCTGCTGGAGCAGGCCCGTTCCGACCGGCGCCGGGTCGTGCTGCCCGAGGGCAGCGAGGAGCGCGTCCTGCACGCCGCCGAGGTGCTGCTGCGCCGCGGGGTCTGCGACCTCACCCTGCTCGGCCCGGTCGACCTGATCCGCAAGAAGGCCGCCGACCTCGGCATCGACCTGGCCGACGCCCAGTTGATCGACCCGGCCACCAGCGAGCTGCGCGACTCCTTCGCCGAGAAGTACGCCGCCTTCCGCGCGCACCGGGGGGTCACGGTCGAGCTCGCGTACGACGTGGTGAGCGACGTGAACTACTTCGGCACGCTGATGGTGCAGGAGGGCCTGGCGGACGGCATGGTCTCGGGCTCGGTGCACTCCACGGCCGCGACCATCCGCCCCGCCTTCGAGATCATCAAGACGAAGCCGGACGCCGACATCGTCTCCTCGGTCTTCTTCATGTGCCTCGCCGACAAGGTCCTGGTCTACGGCGACTGCGCGGTCAACCCAGACCCGGACGCCGAGCAGCTCGCCGACATCGCCATCCAGTCGGCGGCCACCGCCGAGCAGTTCGGCGTCCAGCCGCGGATCGCGATGCTGTCGTACTCCACGGGCACGTCCGGTTCGGGCGCCGACGTCGACAAGGTGCGCCAGGCCACCGAGCTGGTGCGCGAGCGGCGCCCGGACCTGAGGATCGAGGGGCCGATCCAGTACGACGCGGCCGTGGAGCCCACCGTCGCGGCGACCAAGCTGCCGGAGTCCGATGTCGCCGGGCAGGCGACGGTGCTGATCTTCCCGGACCTCAACACGGGCAACAACACCTACAAGGCCGTGCAGCGCTCGGCCGGCGCCATCGCCGTCGGCCCGGTGCTGCAGGGCCTCAACAAGCCGGTCAACGACCTGTCCCGGGGCGCCCTGGTCTCGGACATCGTCAACACCGTCGCCATCACCGCCATCCAGGCCCAGACCCCGACCGAGAAGGCAACCGCCCCGTGACCGCGACCCGCGTCCTCGTCCTCAACTCCGGCTCCTCGTCGGTGAAGTACCAGTTGCTCGACATGCGCGACAGCGGCCGGCTGGCCGTGGGACTCGTCGAGCGGATCGGCGAGCAGTCCTCGCGGCTGCGGCACACCCGCGTCGCGGACGGCGACACCCGCGAGTGGACCGGCCCGATCGCCGACCACGACGCCGCCCTGAAGGCCGTGGCGGAGGAACTCGCCAAGGACGGGCTCGGCCTCGACTCGCCCGAACTGGCCGCGATCGGGCACCGGGTGGTGCACGGCGGGCAGACCTTCACCGAGCCGACCGTGATCGACGAGGCCGTGCTCGCCGAGATCGAACGGCTGATCCCGGTCGCCCCGCTGCACAACCCGGCCAACCTCACCGGCATCCGGACGGCGACGGCCCTGCGGCCCGACCTGCCCCAGGTCGCCGTCTTCGACACCGCGTTCCACACCACGATGCCGGAGTCGGCCGCCCGCTACGCGATCGACGTGCGCACCGCCGACGAGCACCGCATCCGCCGCTACGGCTTCCACGGCACTTCGCACGCGTACGTGTCCCGGGCCACGGCGAAGCTGCTCGGCAAGGCGCCCGAGGACGTCAACGTGATCGTGCTGCACCTCGGCAACGGCGCGTCCGCCTCCGCGGTGCGCGGCGGCCGGTGCGTGGACACCTCCATGGGGCTGACGCCCTTGGAGGGGCTCGTGATGGGTACGCGCTCGGGGGACACCGACCCGGCCGTCATCTTCCATTTGGCTCGCGTTGGCGGAATGTCCATCGACGAAATCGACACTCTTCTCAACAAGAAGAGCGGGCTGGTCGGCCTGTGCGGCGACAACGACATGCGGGAGATACAGCGCCGGATCGAGGCGGGGGACGAGGCTGCGCAGCTCGCCTTCGACATCTACATTCACCGCTTGAAGAAGTACATCGGCGCCTATTACGCGGTGCTGGGCCGGGTGGACGCGATCGCCTTCACGGCGGGGGTCGGGGAGAACGCGAGCGAGGTGCGGCGGGCGGCGGTGGCGGGCCTGGAGGGACTGGGCCTGGCGGTGGACGGCGAGCTGAACGCCGTACGCGGCGACTGGCCGCGGCTGATCTCGCCCGCGGGCGCCCGGGTGGCCGTCGCCGTGGTGCCCACCGACGAAGAACTGGAAATCGCCACGCAGGCCTACGCGCTCGTAAAAAGTGACTGAGCAGTAACCGGCAAATGAGCACCGCACTGCCCATTTGTTCTTTCCGCCAGACGGAATATTCCGCGGCGAAACAAACCGATAGGATCGTTCCATGCGCCGTTCGAAAATCGTCTGTACTCTCGGCCCCGCGGTCGACTCCCACGAAATGCTGGTCTCGATGATCGAGGCCGGGATGAACGTGGCCCGGTTCAACTTCAGCCACGGCTCCCACGCCGAGCACCAGGGGCGGTACGACCGCGTCCGGGCCGCCGCCAAGGAGACCGGCCGGGCCATCGGTGTCCTCGCCGACCTGCAGGGCCCGAAGATCCGCCTGGAGACCTTCGCCGAGGGCCCGGTGGAGCTCGAGCGCGGTGACGAGTTCGTCATCACCACCGAGGACGTCCCGGGCGACAAGACCATCTGCGGTACGACGTACAAGGGCCTGCCCGGTGACGTCGACCGCGGCGACCAGATCCTGATCAACGACGGCAACGTCGAGCTGAAGGTCCTGGACGTCGAGGGTCCGCGGGTCAAGACGATCGTCATCGAGGGCGGTGTCGTCTCCGACCACAAGGGCATCAACCTGCCCGGCGCGGCCGTGAACGTGCCGGCGCTGAGCGACAAGGACGTCGAGGACCTCCGTTTCGCGCTGCGCATGGGCTGCGACATGGTCGCCCTGTCCTTCGTCCGCGACGCCAAGGACGTGGCCGACGTCCACAAGGTGATGGACGAGGAGGGCCGCCGGGTCCCCGTCATCGCCAAGGTGGAGAAGCCGCAGGCGGTGGACAACATGGAGGGCGTCGTGATGGCGTTCGACGCCGTCATGGTGGCCCGCGGTGACCTGGCCGTCGAGTACCCGCTCGAGAAGGTCCCCATGGTGCAGAAGCGGCTCATCGAGCTGTGCCGCCGCAACGCCAAGCCGGTGATCGTGGCGACCCAGATGATGGAGTCGATGATCACCAACTCCCGCCCCACGCGCGCCGAGGCCTCCGACGTGGCCAACGCGATCCTGGACGGCGCGGACGCGGTCATGCTGTCCGCGGAGTCCTCCGTCGGCGCCTACCCGGTCGAGACCGTCAAGACGATGTCGAAGATCGTCGCCGCGGCCGAGCAGGAGCTGCTGAGCAAGGGCCTGCAGCCGCTGGTGCCGGGCAAGAAGCCGCGCACGCAGGGCGGTTCGGTCGCCCGCGCGGCCTGCGAGATCGCCGACTTCCTCGGCGGCCGCGGCCTGGTGGCCTTCACCCAGTCCGGCGACACCGCCCGCCGGCTCTCGCGCTACCGCGCCCAGCAGCCGATCATCGCCTTCACCACCGACGAGGACACCCGCAACCAGCTCACCCTGAGCTGGGGCGTGGAGTCGTACGTGGTGCCGTTCGTCAACACCACCGACGAGATGGTCGACATGGTCGACGCCGAGATCGCCAAGATCAACCGTTTCAGCCCCGGCGAGATCGTCATCATCACCGCCGGCTCGCCCCCCGGCGTCCCCGGCACGACCAACATGCTCCGCGTCCACCACATCGGCGGCACGAACAACTGACAGGGCCCGTGAAGCCCGTTGGACGACGCTGAGGGCGCCCCCTGGGTCAGGGGGCGCCCTCAGCGCTTGTGCGGCTCCCGAACGGGTCTGTGACGGCGCTCAGCCGGTTCCGTCGGTCGTGTAGACGTGCATGCCGGGCACGTGCAGGTTGCCGCCGAACTGGGCGGCCTGGACGACCTTGACATTGGTGAAGTAGATGAACGGGATGTTCAGCGGCGGCGGGCTGTCCGGGGTGAACGTGAGCGGGATCAGCCCGAGCAGATTGCCGGAGATGGACTCCGTGTACATCGTCGTCGTGCCGCCGGTGATCGTGGACGTCGAACCCTTCGCGGCCTGCACGTGGTAGGTCTTGCCCTGCTGTTTGTCCTTGACCGTCTGGTGCAGGTCGCCGATTTTGGTGCCGTCCGAGATGACGTACTTCAGCACCTTCTTGGTGGCCCCGCTGGCCGTCCTCACCTCGACGACGCCCTGGTAGTCGGCGCCGCTGAGCGTCAGCGAGCTGGCGCTGAGGTACCAGGGGTCGTCCGGCACCGGCACCTTGTTGTCCACGCCGCCGACGTCCTTCGTGGCGGCCTGGCAGTTCGCCGCGTCCGTGCTGGAGCTCGGCGACGGGCTCGCGGAGGAGGTGGCCGAACCGGCCGCCTTCTGGACCGCCTTGGTGGCGCTGTCCGCCGCCTTGGTGGTGTCCTTCACGGTGCCGTTCACCGTGTCGGTCACCTTCTTGGTGGCGCCCTTGACGGTGTCCGAGACGCTGGAGCCGGATGCCGAGGACGACGATGACGACGACGACGAGTCCTTGCCGGCGCTCGGCGTCGACGAGGCGGACGGCGTCGGGCTCGCGCTCGGCGTGGACTTGCCGCCGCCGGTGAAGATCTCGCCGAGCGTGTTGCCGATGGAGTCCAGCAGGCCACCGCCGCCGCTGCTGCTCGCCGACACCGAGGGGGTCGGCGTAGCGGTGTCACCGCCGGACGACTTGCTCGCGGACGCGGACGGCTTGGGCGTCGCCTTGTCGCCGGAACCTGAATCCGACGAACCGGACGAGGTCTTGCCCGAGTCCGACTGCGGGGAGTTCTTGGACGTGCCGCCCGAGGCCGAGAGCGAGGGCGTCGCCTTGTCGGCGGACGGGCTCGAACTCGCCGACGCGGACGGCGAGGGGGAGGCCGAGGAGCCGTCCAGCGCCGCGACACAGTCCTTGTACTCGTTGGCCTTCTGACTGTTCGTCGTGGCGGAGCCACCGCTGTCGGCGAGGGCCAGCGAGGACGTGAACCCCATCCCCATGATGACCGCTGTCGGCATCGCCGCCATGGCTATCGCCTTGCCGGCGGGCATGTGGAACCTGGTGAACAGCGGCTTCCTGGGGGCCGCGTGGCGCGGCCCGGTTCTCACACGGGACTCGTCCACATCAGTCCCGTGGGTCACCTCGTCAGCCGGCACTGTGCCTCCCGTTCGCCCCGTTGGCCGGGCTCGTTCCTGACAGATCGTTCGGCTCACCGGCCACGGGCTTGAGGATCGCGGTGTCGTAGTCCACCGCCTGGGGCGCGTCACCGGCGCCCGTCGTGTCCTCCTCCACCGGCTGCTCCTGCGGCGGCGCGCCCGGCGCCCACGACACGGCCATCGCCCCGCCGACCAGCGCGAGCAGGAAGCCCATCAGGAAGCCGCCGAGGTTGGACACCGGGATCGAGACCAGCCCCAGCAGGATCGCCGCGACGCCCGCGAAGACCCGTACGTGCTTCTGGAACCAGAGGCTGAAGCCCAGCACGACGAGCAGCACGCCGATGATCAGGGAACCGGCGCCCGCGGTGGTCGCCATCGCCAGCGTCAGGTGGCCCACCTGGAGGTGGGCGTACGGGAAGTAGGCGATGGGGAGGCCCCCGAGCATGACGAACAGGCCGGCCCAGAACGGCCGCGTGCCCCGCCAGGCGCGGAACTGCGCCCTCCGGCGACTGAACTGGCCGACGGGTACGGCAGGAGTCTCGGCGCTCATGGAAAACAGCTCCCTGGTGCGGCGTTGCTTGGTGGTGGTGCTGTGGTGGTGAGTTGTAGTGCGTGTGAAGAAGCTCGCGGAAGGTGGACGGGCGGGGGCGCCATCGGCTCCCCCGCCCGTCAACAAGTGCTCAGTAGCACTCGTGGGTGCCCGTCTGCACCGACATCTTCAGCCCGCTGAGCTTGAAGGTTCCGGCGGTGGTCGCCCACGCCGTCTGCTTCACGCCGGTCAGCGAGGCGTGGTCGGCCTGCTGCGCGAACCCGTACGGATTCGCGGTGTCACCGCTCTTGATGCCGGGACCCTTGCTGGCGTCCTTGGCGGCCACACCGATGTCGATGTTGGTGAACGTCGCGTCGGCGCTCAGGTCATCGAGGTCGATGTAGAGCTTGCTCGCCTGGACGGGCGTGCCACTGCCACCCGCGTGCAGGATCAGGCTGACATTGCCGATGATCGGGATGTTCGGGGTGACCACGGACTGGCAAAGGTTCGTGATCGAGGCCGAGTTGAACGCCGACACCGCAACCGGGTGGGCGGTCTTCTGACCGTCGAGGGTGTAACCCGAGTCGATGGCTCCGTACTGCGAGAAGCCGTCACCCTCGAGCGAGTCGGCCGAGACCTTGAACTGCTGGCCCGACACACTGAACGACGCGGCGAGAGCGCCCTGCGCGAGGGCGACACCTATCGCGGCCGTAGCGGCGACGCTGGGCACCATGACCACAGCGAACCGCTTCCATCTGGTCCCGCCACGCACCTGGGACTCCATATTTCCTCCTTCTCGGACGTACATCTCCTGGCCCCGGCTGCCTCCAGTCGGCGGCTCGGCCGGGCAGGGATGGGAGAAGTGCTACGTCCTCGGGAAGGGGAGCGCCCGTACTCGGAGGCGCGAACCGCGCACCGATCACCGGCGATCACCCCCGAGCGACAACCACTGGTCGCGCCTGACACGCATCACGCACAACCCTGCCGGACAGGCTTCGCCGGGTGGGCGAAGACCCCCCTGTCCAAGAGCCGGCGCCAGGGACGCCGGCTCTGCTCGGTGGGGACCCAAGGAACTCCCGCGGCCCGACCGGCTGTCGGGGTACGGGAATGGACCGAGCGTCGCCGATCGTGGTGCATTCTCGCCGCCCGCACAAGGGGCTTCGTTACTGGGTAGTAACGGCCGGATAACCGAAGGACGACCCAGAGGTCTCGGGTGGCGACGGAGGGTGCAGCCGGGGGCAGGAACAAAACCATTGATGGTTGGACAGAATCCGACAGATCTGCGACCGAAACTTACTGCCAGTAACAGCGGCCGCGATTACCAAGATTTGGTAAAGCGCGGCCGCACTGACGTCTCGTCGGCAAATCTTTCACTCGGGCATCACATGCCGTGGTGTTTAGCGACTGGTCAGAACAGCGCCCGCGCGAGCGCCCTCCGGGCCGCCGCCACCCGCGGATCATCCGCCCCGACCACCTCGAAGAGCTCCAGCAGGCGCAGACGTACCGTGTCCCGGTCGTCACCCGCCGTGCGCCGGACCGTGTCGATGAGCCGCCCGAAGGCGTCCTCCACATGACCGCCCACGAGATCGAGGTCCGCCGCACGGATCTGCGCCTCGACGTCGGTCGGCTTCTCCGCCGCGTCCTTGCGCACCGCCTGCGGGTCCAGCCCCTGCACCCGCCGCAGCAACTCGGCCTGCGCGAGCCCCAGTTTGGCCTCCGGGTTGCCCGGGTCGTCGCTCAGCACGTTCTTGTACGCCTGCACCGCCCCGCCGAAGTCCCCCGAGTCCAGCGCCTGTACGGCCGCCTCGAGCAGGGCGTCGTACGGCCCCGCCGGCACCGCCTCCGCGCCCGCGGGAGCGCCGCCCGGCTCGGCGTCGGGGTCGACCGTCAGGCCGGTGAGGCCGAACCGCTCCTCGGCGACCTGCACCAACTGGTCGAGGGTCTGGCGGATCTGCGTCTCGCCGGCGGCCCCCTGGAAGAGCGGCAGCGCCTGGCCGGCGACGACCGCGAAGACCGCCGGGATCCCCTGGATGCCGAACTGCTGCATCAGCATCTGGTTGGCGTCGACGTCGATCTTGGCGAGCAGGAAGCGCCCCGCGTACTCGACGGCGAGCCGCTCCAGGACCGGGCTCAACTGCTTGCAGGGCTCGCACCACTCGGCCCAGAAGTCGATGACGACGGGCACCTCGGTGGACCGCTGCAGGACGTCGCGCTCGAAGGAGGCCTCGTCGACGTCGATCACCAGATCGGCCGGGGAGACGGCTCCGGTGCCGCCGCCCTGCCGGGCGGCTTCGGCGCGCGCCTGCTCCGCCTTCGCCTTGGCCTCCTGGGCCGCCTTCACCGCGGCGAGGTCGACGACTCCGCTCATGGACATGTTCCGTGGCTGCATGCGTCTATCCTCCCCCGTCCGCGCGCGTGAATGAAAAGCGCTGTGGAAAGCCGGTCGTCCTCGCGTGTGGTCGGCGCCGGGTCCCCACCCCGCGCCACGCTCTCGTGGTTTCGCTACGAGTCGTAGCGTAATGGCACCGGGTGCCTCCCCGGTACCACCCGCTGGTGATCTCCCTCACGGCGTCACCACACCCGCCGGTTATGGTCGAGGGATGCAGAGCCGCACTCCCGCCCCCCGTGCCTCGGGACGCCCGCGCAGCACCGAGGCGGACACCGCGATCCTCGCGGCCACCCGTCAGGCGCTGGTGGAGCTCGGCTGGTCGAAGCTCACCCTGGGAGACGTGGCCGGCCGGGCCGGCGTCGCCAAGACCACCCTCTACCGCCGCTGGGCCGGCAAGAACGAACTGGTCGTCGACGCGGTCGCCGAACTCTTCGACGAACTGGTCATGCCCGACCGCGGCAGCCTCGCCGCCGACATCGAGGGCGTGGTCCTGCAGTTCGCGGCGATCCTGGCCCGCCCGGAGGCCGAGAGCGGCCTGATGGCGGTCCTCGCCGAGGCCACCCGCGACGACGCCCTGCGCGAACGCGTCCGCGCCTCCATCGTCGACCGGCAGAAACGCCTGGTCCTGGAGGGCCGCGCCCGCGCCCAGAGCCGCGGCGAGCTGCCCGCGGAGACGGACCCCGACGAGGCGGCCCGCACGGTCGACCTGATCTTCGACGTGGTGGCGGGTGCGGTGGTCCACCGCACCCTGGTGAGCGGCCGGCCGGCGGACGAGACCTGGGTACGCGCCTTCACCAACCTGCTCCTGCGCGGCCTCGAGGCGGACGCGCAGGACCGCCTCAGGAGGACGGGACCGCCGGCGGGGCCCCGTTGACCGCGTCCTCGAACAGGGACCGGACGCTGTCGCCGAAGTAGGCGCTGTAGGAGACCTGCGGGGTGTTGCCGCCGGTGTGGTAGCCGCCGATGACGCCGATCACCCCCCAGCCGCCCAGCCAGGGCACCAGCAGCGGCCCGCCGCTGGTGCCGTCCACGAACCCGTCGCAGGCTATGCGCAGATAGGTGCCCGGGTCCGCGGCGTCGTCGCTGTCCCACCGGGTGGTCCGGCTCAGGCACTCGACCGGCTCCTCCGATCCCCCGGGGTAGCCGATCATCCGCACCGGGGCGTGGTGGTACCCGGTGCCGGTGAGCAACCGCACCCCACCGGTGGCGTCCTGCAGCAGGGCGCCCTTCTCGTTCGTCTCGGTGACGGCGAAGGCGACGTCGTACTGGGCGCCCGCGTCCTCCCCGAGGTCGTAGTACTTCTGCGCGATGTAGATGGCGCCCGTACGGACCGGGAAGACGCCGAACGGCTTGAGTCCGTCGTGGTACTGCGGCACGAAGGCGAGGTTGCGGCGCGGGGCGGTGCCCGAGTACTGGCTCAGGCAGTGGCCCGCGCTCAGCACCAGGTTGCGGCCGGGGCTGGTCACCACCGAGCCGCTGCAACTGCGCCCGGTGCCGGTGGCGTCGATCCAGAAGAACGTGCCGGCCTGGGGCAGGCCGAAGAAGTTGTGACTGGGCGGGATGTGCTCGCCGGGCCGGGGCCCGTCCACCGCCGAGGAGGCGGCCTGTCTGTCGTCGCCGTTGTCGTCGGGCAGCGCGGCCACCAGCCGGTCCGGGGTCCAGTAGGCGTCCAGCCGTTCGGCCACCGGGTTGGGCACGGGCGGGCGCCCCTTGGCGGACGCCAGCGGGACGAACCAGGCACCTGCCACCAGGGCCGCCACGAGGGCGAGCGCGCCGGTGACGGCCCTGGGCCTGAAGAGACTACGCACCGTCAGTTTCCCCTATGGGTCGGCACACTCGACCAGCCGATGTTATGCGTGGGGAAGGCGGTGGTGAAGAAGACAAACCGGGTGGTTCGTCACACCGCAGAATCCTGTCAGAATCCTGGCGGCTCCGTGTACACCCCCCACTCGTCCCTGAGCGCCCCGCAGATCTCCCCCAGGGTCGCCTCGGCACGCACGGCGTCCAGCATCGGTTCGATCATGTTGAAGCCGTCACGGGCGGCCACGAGCATGCCGTCCAGAGCGGCGCGCACCCGCCCCTCGTCACGCGCAGCCCTCCGCTCGCCCAGGAGGCGGACCTGCTCCCGCTCCACCTCGTGACCGACTCGCAGGATCTCCAGGTCACCCGTGACGGAACCCTGGTGGACGTTGACGCCCACGACCCTCTTCTCGCCCTTCTCCAGGGCCTGTTGGTACCGGAACGCGGACTCGGCGATCTCACCGGTGAACCAGCCGTCCTCGATCCCGCGCAGGATGCCGGAGGTGATGGGCCCGATGGGGTGCCGCCCGTCCGGGTGCGCCCGCAGCCCGCGCTCCTTGATCCGGTCGAAGATCATCTCCGCCTCCGCATCGATCCGGTCCGTCAACTGCTCGACGTACCACGAACCCCCCAGCGGATCGGCGACGTGCGCGACCCCCGTCTCCTCCATCAGGACCTGCTGGGTGCGCAGGGCGATCTCGGCGGCCTGCTCGCTGGGCAGCGCCAGGGTCTCGTCCAGGGCGTTGGTGTGCAGCGAGTTGGTCCCGCCGAGCACCGCCGCGAGCGCCTCGACGGCGGTGCGCACCACGTTGTTGTACGGCTGCTGCGCGGTCAGCGAGACCCCGGCGGTCTGGGTGTGGAAACGCAGCCACTGCGCCTTCTCGCTCCTGGCCCCGTAGACGTCCCGCAGCCACCGCGCCCAGATCCGGCGCGCCGCGCGGAACTTGGCGATCTCCTCGAAGAAATCGACGTGCGCGTCGAAGAAGAAGGACAGGCCGGGCGCGAACACGTCCACGTCCAGTCCGCGGCTGAGCCCCAGTTCGACGTACCCGAACCCGTCGGCGAGCGTGTAGGCCAGCTCCTGCGCGGCCGTGGCCCCGGCCTCGCGGATGTGGTACCCGGAGACGGACAGCGGCTTGTAGGCGGGAATCCGGGCGGCGCAGTACTCCATGAGGTCGCCGATCAGGCGCAGGTGCGGCTCGGGCTGGAAGAGCCACTCCTTCTGCGCGATGTACTCCTTGAAGATGTCGGTCTGCAGCGTGCCGTTGAGCACGCGCGCATCGACGCCCTGCCGCTCGGCGGCGACGAGGTACATGCAGAAGACCGGGACGGCGGGCCCGCTGATGGTCATGGAGGTGGTGACGTCACCGAGCGGGATGTCCCGGAACAGCACCTCCATGTCGGCGGCGGAGTCGACGGCCACCCCGCAGTGCCCCACCTCGCCCAGCGACCGCGGGTCGTCGGAGTCCCGGCCCATGAGGGTCGGCATGTCGAAGGCGACGGACAGTCCCCCGCCGCCGTGGCCGAGGATCATCTTGTACCGCTCGTTGGTCTGCTCGGCGTTCCCGAACCCGGCGAACTGCCGGATGGTCCAGGTACGCCCCCGGTAGCCGGTCGCGTACAGCCCGCGGGTGAACGGGTACTCCCCCGGCCACCCGATCCGCTCGAACCCCTCGTACACGTCTCCGGGCCGGGGCCCGTACACCGGCTCCACGGGATCCCCGGAGAGCGTGCTGAAGTCGGCGTCCCGCTTCTGCGCGGCGTCGTACCGGGCCTGCCACCGCCGGCGGCCCTCCTCGATCGCGTGAGCGTCCATGCCCCCCGAGTTTACTAGGACATCCTAGTAAACGCCTGGAAGCACTACGCCTTGACGGCCACCGGCGAGTCCTCGGCGAACTGCGCCTCCAGCTCGTGGGTGACCTTGCGCTCGACGAAGAAGGCGGCCGTCGGGACGGTTCCGGCGAGCAGCACCCACAGCTGCTTGCCGACCGGCCACTTCGCCTTGGAGCCCAGGTCGAAGGCGAAGACCAGGTAGACGACGTAGAGCCAGCCGTGGGCGATGCCGATCACGGTGGTGAACTTGTCGGCCCCGTTCACGTGGAGCCCGTACTTGGCGATCACGCCGAGGGTCAGCAGGACCAGCAGCACACCGGTGACGTAGGCCATGACGCGGTAGCGGGTCAGCACGCTCTTCTTCATGCCGTCGAGCGTAACCGCCCGTTCCGGGAGATCTTGGGCCGGGTCAGTCCTCGTCGAAGTCGTGCGCCGCGACCCGCAGGGGCCGCAGCATCGCGAAGATCTCCGCGCACTCCTCCGCGTCGTAGACACCGAGGCCGAAGTCCATGGCCATCAGGTCGCGAGTGGCGGCCTCGACGACCTCGCGGCCCTTGTCGGTGATGGAGGCGAGGGTGCCGCGGCCGTCGTTGGGGTTCGGGCGCTTGGCGACCAGGCCGGACCTGACCAGGCGGTCGACGGTGTTCGTCACCGACGTGGGGTGCACCTGCAGCCGCTCGCCGATCTTCGACATGGTCAGCTCGCCCTCCTTGGAGAAGGTGAGCAGCACCAGCGCCTCGTACCGCGCGAACGTCAGTCCGTACGGCTTGACCACCGCGTCCACCTCGGCGAGCAGGATCTGGTGCGCGCGCATGATCGAGGTGATGGCCGCCATGGACGGCACGTTGCCCCAGCGCTGCTTCCACAGTTCGTCGGCGCGGGCGATGGGATCGAAGGGGAGACTGAGCGGCTTCGGCACGGGACCGACCTTACCGGCCGGTCACATGCTGGTCAGCCCCGTCTCGCGTTTCGGTCGCCGGGTGCTCGCCGTGCGGATCACCGGCGCTGCGTGCGCCGCAGATGGTGCCGGACCGCCCGCTGGGCCACCGGACCGAGTTCCTCCAGGGCCGCGACGAGGGCACCCAGGTGCTCCAGGGCGTCCAGGGCCGCGTGCGCGCCCGTCGGGTCGACGCCCTCGTACAGTTCGATGCCGACGAAGGACGCGGCGACAGCCCGGGACAGGCCCGTGGGGTCGGCGAACTCGCCGAAGGGGGTGTCCGCCAGCACCCGGGTGAGGACCTTCTCGATCTCGTCGATCCACAGCTGGAGCCCGGCCGCGGTGGCGGGGCCCAGGGTGGCGTGCGTCTGCGCGCCGGCCAGCAGCTGGCCGAGCAGGGCGACATGACCCCCCTCGCGCTCGTCCTCGTGGATCCGCCGCCCGACGGCGAGGAGCTCGGACAGGGACGTGACCGCGGACAGGCGGGTACGATACCGGGCCACCGCCTGCTCGGCGCCGTACCGGCAGGCCGCGGCGAGGAGTTCGTCGACCGAGCCGAAGTGGTAGAAGACGAGGGCCTGGTTGACGCCGGCCTCCGCGGCGATGACGCGGGCGGAGGTCTTCGCGATGCCCTGCTCGGTCAGGACGCGCAGGGCGCCCTCAAGGAGTTTGGTCTTGGTCTCCTGGGACTTGGCCGTCTCTGGGCTCACGCGCGCGACTCCTCTCGGACCGGGCGCAGTCCGGGGCGCACACCGCGGGCGCGGATGTCCGTGAATTCAGCCCGGAAGGAGCCCTCGTAGCCGAAGAGGGGGCCGAAGTAGCGGTTGACCACGCGGACCCGGATGCGGAAGCGGTCGGTGCGGTCGTCGTACGACTCGCGGACCTCCGCCCGCGCGCCGACCAGTTCGGGCACGCGTACGTCCACGGCGCCCTCGCGGAAGCGGTGTTCGCCGGAGCGGATGCGCAGGGAGCCGTCCGGTTCGGCGTGGAAGTGGAGTTCGCTGGCCAGGTGCTGGTGGGTGCCGAGGTAGTCGAGGATGCGGTCGCCCTTGGGGCTGAGCACCATCTGGGCGTCGAAGCGGCGGGGGCGGCCGGGCAGGTCGAAGGTGCGCACGAAGCTCACCGTCTCACGGCCGAAGCTGTCCGCGTACGGAACGTTCTCGATCACGAACGGGACGTCGCGGCCGGGGGTCGGGACGAGGATGTTGCGGGTGGCGCCGAGCGCCAGGAACGGCTTGACGAAGGCCCCGCCGTGCCAGACGCGGTCCATCACGCCCCTGCCGGTGCAGGCCTCGCCGCCGGTCAGGCCGACGGAGAAACGGCGCTGGAGCCGGGGGTGGAGGCGATCGAAGTCGGCGCCCATCACGGTGCGGAAGATCGAGGTCATCGCGGGTTCTCCAGGGTGCGCAGCAGCCGCGGCGCACACGCGCGCGTGGGCGGTGTGCGCAGGCAGCGACGGGCGGCCGGGGTGCGGGACAGAGGCGCCTTGAAGAGCGCGGCGCAGACGGCGACGGTCAGCAGCAGCGGGCACAGGTACGCCAGCGACGCGGCGAAGGGGCCGAACAGACGCGGCAGGGAGTCCAGCGCCAGGCCGGTGCAGGCGACGGTGACGACGAGGGCGCGGACCAGCAGCTCGGTGATCCAGTTGGCCAGCGCGCGCTCCGGGGTGATGCCGCGCTCCAGCCACAGCCGCAGCCGGTCGAAGGACCAGGCCGTGGCCCAGCCCATCAGCGGGCGGAACAGCCGGCGGTCGGCGACGGCACCGAGGCGACCCCAGCGCGGGCGGTAATCGTAGCCGGTGAGGAAGCGGACGCCGTCGCCGTCGGGCACGTACCGCCAGTAGCCGCTGCCCTCGGCGAGGAGGGAGAGCGGGTGCGGGGAGGAGAAGCGCAGGGCGGAGGTGCGGGTGCCGTCCGGGCGTTCGCGCTCGCCGGCCGAGACGCCGGTGCCGGCGACGGTGAGGAAGGGCAGCACGCGCGTGGCGTACCGGAAGCGCTGCGGCTCCCCCTCGGCGCGCGGGAGGTGGGTGATCTCGGTGAAGCGGAGGTCCCAGCGCTGGTGCTGGGCGGGGTCCTGTGTGCGGGTCCAGAGCTCGTCGAGGTCGGCGTGGATGCGTGCCTCTACGTAGAGCCCGGCGTGGCTCATGTGAATCCCCCAGGTCAGGCCGCTGTTTGAGCGACTGCTCAATCAGTCTGTACAGGAAAGTACCACCCGGTTGAGCGTTCGCTCAAACATGCGGCACAAGAAACCCCGGCCCGCACGGGCCGGGGTTTCGTTCGCCGTTCGCCGACGCACTACTGGGCGAGGTGCCGTTCCACCGTCTCCACCTTGGAGGTGAGGCCGTCCGTCACGCCGGGGCGGATGTCCGCCTTGAGGACCAGGGAGACGCGCGGCGCCCGTGCTTCGACGGCGGCGACGGCTCGCTTGACGACGTCCATGACCTCGTCCCAGTCGCCTTCGATCGAGGTGAACATCGCGTCCGTGCGGTTGGGCAGACCGGACTCGCGGACGATCCGGACGGCGTCGGCGACGTATTCCCCCACGTCCTCGCCGACACCGAGCGGCGTCACGGAGAAGGCGACGATCATGCGTTCACGATCCCTTCCTGGCGGGCGCGCGAGGCGATGACCTCGTCCTCGGCGGCCCGCTTGAGCTTGCGCTCGGCGAAGAAGCCGCCGGTGGGCAGGACCGAGAGGACGAAGTAGACGGCCGCGGTCTTCTTGTCCCACTTGGTGCGGTTCCAGGCGTCGACCCAGAAGATCACGTACAGGATGAACAGGACGCCGTGGACCATGCCCATCACGGGCACCGCGTTGAAGTCCGTGGTCCGCTTCAAGACCGAGCAGATCAGCAGGAGCAGGAAGGACACGGCCTCCGGGGCCGAGACGAGGCGCAGGCGGCGGAGGGCGGTGGCGGTCTTGAGGTCCACGGGTCACCTTCGGTGGGAGACGGGTCGCTCTTTGTGAACGGAAGCACAAGCGTTCGCCCATTGTGACAAACCCTTCCCCTAGGGGTGCGGTCAGGGTGGCTCTCCACCCCGGGGATCTGTTCCGTCCACCCGCGCTGCCGCTACCTTCACAGCGTGGCGATGTTCCGACTCCAGGGCAGCAAGGTGCTCGCCGTCGACATGACCGGGGACGCCGTGAAGGCGAAGAACGGCTCGATGGTGGCGTACGACGGTCAGATGGCGTTCAAGAAACTGAGTGGTGGGGGTGAGGGCCTGCGGGGCATGGTGACGCGGCGGCTCACCGGTGAGCAGATGACGGTGATGGAGGTGAAGGGGCACGGGACCTGCTGGTTCGCGGACCGCGCCTCCGAGATCAACCTCGTGGGCCTCCAGGGGGACAAGCTGTACGTCGAGTCGAGCAACCTGCTCGCGACCGACGCCGGGCTGCGGACCGGCACGACCTTCACCGGGCTGCGCGGGGCCTCCCAGGGCAACGGTCTGTTCACGACGACGGTCGAGGGGCATGGACAGGCGGCGATCATGTCCGACGGGCCGGCGGTGGTGCTGCGGGTCAGCGCGCAGTACCCGCTGATCGTCGACCCGGGCGCGTACATCGCCCACCAGGGCAATCTCCGGCAGTCCTTCCAGTCGGGTGTGACGTTCCGCACGTTCTTCGGGGAGGGCGGCGGCGAGGCCTTCCAGATCAGGTTCGAGGGGGACGGGCTGGTGTACGTGCAGCCGAGCGAGCGGAACACGATCGCGGGGGATCTCTGACATGGCCTTCCGTGAGATCAACTCGAAGATGGTCGAGGCCACGGTGGTGCCGGGGCAGCGGCTGTTCAGTCAGCGCGGCGCGATGCTCGCGTACAAGGGCGAGGTGTCCTTCACGCCCAACATCCAGGGCGGTCAGGGCGGGGTCATGTCGATGATCGGACGGCGGCTCGCCAACGAGGCGACGCCCCTGATGAGCGTCGAGGGCAGCGGCACGGTGATGTTCGGGCACGGCGGTCACCACGTGCAGGTCATCAACCTCACCGGCGACACCCTGTACGTGGAGGCGGACCGTCTGCTCGCCTTCGAGGGCACGCTCCAGCAGGGCACGATGTTCATGGGCTCGCAGGGCGGGGTCATGGGCATGGTCCGGGGCCAGGTCACCGGGCAGGGGCTCTTCACCACCACCCTCCAGGGCCACGGCTCGGTCGCCGTGATGGCTCACGGCGGCGTCTTCGAGATCCCGATCACCCCCCAGCGCCCGGTCCACGTCGACCCGCAGGCGTACGTCGCCCACCACGGCGACGTCCGCAACAAGCTGTCGGCGGCCCTCGGCTGGCGCGACATGGTGGGCCGCGGCTCCGGCGAGGCCTTCCAACTGGAGCTGAGCGGCAACGGCGCGGTCTACGTCCAGGCCTCCGAGGAGAAGCTGTGAGCATGTACGGGGCTCCGGGCGGCGGCCCGACCATCTACGACCCGATGTCCCTGCCGGTCGACGACAACGTGAACAAGTACACCTTCTGCGTGGAGCTCAAGGGGAGCCAGTGGTTCCTGCAGAAGGGGAAGATGATCGCCTACTACGGACAGATGGAGTTCAACGGCGTCGGGCACGGCCGGTTGGACCGGATCGTCCGTACGTCCTTCCATTCGCCTCTGCACGCCAGCGACTGGGTGGTGGCGGAGGGCTCGGGCAAGATGCTCCTCGCCGACCGGGCATTTGATGTGAACTCCTACGACCTGGACGACGGCAATCTGACCATTCGCTCGGGCAACCTGCTCGCTTTTCAGCCAAGTCTCGCGCTCAAGCAGTCGATCGTGCCGGGCTTCCTGACCCTCATCGGAACCGGAAAGTTCGTGGCCGCGTCCAACGGGCCGGTGGTGTTCATGGAACCGCCGATCAGGGTGGACCCGCAGGCGCTCGTCGGGTGGGCCGACTGCCCCTCGCCGTGCCACCACTACGACCACGGCTACCTGACGGGCGTACTGGGCGGTCTACGTGCGATGACGGGCCTCGGCGGGGCCTCCGGGGAGGAGCACCAGTTCGAGTTCGTCGGGGCGGGCACGGTGCTGCTCCAGTCGTCCGAGACCCTGATGGCCGAGCAGGCCACGGGGGTGGTGCCGCAGGAGCCCGGGGTGCCCGGTGGCGGTGGGGGTTTCACAGGCCCCGGACAGCAGGCGGGGGTACCGCGCCTTCCCGGACAGCTGGGCGACCTGCAGCGTCGCTTCGGGCTGTGAGCGGTAGTCTGCGGAGTGTGACGTCGAACGTGTGCACGGCGCCACACCACCCTCACTAGTTCGCCTTTCAACATTTTAGGTAGACTTCATTCATGGAGACCGAGACGGCCACACGCTGGCTGACCGATGCGGAGCAGTGCGCCTGGCGCACCCACCTGGAGGTCAACAGGCTGTTGACGTACCAGCTCGAGAGGGACCTCCAGCCGTTCGGGCTGACGATCAACGACTACGAGATCCTGGTGAACCTCTCCGAGTCGGAGGACGTGCGGATGCGGATGAGTGACCTCGCCTCCGCCACCCTCCAGTCCAAGAGTCGCCTCTCCCACCAGATCACGCGCATGGAGAACGCGAACCTGGTCCGGCGCGAGAACTGCGAGTCCGACCGCCGGGGGCTCTACGCGGTGCTGACCGAGCACGGCATGGAGATGATGCAGAAGGTCGCGCCCCATCATGTGGCGTCCGTACGACGGCACTTCATCGACCTGCTGGACCCCGAGGCCCTGTCGGAGCTCGACAAGGCCCTGAAGCCCATCGCGGAGCACCTGCGCGGGCAGCGTGGACGGCCCTGAGCCATCCGGCTGAGCCATCCGGCTGAGCCGTCCGGCTCAGTCTGTGTCAGTCCTCCGGCTGAACGATCGGCGGGCGGAGTCCGCTCCGGGCTCCGCCCGCCGTGGCGCGCTCCGGGGCACTCCGTGCCGTGGCCAGGGCGGTCAGCAGCGCCGCGCCTCCCGCCGCCGCGAAGCACAGCGCGGTCGGCAGCCCGCCCAGCAGAAGTCCGGCACCGGCCGCGCCGCCCGTACTGCCCGCGTTGACGCCCGTGTTGACCCAGGCGCCGGCCCGCACCCGGGCCTCGGGGGCGGCGGCCTCGTCGGCGACGAGGTAGGCGGTGGTCAGCGCCGGAGCGACGAAGCACCCGGCGACCGCGAGGGCGGCGGCGAGCGTGCCGAGCCCGGGCGCCAAGCCGGCGGCGAGCAGCGCAAGGCCCAGGCCGGCGGCGGTCAGCGGCAACCGCGTCCGCGCCGGGACACGCCAGGCGACGGCCCCGTTGAGCAGCCCGCCGACCGCGCTCCCGGCGGACAGCGCGGCGAGCGTCCAGGCAACGGCGTTGTCGCCGTAGCCCCGCTGCCCCGCGAAGGCGACGACCACCAGATCGACCGCGCCGAGCGCGAGCCCCACACCGACGGCACCAACGACGGGCTGGGCGATGCCCCGCAGCACACCCCGGGAAGCGGCGCCCGGCCGGTCAGGGCCACCACGCCCGGGCCCGGGCCCGATGGCGCGTACCGCGGGCGAGCTCACGAACCCCGCCGTCCCCGCGAGCATCAGCGCAGTGCCGAAGGCGATGCCCGCGGCCGGTGCGGCCACGCCCACCAGCACGCCGACCAGCAGCGGGCCCGAGACGAAGAGGAGTTCCTCGGCGACGCCGTCGAGGCTGTAGGCGCGCTGCAGGAGCGCGCGGTCGGGTGCAAGGCGGCCCCAGACGGCGCGCATGGTCGGGCCCAGGGGCGGGGTGCAGGCACCCGCCGCGGCGGTCACGGCGCCGAGGGCGAGGGACGGGACGCCGGGACGCCAGACCAGCACGGTCAGGAGGCACAGCAGTGAGGCGTGGGCGGCCGTCATCGGCACCAGCACCCGGCGCGGCCCGTGCCGGTCGATCAGGGTCGCCCGCGCGGGCGACAGGAAGACGCTGGTGCCGCTGAACAACGCCATGACGGTGCCCGCCACGGCGTAGGACCCGGTGGCCCGGGTCACGGCGAGCATCACGGACAGGGGGACGACGCCGTACGACAGCCGGGCGAGCAGCGCGGCGGCGAAGGTGCGGCGGGCATGCGGAACGCGGAGGACGACGGCGTACGACGGCCGCCCTGCGACGGGTGTGGAAGACACGGAGGTTCCTCGACTCGAGGCCGAACAGGGGTCGCCTTGTCGCCCGCGCGGACCGTGCGTTCACGGTCGTCGCGGGCCGGGGCGGCCCTATGCCAAGAGGAGGAACATGTCTGTCAACGTATCAGGGGGCAGCGGGAGTTGCCATGCGGTGGCGGCGGGCGTCAGCTCTGCGTCAGGCCCGCCACCAGTTCGTCCGCGGCGCGGTAGGGGTCCAGTTCGCCGCCCACGATCCGTTCCGCCAGGGCGCTGAGCCGGCGGTCGCCGTGCAGGTCGCCGATGCGCTCGCGCAGGGTCGTCACCGCGATGGTCTCCACCTCGCGGGCGGCGCGGGCGAGCCGGCGCTCGGCGAGGACGCCGTGTTCGTCCATCCACGCGCGGTGCTTCTCCAGGGCTTCCACCACCTCGTCGACGCCCTCCGCGCGGGCGGCGACCGTCTTGACGATCGGCGGGCGCCAGTCGCCGGGGCCGCGGGACTCGCCGAGGCCCAGCATGTGGTTGAGCTCGCGGGCGGTGGCGTCGGCCCCGTCCCGGTCGGCCTTGTTGACGACGTACACGTCGCCGATCTCGAGGATTCCGGCCTTCGCCGCCTGGATGCCGTCGCCCATGCCGGGGGCGAGGAGGACGACGGAGGTGTCGGCCTGGGAGGCGATCTCCACCTCCGACTGGCCGACGCCGACCGTCTCGACCAGGATCACGTCGCAGCCCGCCGCGTCGAGCACGCGGATGGCCTGCGGGGCGGCCCAGGCGAGGCCGCCGAGGTGGCCTCGGGTGGCCATGGAGCGGATGTAGACGCCGGGGTCGGAGGCGTGCTCCGACATCCGGACGCGGTCGCCGAGCAGGGCACCGCCGGAGAACGGGGACGACGGGTCGACGGCCAGGACGCCGACCCGCCTGCCCTGCTTGCGGTACGCGGTGACGAGCGCGGACGTGGAGGTCGACTTGCCCACGCCGGGCGAGCCGGTCAGGCCGACCACGTACGCGTTGCCCGTCAGCGGGGCCAGGGTCTCCATGACCTCCCGCAGCTGCGGGGACGCCCCCTCCACCAGGGAGATCAGCCGGGCCACGGCCCGCGGCCGGCCCTCCCTCGCCTGGGCGACGAGTGTGGAGACGTCCTGCATCACAGCTCCGTTCTCAGAGGTACTACGAGGGAGGGTCTCAGGCCTTGGGTACCCGGACGATCAGCGCGTCACCCTGACCGCCGCCGCCGCACAGCGCGGCCGCGCCGATCCCGCCGCCCCGGCGCTTGAGCTCCAGGGCCAGGTGCAGGACGAGCCGGGCGCCGGACATGCCGATGGGGTGGCCGAGAGCGATGGCTCCGCCGTTCACGTTCACCTTTTCCGTGGACACGCCGAGGTCCTTCATTGACTGGACCGCGACGGCCGCGAAGGCCTCGTTGATCTCGATGAGGTCCAGGTCCCCGACCTCCAGGCCCTCCTTCTTCAGGGCGTGCAGGATCGCGTTGGACGGCTGGGACTGCAGGCTGTTGTCGGGGCCGGCGACGTTGCCGTGGGCGCCGATCTCGGCGATCCACTCCAGGCCCAGCTCCTGCGCCTTGGCCTTGCTCATCACGACCACGGCCGCCGCACCGTCCGAGATCTGCGAGGAGGTGCCGGCGGTGATGGTGCCGTCCTTGGCGAAGGCGGGGCGCAGCTTGCCGAGGGACTCGGCGGTGGTGTCGGCGCGGATGCCCTCGTCCTTGCTGAAGACGACCGGCTCGCCCTTGCGCTGCGGGATCTCGACCGGGGTGATCTCGGCCTCGAAGATGCCGTTCTTCTGGGCGGCGGCGGCGCGCTGGTGGGACAGGGCGGCGATCTCGTCCTGCTCGGGGCGCTGGATGCCGAGGCGGGTGTTGTGCTTCTCGGTCGACTGGCCCATCGGGATGTTCTCCCAGGGGTCGGTCAGGCCGTCGTGGGCCATGGCGTCGAGCATCTCGATCGCACCGTACTTGAAGCCCTCGCGGGACTTCGGCAGCAGGTGGGGGGCGTTGGTCATGGACTCCTGGCCGCCGGCGACGACCACGTCGAACTCGCCGGCGCGGATCAGCTGGTCGGCGAGCGCGATGGCGTCGAGGCCGGACAGACACACCTTGTTGACGGTGAGCGCCGGCACGTTCATCGGGATGCCGGCCTTGACGGCGGCCTGGCGTGCCGGGATCTGCCCTGCCCCGGCCTGGAGCACCTGGCCCATGATGACGTACTGCACCTGGTCGCCACCGATCCCCGCACGGTCGAGGGCGGCCTTGATCGCGAAGCCACCGAGGTCGGCTCCGGAGAAGGACTTCAGCGAGCCCAGCAACCGTCCCATGGGCGTACGGGCGCCCGCGACGATCACCGAGGTCGTGCTGTTCGATCCAGACATGAGCTGCGATCCCCTTACCGGCTGCACTGCCGAGGAGTGAACGAGGGTTTACTTCGAATGTACTGAGTGGCACTCCGTGCCGTCACCCGGCCGTCGGTGTGATCGCGCGCACGTTGCGTAACCATCGCCGGGGCGCTGCACTGAATTCCATGCTGACGCGAATCGACCACATCGGGATCGCCTGCTTCGACCTGGACAGGACCGTGGAGTTCTACCGGGCCACGTACGGCTTCGAGGTGTTCCACACCGAGGTCAACGAGGAGCAGGGCGTCCGCGAGGCCATGCTCAAGATCAACGAGACCTCGGACGGCGGAGCCTCCTACCTGCAACTTCTGGAGCCGACGCGGCCGGACTCGACCGTCGCGAAGTGGCTCGACAAGAACGGCGAGGGCGTCCACCACATCGCTTTCGGTACGGCCGACGTGGACGCGGACGCGGCCGACATCAAGGACAAGGGGGTACGCGTACTGTACGAAGAGCCGCGACGCGGCTCCATGGGGTCACGGATCACGTTCCTGCACCCCAAGGACTGCCACGGCGTACTGACAGAACTGGTCACTTCGGCGCCTGTTGAGTCACCTGAGCACTGACCCCCGTACATAGGGGCCGGTAGGGTTGGGGGCGGTCGCCGCCACAACACGGGTGACCGCACGCCGGGGTCCGGGTTTCGGGGGACGAGCGTCGGGGCAGCAGCCCATGCTCCGCCGTTGATCTGACACCATTCCCCGGGGGCCCCGTTCGGCGGAGGACGGAGCTCGTATGGGCAGACCTGCGACCAGGGGACGGATGGGACCGCGCAGTGCGGGGCTACGAACGCCAGGAGCGAGAGCCGGCGGCTGACGTCGACCACCTCTCTCGGTTCGAGGCCGAGATGGATCGGCTGAAGACCGAGCGGGAGAAGGCGATCCAGCACGCCGAGGACCTCGGCTACCAGGTCGAGGTGCTGCGCGCCAAGCTGCACGAGGCGCGTCGCACCATCATGTCCCGACCCGACTTCGGCGGCGGCGACATCGGCTACCAGGCCGAGCAGTTGCTGCGCAACGCCCAGATCCAGGCCGACCAGCTGCGCCAGGACGCCGAGCGGGAGCTCAGCCAGGCCCGGGCGCAGACCCAGCGCATCCTTCAGGAGCACGCCGAGCAGGCCGCGCGGCTGCAGGCCGAGTTGCACCAGGAGGCGGTCACCCGACGCCAGCAGCTCGACCAGGAGCTGTCGGAGCGCCGGCAGACCGTCGAGTCGCACGTCAACGAGAACGTGGCGTGGGCCGAGCAGCTGCGGGCCCGGACGGAGTCGCAGGCGCGCCGGCTGCTGGAGGAGTCCCGTGCCGAGGCCGAGCAGGCCCTGGCGGCCGCCCGCGCGGAGGCCGAGCGGCTGACCCGGGAGGCGCGGGAGCGCCTGCAGGGCGACGCCGAGGCGGCCCGCGCGGAGGCCGAGCAGATCCTGCGCCGGGCCCGCGCGGACGCCGAGCGGCTGCTGAACGCGGCCTCCACGCAGGCCCAGGAGGCCACCGACCACGCCGAGCAGCTGCGTACCTCCACCGCCACCGAGTCGGACAGCGCCCGCCGCCAGGCGCAGGAGCTGAGCCGGGCCGCCGAGCAGCGGATGGCGCAGGCCGAGGAGGCGTTGCGCAAGGCGCAGGCCGAGGCCGACAAGCTGGTCACCGAGGCCACCGCGCAGGCCGAGAAGGCCCTGGCGAGCGCCGAGTCGGCCAACGAGCAGCGCACGCGGACGGCGAAGGAGCAGGTCGCCCGGCTGGTCAGCGAGGCCACCAAGGAGGCCGAGGCCACCAAGGAGGACGCCGAGCAGGTCGTCGCGGACGCCCGCGCGGAGGCCGAGCGGATCGTCGCGGAGGCGTCCGAGAAGGCTCGTACGCTCACCGCCGAGGAGAGCGCGACCCAGCTGTCGAAGGCGGCCAAGACCGCCGAGGACGTCCTCAACCGGGCACAGGAGGACGCGCGGAAGACCACCAAGGCCGCCGCCGAGGAGGCCGAGCGGATCCGGTCCGAGGCCGAGGCGGAGGCGGACCGGCTGCGTGCCGAGGCGCACGACATCTCCGAGCAGCTCAAGGGCGCGGCCAAGGACGACACCAAGGAGTACCGCGCCAAGACGGTCGAGCTGCAGGAGGAGGCCCGCCGGCTGCGCGGCGAGGCGGAGCAGCTGCGCTCGGAGGCGGTCGCCGAGGGCGAGAAGATCCGCGCGGAGGCCCGCAAGGAGGCCGTCCAGCAGATCGAGGAGGCGGCCAAGACCGCCGAGGAACTGCTGGCGAAGGCCAAGCAGGACGCGGACGAGCTGCGCCAGAAGGCGACGACCGACAGCGAGAAGGTCCGCACCGAGGCCATCGAGCGGGCGACCACCCTGCGCCGGCAGGCCGAGGAGACCCTGCAGCGCACCCGCCAGGAGGCGGAACGGCACCGCGAGGAGGTCGTCGAGCAGGCCGAGGGCATCAAGGCGGACGCCGAGCGGGCCGCGAGTGAGCTGCGCGAGGAGACCGAGCGGGCGATTGAGGCTCGCCGGGCGGAGGCCGCCGAGGAACTGACGCGGCTGCACACGGAGGCCGAGGAGCGCCTCGCCACCGCCGAGCAGGCGCTGACCGAGGCCCGCGAGGAGGCCTCCCGCATCCGTCGCGAGGCCGGCGAGGAGACGGACCGGCTGCGCGCCGAGGCCGCCGAGCGCATCCGTACGCTCCAGCAGCAGGCCGAGGCGGAGGCCGACCGGCTGCGGGACGAGGCCGCCTCGGACGCGTCCGCCTCGCGGGCCGAGGGCGAGGCCGTCGCCGTACGTCTGAGGTCGGAGGCCGCGGCCGAGGCGGAGCGGCTGAAGTCGGAGGCGCAGGACACCGCCGACCGGGTACGGGCGGAGGCGCTGGCCGCCGCCGAGCGGCTGGGCGCGGAGGCGTCGGAGACGCTGGCCGCCGCGCAGGAGGAGGCCAACCGGCGTCGGCGCGAGGCCGAGGACACCCTCGGTGCCGCGCGCTCCGAGGCCGGGCAGGAGCGCGAGCGGGCCCGCGAGCAGAGCGAGGAACTGCTGGCCTCCGCCCGCAAGCGGGTCGAGGAGGCGCAGGCCGAGGCCGTCCGCCTCGTCGAGGAGGCCGACCGGCGCGCGACCGAGATGGTGTCGGCCGCCGATCAGCACGCCCAGCAGGTACGGGAATCGGTGGCCGGGCTGCACGAGCAGGCCCAGGAGGAGATCACCGGGCTGCGCAGCGCCGCCGAGCACGCGGCGGACCGCACCCGGCGCGAGGCGCAGGAGGAGGCGGACCGGGTCCGCGCCGACGCCTACGCCGAGCGGGAGCGGGCCAGTGAGGACGCCGGGCGCATCCGGCGCGAGGCGGCCACGGAGACGGACGCCGCCAAGGCGCTCGCCGAGCGCACCGTCTCGGAGGCGATCGCGGAGGCGGAGCAACTGCGTTCGGAGACGGCCGAGTACGCCCAACGCGTGCGTACGGAGGCCTCGGACGCCCTTGCCGAGGCCGACCAGGCCGCCGCGCGCACCCGGGCGGAGGCCCGGGAGGACGCCAACCGCATCCGGTCGGACGCGGCGGCGCAGGCCGACGCCCTCATCACCGAGGCGCGCAGCGAGGCCGAGCGGCTGACCACGGAGACGATCCGCGACACCGATCAGCTCCGCGCCGACACGGTCGCCGAGGCCGAGCGGGTGCGGGCCGAGGCGGTCGCCAAGGCCGAGCGGCTGATCTCGGACGCCACCGGGGACGCCGAGCGCCTGCGCGCCGAGGCCGCGGACACCGTCGGGGCGGCGCAGCAGCACGCCGAGCGGGTGCGCGGCGAGTCGGAGCGGGTCGCCGCGGAGGCGGCGGCGGAGGCCGAGCGGCTGGTCAACGCGGCGCGCGAGGAGGCCGAACGGACGCTGGACGAGGCCCGCAAGGACGCGGCCAAACGGCGTCAGGACGTGGCCGAGCAGGTCGACACGCTCATCACGGAGACCGCGGCGGAGGCCGACAAGCTGCTCACCGAGGCACAACAGCAGGCGCACCAGACCACCGCGGAGGCGGAGGCGCAGGCCGACGCCATGGTGGGCGCGGCCCGCACCGAGGCCGACCGACTGGTGTCCCAGGCCACGCTCGAGGGCAACGCGCGCGTGGAGAAGGCCCGTACGGACGCGGACGAGCTGCTCGTCGGCGCCCGCCGGGACGCCACGCAGATCCGTGAACGCGCGGAGGAGCTGCGCGACCGCATCACGGGTGAGATCGAGGCGCTGCACGAGCGGGCCCGCCGCGAGTCGGCCGAGACGATGAAGGCGGCGGGCGACCGCTGCGACGCGCTCATCAAGGCCGCCGAGGAGCAGCTGGGCAAGGCGCAGGCGAAGGCCAAGGAGCTGGTCTCGGAAGCCAACTCCGAGGCGGGCAAGGTGCGGATCGCGGCCGTGAAGAAGGCCGAGGGGTTGCTGAAGGAGGCCGAGCAGAAGAAGGCGGCGCTCATCAAGGAGGCCGAGGAGCTCAAGGCCGAGGCGATCCGCGAGGCCCGGCGCACGGTCGAGGAGGGCAAGCGCGAGCTGGAGGTCCTGGTGCGGCGGCGCGAGGACATCAACGCCGAGATCTCCCGTGTCCAGGACGTGCTCGAGGCCTTGGAGTCCTTCGAGGCTCCGTCGGCGGGCAAGGACGGCGGCGTCAAGGCGGGCGCGACGGTGGGCGCCCCTCGTTCGGGTAAGCCGTCGGAGGGCTAGTCGGACACCTGGTCGACGGGTGGAAATCCGGTACCGGTTGGGGCCTTTGACCTGGTTTCTGGCAAGCCGTCCTGGCCTCAGCCACTCAAAAGGGGTGTCATTCTCCAGATCAAACACGTATCCGCTCGATGACACACCGCTTCGGCCCCTAGGATTCCCCCTATCACCTCACCGGTCTCATTTGACAGGAACCCCATGAGCGACACTTCCCCCTACGGCTTCGAGCTTGTGCGGCGTGGGTACGACCGCGCTCAGGTGGACGAACGCATCTCCAAGCTCGTCTCCGACCGTGACAGTGCTCTCGCCCGCATCACCGCTCTGGAAAAGCGCATCGAGGAGCTCCACCTCGAGACGCAGAACGCACAGGCGCAGGTAAGCGACGCGGAACCGTCGTACGCCGGCCTCGGCGCGCGTGTCGAGAAGATCCTCCGCCTCGCCGAGGAAGAGGCCAAGGATCTGCGCGAGGAGGCCCGGCGCGCGGCCGAGCAGCACCGCGAGCTCGCCGAGTCGGCGGCCCAGCAGGTCCGCAACGACGCGGAGTCGTTCGCTGCGGAGCGCAAGGCCAAGGCGGAGGACGAGGGCGTCCGGATCGTCGAGAAGGCCAAGAGTGACGCCTCGCAGCTGCGTTCCGAGGCCCAGAAGGACGCGCAGTCGAAGCGCGAGGAGGCGGACGCCCTCTTCGAGGAGACCCGTGCCAAGGCCGCCCAGGCCGCCGCCGACTTCGAGACCAACCTGGCCAAGCGCCGCGAGCAGTCCGAGCGCGACCTGGCCTCGCGTCAGCAGAAGGCGGAGAAGCGTCTCGCGGAGATCGAGCACCGCGCGGAGCAGCTGCGCCTGGAGGCCGAGAAGCTGCGCACCGACGCCGAGCGCCGCGCCCGCCAGACGGTGGAGACCGCTCAGCGCCAGGCCGAGGACATCGTGGCCGACGCCAACGCCAAGGCCGACCGCATCCGTTCGGAGTCCGAGCGCGAGCTCGCGGCGCTGACCAACCGCCGCGACTCCATCAACGCCCAGCTGACGAACGTCCGCGAGATGCTCGCCACGCTCACGGGTGCCGCGGTGGCCGCCGCCGGTTCGCCGGCCGAGGACGAGCCGATCTCCCGCGGGGTGCCGGCGCAGCAGTCCCGGTAACCACCAGCACGTCCAGAGGCCCGTACCGTCTCCCCCGGAGGTACGGGCCTCTTCGCGGCCGGTCTTTTACCTCCTCTTGAGCGGAACCGTCAGCGCCTCGATATCCTCCTAACCCTTACGGGGGGCGTGTGCCCCGCTGTCCTGAACCTTTCGATGGGTGCGGAGCATGATCGAGGCTGTCGGCCTGACCAAGCGGTACGGCGACAAGACCGCTGTGTACAACCTTTCGTTCCAGGTACGGCCCGGTGCCGTCACCGGCTTCCTGGGGCCCAACGGCTCCGGCAAGTCGACGACGATGCGGATGATCCTCGGGCTGGACAACCCCACCGCGGGGCAGGTGACGATCGGCGGCTACCCGTACCCCAAGCTGCCGAACGCGCCCCGCCAGGTGGGCGCGCTGCTCGACGCCAAGGCCGTGCACGGCGGCCGCTCGGCCCGCAACCACCTGCTGTGCCTGGCCCAGCTGTCCGGCATCCCGGCCCGGCGGGTCGACGAGGTGCTCGGCGTGGTCGGCCTCCAGGACGTGGCGAAGCGGCGGTCCAAGGGCTTCTCGCTCGGCATGGGGCAGCGGCTCGGCATCGCGGCCGCGCTGCTCGGCGACCCGCAGGTGCTGCTGTTCGACGAGCCGGTCAACGGGCTCGACCCCGAGGGCATCCTGTGGGTGCGCAACCTGATGAAGGCGCTCGCGGCGGAGGGCCGTACGGTCTTCGTCTCCTCGCACCTGATGAGCGAGATGGCGCTGACCGCCGACCACCTCATCGTCATCGGGCGCGGCCAACTGCTCGCCGACATGAGCGTGAAGGACTTCATCTCGGCCAACTCCGCCGACTTCGCGCGCGTGCGGACGCCGGACACCGAGCCGCAGTTGCGGGAGAAGCTGACGTCCGCGCTGACCGAGGCGGGCGGGCACGTGCTGCCCGAGCAGGACGGCGCGCTCAGGATCACGGGACTGCCGCTCCCCCGCATCAGCGACATCGCGCACGAGACCGACGTACGGCTGTGGGAGCTGTCGCCGCATCAGGCCTCGCTGGAGGAGGCGTACATGCGGATGACGCAGGGCGCGGTCGACTACCGCTCGACCACCGACCAGAAGGAGGGCCTGATGCAGCCCCTCCCGCCCGGCGTCCAGCCTCCGATGCCGGTACCCGGCCAGGGCCAGCCCGGCTGGTACGCCCCGCCGCCGCCCGCGCAGGGCGGCCAACCCTTCGCGATGCCGGGTCCCCACGGCGGCGCGGGGCAGCCCCCCGTGAGCCCGTACGGCGCTCCGAGCGCGCCGGGGGCGGCCGGGCCCAACCCGTACGCCCAGCCGGCCCCCCAGGCGCCGCAGAGCGGCCCGCCGGCCGTCGCCCCGCCCGCGCCGGAAGCGCCCGCCCAGCCCGCCGCCCCCGCCGACCTGACCAAGCCCGAGGACGCACGATGAGCACCCCGCAGCCCCCGATGCCGCAGGCCGCCGCGCTCGGTTCGCCGTACGCCGGCTACACCTCGCCGATCCCGGTGGTGCGCACGCACCTCGGGCACGCGCTCGCCTCGGAGTGGACGAAGATCAGATCGGTGCGGTCCACGATGTGGACGCTCGGCGTGTTCCTGGTTCTCGTGATCGGGATCGGCCTGCTGGTCGCCGTGCTCGTGCGGGCCAACGCCTCGGAAGGGAGCATGGCGAACGACAACCCGCTGTCCTACGGGGTCTTCGGCCTGCTGCTCGGCAGCATCTGCATCATCACGCTCGGCGTGCTGACCACGGCGTCCGAGTACGGCACCGGGATGATCCGGACGACGATGACGGCCTGCCCGTCCCGCAGCCGCGTGCTGGCGGCGAAGGCGATCGTGTTCTTCGCCGTGGCCTTCACGGTCACCTTCGTGTCCGTGCTGCTCGTCGCCCTCGCCGACGTCTCCATCCTCAGCGGCGCCAAGTCCCCGAGCGTCCAGGAGTGGCTGAAGGGCACCTTCGGCATCTCGCTGTACATCGCCCTGCTCGGTCTGCTGTCGCTGGTCCTCGGCTCGGTCATCCGGCACTCCGCGGGCGCCATCACCATCATGATCGGCCTGGTGCTGGCCCCGCTGGTGCTCGCCCTGTTCATGTTCTCGCCGTCCCTGAACTGGCTGCGCGACGCCCTGCTCAACTACTCGATCCCGAGCCAGATGAGCGTCTTCTACGCCAGGTCCCTCACCCAGGGCGGCCCGACCGGCTGGGACCCCCTGTGGATCGCCGTGGGCGTGACCGCCGCCGCGTTCGCCGGCGCGGTGTGGCTGCTGCAGCAGCGGGACGTGTAGCCGGCTCTCAGAACTTCGGCGCGTTACGGGACCGCTGCACCCGCGTGGTGCGGCGGTCCTTCGCGTTCCAGCACGCCTTGTGCCAGTGCCTGCGGTCGTCGACGCCCGAGTGCTCCGGCCACGCCACCACGTGCGGGACGCCCGAGGGGATCAACTGGTCGCAGCCCGGGCAGCGGTAGGTCTTGCCCTGCGCGCTCGCCCCCGCCACATGCCGCACGCTCCACTCCTCGCCCTGCCAGCTCTCGCTCGACTGCCAGCCGCCGTAGCGGCCGCTCCGGTCGTCCTCGGCGCCGCGGCCGGACGAGGACGACGGATCGGCTCCCTTGGGTCGGTTGCGACGCGGGGACACGGGACACCTCACGGGGCTATACAGGAAGCAGGGGCCGTCTCCAGCCTACGGGCCCGGGACAGGGGTACGCGTAGAGGACCAACCCGTGCAAGCCCCGCTGCGGCCGCCCATTCTGCAGACAATCCGCAAATCTCTCCGTCAGGCCGTGTCCTCGGCACGTGTCAGGCGGTTATGCCGGGCGGGGGAGCTCCGCGTCGGAGCCAAGAAAGCAGGAAAAAGCAATGCGTGTAGGAACATTCGTGTTGGCGGCCCAGTTCCCGGGCCAGGGTCACGGGGAGGCGCTGCACCGCGCGATCCGCTCGGCCGAGGTCGCCGAGGAGGCCGGTCTGGACTCCGTCTGGCTGGCCGAGCACCACTTCGTCCCGTACGGGACCTGCCCGTCGGCGATCACCCTGGCGGGGTTGCTGCTGGGCCGCACCAGCCGGCTCCGGGTCGGCACGGCGGTCAGCGTGCTGCCCACCGTCCACCCGGTGGCGCTCGGCGAGCAGGCCGCGCTGCTGCACGTCACCTCCGGCGGCCGCTTCTCGCTGGGCGTGGGGCGCGGCGGCCCCTGGGTGGACCTGGAGGTCTTCGGCTCGGGTCTCGCCGCGTACGAGAAGGGGTTCCCGGAATCACTCGATCTGCTGGTGCGTTGGCTGCGCGAACCCTCGGTCGGGGCGGCGGGCGAGCGGTTCGCCTTCCGTGAGGTACCCGTGGTCCCCCGGCCGTCGGAGTCCCTGTCGGACGCCCCGGGCCCGGAGGTGGTCGTCGCCTGCACCTCCCCGGCCAGTGTGCGGCTGGCGGCCGGGCGCGGGCTGCCGATGCTGCTCGGGATGCACGTGGGCGACGAGGAGAAGGCCGAAATGGTCGCGCTGTGGCGGAAGTCGGCGCGCGCGGCCGGGCATCCGCCCGAGCTGGTGCTCGGCGCCCGCCATGTCTCGGCGGGCATCTGCCAGATCGCGGACCGGCGCACGGACGCGATCGAGGCCCTGACGAAGGCGATGCCGGGCTGGCTGAAGCAGGGACTGGAGGCCCATGTCACCGTCGACGGGCGGGAGCGCAGCATGCGCGACCCGCTGGCCTACACCGAACTGCTCTGCGGGCTGCACCCGGTGGGCACCCCGAGGTTGTGCGCGGACCGACTCGCGGCCACCAGCGAGCGGACCGGCATCTCCCGCTTCGCCCTGCTGGTCGAGGGCTCCGGCGACCTCGCGGCCACCGAGGAGAACGTACGGCGGCTGGGCGCGGAGGTCCTCCCCCACCTCGGCTGATCACGCACGGGGCCCATCTTCCGTGCCCGGCACGGAGCTTGCCGCTCCGGTACTGACTGCACCTCCCGCGTACGGAGCGGCAAGCCTGCGTCGTGCCGCTCAGCAGTCCCGAAGCTCCGGAGACTGGTTGAGCAGTTGACTGCGCACCGAGGTGAAGCGGGCCAGCGTCTCGTCCACGGACGAGTCCAACGGGAACACCGCCACCCGGTGGCAGTTCTGGAAGGCCAGCCGCACTCCGAAGTGCCGCTGCAGGGCGCCGCGTATCGCATCACTCGCGAGCGCACGCAGCAGCTGACCGCGTGCCTGCTCGTCCGGCGGGGGCGTCAGGTTGTCGGCGAACTGTCCACCGTCCACCTTCAGCTGGGCCACCAGGGAGCTGATCATCTCCCATGCGTAGGGCAGGGAGGTCCGGACGCAGTCGACGAAAGCTGCTTCGTCGACCTCGCCTCGCTCGGCCTGTTCGAGTAGGGCCGGTGAGACGTCGAGCGACATGGGTTCTCCTCTCGCACCCCCGCGATGACGGGGGTTGCCGGACAGATAAGGGAGTTCACGACGCCGATACGCTGTGTGCATGCCTCGCGACCTCCCGTTCCCTACGGTAGGCAACCGACGGTGACCGCACCAGCAGAATGCGTACATGCGGCGACCTCATTGGGCACACAATCAGCCAGAATTGAACGAGGGTGGTCAGTGGTTTTACGGGGCGAATCGCGTGCACCCTCGCCCGTCGAGTAGCGTTGCCGACCATGCGTCTCGTCATTGCCCGATGCTCCGTCGACTACGCGGGCCGGCTCACCGCCCATCTCCCCTCGGCGCCCCGCCTGATCCTGGTGAAGGCGGACGGCAGCGTGTCGATCCACGCGGACGACCGTGCGTACAAGCCCCTGAACTGGATGTCCCCGCCCTGCACGCTCAAGGAGGGCACGGGCGACGACGAGGGCGTGTGGACGGTCGTCAACAAGGCGGGCGAGAAGCTCATCATCACCATGGAGGAGGTCCTCCACGACTCCTCGCACGAACTGGGCGTGGATCCGGGCCTGATCAAGGACGGCGTGGAAGCGCACCTCCAGGAACTGCTCGCCGACCGCATCGAGACCCTGGGCGACGGGTACACCCTCATCCGCCGCGAGTACATGACGGCCATCGGCCCGGTCGACATCCTCTGCCGTGACGCCGAGGGACAGACCGTCGCGATCGAGATCAAGCGGCGGGGCGAGATCGACGGGGTGGAGCAACTCACGCGCTACCTGGAGCTGTTGAACCGCGACCCCCATCTCGCCCCGGTCCGCGGCATCTTCGCGGCCCAGGAGATCAAGCCGCAGGCCCGTGTGCTCGCGACGGACCGCGGCATCGGCTGCACGGTCCTGGACTACGACGCGCTCAGGGGCATCGAGGACGACAAGCTGCGCCTGTTCTGAGCGGGGTCTCCGGTACGGCCGAGGGGGCCGGGTTCGTCGTGACGAACCCGGCCCCCTTCGGTGTGGGTGCCTCAGATCACCGCGCCTGCGGAGCGGCTCGGGGAACGGTCGCTGCTGGGCGTCGGCGCACTCGCCGAGCTGCTCGTCACCGCCGGGGCCGATGACGCCGGACCGCTCGCCGAGTTGCTGGTGGTCGGCGGGGCAGGCGACGGGGACTGCGACGCCGACGCGGAAGGTGAAGCCGACTGCGACGGTGACGTCGACGGCGAAGACGACTTGCTCGGGCTCGACGACGGCTTCGACGTCGCCGAGTGCGAGGGCGAGGTCGTCGGACCGCCCCCCGACCCCTTCGTCCCGCTCGGGTTGTCCGTCGGGGTCTTGCCGCCGGACGGCACGGTCGGGCCGCCCGAGGTGCCGTACGTGCCGCCGGCGCCCGGGTTGCTCGGCCTGCTGGTGGCCGTGCCCGTGTCGCCGGCGTTGCTGTTCTTCGGCTTGTCGGCGCCCAGGGAGCCGTCGTCCACGCCCGCGCTGGCCGACGGGTTGACGCCGACCTTGTTCGAGGGGTTGGTGGCGTCGTTGTTGGACGTGGCGCCCAGCGTCACCACCGTGCCGAGCACCGCCACGAGCAGCGCGCCCGCGCCGGCCGCGACCAGGTTGCGCCGGGCGAGCCCGCGGATGCCGGCGCGGTGGGCCTTGGGCGGCGTACCGGGCGGGGGCGCGCGGTGGACGACGATCGTCGCGGTGTCGCCGCTCGACGGGAGCGCCGGCAGGGCCGCCCCGAACGCGGCCGGCACTCCGCCCGGCGGCGACTGGGACTCCTCGTACCGCGCGTCCGGGACCTCCTCGCCGGCGGTCGGCACGAACCCCGGCGCGGTGCCGGTCCGGTCGGCCACCAGGGCGAGGGCGCGGCGGCCGGCGACGGTGCCGCGCTTGTCGGAGGTGGCGCCGCGCAGTCCGAGGGAGGTCTCCAGCTCGGTGCGGGCCCGTTCGAACTCCCCGCAGCAGATCGCGAGGATGCCCAGCTCATGGTGGAAGTAGGCCTGTTCGGCCACCTCTCCGGCCAGCCGGGCGGCCTCGGCACCGGCCCGCAGGGCCCGGTCCCAGGCGGTCCAGTGCAGCCCCGCCGCGAAGGCGGGCGCGGCCGTGCGGGCCAGTTGGACGGTGACCGCCTCCTCGCCCTCGGCGGGCGGGGTCGTGCCCGGCACCAGGAGCGTGAGGGCGGCGAGCAGGGCGTCGGCCTCGGCGCACACGCGTTCCGGGGTGACCGAGGGGTGCCCGGCCCACCAGGCGTAGTGCTGGGCGGCGGTCAGCGCGCGGGCCTCGACGTCGTCGCCGTACCCGGCGGCCTCCAGTTGCTGCAGTACGCCGACCGCGAGGCGGTAGCGGGAGCCGACGGCCGAGACCAGGCCGCAGGAGGCCAGTTCGCCGAGGGCGGCGTCCGCGTGGGTGTCGCCGACGAGGGCGGGCAGATGGGCCTGGTGCGGGACCTCACCGCCGAGCGCGACGGCGAACCGCAGGGTGGCGCGGGCCGAGTCGCTGAGCCGGGCGGCGAGCAACGGCGCGGGCGCGGCGGCCTCGCCGAGCGAGGGCAGGGGTATCTCGTCGCCGTCCTCGGCGCCGAAGGGCGTCTCGAACGGCGCGTCGACGGGCAGAGCGTCGGCGAAGACGCCGAACTCGTCGACGGCGGACGCGCCGGCCCGCTGCTGGTCGCGCTGGCGCAGCAGCGCACCGGCCTGGACGAACCGCAGGGGCAGGCCCTCCGACTCGAACCAGAGGTCGCCGGCCCAGTTGGCCTCCTCCTCGGTGAGGACCCGGCCGACGGCACGCTCGATGATCTCCACTCCGCCCGCGCGCTCCAGGCCGCCGAGCAGGACCTCCTCGACGGGGGAGTCGGCGGACGGCGCCGGCACGTCGGGGGTGGCGCCGATCAGGAAGGCGCATTCCGGCGTCGCGTCGATCAGCTCGTCGAGCGCGGCACCGCCGAACTCGATGTCGTCCAGGACGACGACGGCGCCGATCTCGCGGACGTATCCGAGCAGTTCGTCCCGCTCGGGGCGGTGCAGGGGGGCGTTGTAGACGCTGTAGAAGAGGTCGTACAGCAGGTCCTCGGCGCCGCGGTGGAAGCCGCTGAGGCGGACGACGCCGTCGGGGGCGAGGTCCGAGCAGTCCTCGGCGACCAGGTCGAGCAGGGCGCTGCGGCCGGAGCCGGCCGGGCCGGTGAGGCGTACGGAACGGCCGCGGGCCAGGAGGCGGACCAGGCGTTCGCGGTCGTCCTGACGCTCCAGGAGGGACAGGGCGGGCCGGCTGGGTCCCGGCGGGACGGGCGCCCTGGCGGCGCGGTCCGCCTCGACGCGCTCGGCCGCGGTGAGCTTCTCGGGCCGGCCCGGGCGCTCGCCGGGCGGGCAGGCCTCTATCTCGCTGCCGTCGACGGGGTTGACGGTGAGCAGGTGGTCGCCGGTGACCAGCTGTACCGTGCGGGCCAACGCGGGCGTGTGCTGGCCGAAGTCGGATGTGAGGGAGTCCCTGGGCGGGCGCGGGCGCGGCATGTCGCCGTCGCCGTCATGGCCGTACTCCTCGGGTCCCCGGTTGTTCGGGTCCATAGGTTCAAGCCCCCCAAAAGCGCTCGTGTGCCGATACAGCCCCTCCCGGCCTTGCCGCACACCTCGCTGTCGCTTCTGGTCCGGTGCCCGCTCGAGGGTTCTCAGGGTGGCGGGCGACCGAACCCTAAACCTTCGCTCAGTATCTCCGACAGCCCGGGGTACCGACCCGCCCGAGACGTCACAGTCTCATGAGGATTGCGCCGGGGTCAGACGCGGGGCAGGGACTCGACCCCGATGCCGCCCTCGATCGCCAGGATCCGGTGCAGCCGGGTGGCCACCAGCAGACGCTGCATCTGCGGCGGCACCTCGCGCAGCACCAGGCGCCGGCCGCAGCGGCCGGCCCGTCGGTGGACGCCCATGATCACCCCGAGCCCGGTGGCGTCCCAGGAGTCCAGTTCGGACAGGTCGAGCACCAGGTCGCCGACTCCGTCGTCGACGGCCGAGTGCAGGACCGTACGGGCGTCCGCCGCGCTGCGGACGTCGAGGCGGCCCCCGACGACCAGCTCGGCGTGGTCGCCCCTGATGTACATATGCGCTCCCCGTGAGTGCGGTGACGTACTCCGTGACGGTGGCTGTGCCACGTCTGACTGCTTCAGCGGCGACCAGGTTGCCGTCTGTAAGCGAACCGATACCGAATTCACCCCCAGGAGTGAGACTCCTGGGGCTTGTGCGGTTTCAGTGGCTGGACGTACCGGTGTTTTCAGTACGAGTAGAAGCCCTGCCCGCTCTTGCGTCCGATGTCACCGGCGTCAACCATCCGGCGCATCAGCTCCGGCGGCGCGAACTTCTCGTCCTGCGACTCGGTGTAGATGTTGCTGGTGGCGTGCAACAGGATGTCGACGCCGGTCAGGTCCGCCGTGGCCAGCGGGCCCATCGCGTGGCCGAAGCCCAGCTTGCAGGCGAGGTCGATGTCCTCGGCGCTCGCCACGCCGGACTCGTAGAGCTTGGTCGCCTCGACGACGAGCGCCGAGATGAGGCGGGTGGTGACGAACCCCGCGACGTCCCGGTTGACGACGATGCAGGTCTTGCCGACGGACTCGGCGAACTCCCGCGCGGTGGCGAGGGCCTCGTCGCTCGTCTTGTACCCGCGGACCAGTTCGACGAGCTGCATCATCGGGACCGGTGAGAAGAAGTGCACGCCGACCACCCGCTCGGGGCGTTCGGTGGCCGCCGCGATCTTGGTGATCGGGATGGCGGAGGTGTTCGAGGCGAGCACGGCGTCCTCGCGCACGGTCTTGTCGAGCGCGCGGAAGATCTCGTGCTTCACCTCCAGCTTCTCGAAGACGGCCTCGACCACGACGTCGGCGTCGGCGACGGCGTCCAGGTCGGTGGTCGTGGTGATCCGGGCCAGGGCGGCGTCGGCGTCGTGCGCCTCCAGCTTCCCCTTGCTCACGAACTTGTCGTAGGACGCCTGGATACCGCCGACGGCACGGTTCAGTGCCTCGTCGGTGACGTCGCGCAGCACGACGTCCCAGCCCGCCTGCGCGGAGACCTGGGCGATACCGGAACCCATCAGGCCGGCACCGATGACGGCAAGCTTCCGTGGCACGTTCGCGACTCCCCTTTGAAACGCCTTACACCCTTTTCAGGTTGCCTCTCCGGCGGACCTTAGCGCTCGTGGGGAGCTGTGTGACCGGTTAGTAACGCGAGTCACGTCTCATCTGACGGACATCACACCGACGCGGGTCACGGGGCCCCTCGGACGGCGTAGTTGAGCGGCGATGGCGGAGGTGGCGGTGTGCACCCGGGCGATCTGACCGGCCATCAGATTCGGCGACCATGCCGTCGATGCTGCCGTCCGGCCTGATGCTGCCGGTACCCCTGGGGCGGCGCCCGCCTCCCCGCTGTCGCCGTGACGGTCGGCACACGTCGGTTCCGGGCGGCCCGGGCGTCATTACGCTGGCCATATGGTCAATCTGACGCGCATCTACACGAAGACCGGCGACAAGGGCACCACCAACCTCGGTGACATGAGCCGGGTCGCCAAGACCGATCTGCGGATCTCCGCGTACGCGGACGCCAACGAGGCGAACGCGGTGATCGGTACGGCGATCGCGCTGGGCGGCCTTGAGGAGGAGGTCGTCAAGGTCCTCACCCGGGTCCAGAACGACCTGTTCGACGTCGGGGCCGACCTGTCCACCCCGGTCGTGGAGAACCCCGAGTTCCCGCCCCTGCGGGTCGAGCAGTTCTACATCGACAAACTAGAGGCGGACTGTGACCGCTTCAACGAGCGGCTCGAGAAACTGCGGTCCTTCATCCTGCCGGGCGGTACGCCGGGGGCGGCCCTGCTGCACCAGGCCTGCACGGTCGTACGCCGGGCCGAGCGCTCGACGTGGGCGGCGCTGGAGGTGCACGGCGAGGCGATGAACCCGCTCACCGCGACCTATCTGAACCGCCTGTCGGACCTGCTGTTCATTCTGGCCCGCACGGCCAACAAGGACGTGGGGGACGTGCTGTGGGTGCCGGGTGGGGAGCGCTGACGAACATGCCGCTCCGGCCGGGGGTCCGGGGGTCGCCCCCGGAAGATGCAGCATTCTGGCCCGCACGGCCAACAAGGACGTCGGCGACGTCCTGTGGACGCCGGGCGGGGAGCGCTGACGAACATGCCGCTCCGGCCGGGGGTCCGGGGGTCGCCCCCGGAAGATGCAGCATTCTGGCCCGCACGGCCAACAAGGACGTCGGCGACGTCCTGTGGACGCCGGGCGGGGAGCGCTGACGAACATGCCGCTCCGGCCGGGGGTCCGGGGGCTCACCCCCGGAAGATGCAGCATTCTGGCCCGCACGGCCAACAAGGACGTCGGCGACGTCCTGTGGACGCCGGGCGGGGAGCGCTGAGTCCGGGCGCTCCCCGCCCGGCCCTCCTCTCAGTGGTCCTGGGCCGCGTCCTTGTCCGCCTGTGCGACGGCGGACTCGGCCGCGGCCACCTTCTGTTGCATCTCCGAGTAGCCGGAGGGGGTGGCGGCCGCCTTCTGGGGCGTGCCGCCGTCGTGCGCGCAGCCCGCGGTCAGCCCCACGAGGAGCACGACCGCGGCGGCCGCGAGCCTCGGGCGCATCAGCTCGCGCCGCCGTTGTTGTCCTTGCACCAGGTCTGCACGCCGGCCAGGTCCTTCTGCCGCTGCTGCAGGGTCGTCACCAGCGACTTGCGGAAGGTCAGCTTGTCCTGGAGATAGGTGGCGATCTCGCTGTGTCCTGCCGCCTTCGCCTTGTCCACGCGCTGCTGCAGCCGGGCGATCGAGCCGCGCCGGTCGGCGCCCGCGTTCAGGCGCTTGAGCGCCCGGTCGATGCGGTGCTCGATCTTCGGGGCCCGCTTGCACAGGGCCTTCGCCCCGTCCCCGGCCGGAGCCGACTTGGCCGTGGGCGCGGGCGCCGGGGTGCTCTCGGCCACCGCCGCCCCGGTGCCGCCCGCCAGGATCGTCGCCACGGCCGCTCCCACGAGGAGCGTGCGCCGGTGTCGTCGTACGTACATCTCAGCCTCCGTTCCGCGGACGGCCCCCTGCGTCCGTCCGCCTGCCGGGGAGGCTAGGGAGCCTCTTTGGGGAAACTCTGTGACCGGTTTGTCCCGGCTGTGTCGATCAGCCAGCCGCGGTGCGCGGGCAGCGGGCCGCCGGTGGACGGCAGGCGCACGACGAAGCGGGCGCCCCCGCCGGAGGGGCCGTCCTCGACCGTGACGCTCCCGCCGTGCAGGGCCGTCTGCTGGGCGACGAGGGTCAGGCCGAGCCCGGAACCGGAGCTGTCGGGTCCGCGCTGGAAGCGCTCGAAGATCCGGGCGCGGGCCTCGGGAGGCACCCCCGGGCCCTGGTCGTCGACGGTGACGACGACCTCGTCGCCGGTCCTGCGCACGCCGACCGTCACCGTCGCCCGGCCCGCCGCGTCCCGCCCGTGCGCCAGGGCGTTGGCCAGCAGGTTGTCCAGGAGCAGGCGCAGGCCCGGTTCCCAGCCGTGCACCGTCGCCCCGGGTTCCGCGGCGAGGTCGATCCGGGCGTCGGGGGCGCGGCGCCGGGCCTCGGCCACGCAGGCGTCGGCCGCCTCGGACACGTCCACGGTGCGGAAGGCCTCCGCCTCCACCAGGTCGCCGCGGCCCAGCTCGCGCAGCATGACCAGGAGGTTCAGCAGCCGGGCGTGTTCGGTGCGCAGGTCGGCCAGGACCTCCGTGCGGTCCGGTTCGGGCAGGTCGGGGTGGGCGGCGAGGATGTCGAGGTTGGTGCCCATGCTCATCAGCGGGGTGCGCAGTTCGTGGGCGGCGGCGGAGGAGAAGGAGCGGGCGGTGTCCAGCGCCTCGGCGGTGCGGGCCGCCTGCTCGTCGTAGCGGGTGAGGACGGTGCGCAGGGTCGCCGCCAGCTCGTCGACCTCGGTGACGCCGCTCGGCTGGTCGGAGAGGCGGGCCGGGCTGGTGCGCGGGTCGAGTCCGGCGGTACGGCGGCCGAGGCGGCGCAGCGGGCCGGTCGCGCCGGTGGCGACGCCCCAGGCGAGCAGGCCGGACAGCGGCACGGCGAGCAGGGTGGTCACGGCCACCCGATGCCGTACGAGCCGGAGTTGGGCCTGGTCGGCGGCGTTGGGCGAGAAGACCCAGAGGGTGCCCGAACCGCGCGGGGTGCTGATCGGCCGGGCCAGCGCCCGCCAGCTCTCCCCCGCGGCCCGGACGGTGACCGGTCCGGTGGTGCCCTCGGGCAACGGCACCGAGGCGTCCGGCTGGGGGCCGCCGCTGAAGGTGCCGTCGGGGCCGATCATCCGTACGCCGACGTCGAGGGCGGCGCTGAACAGCAGGCGTTCGCGGGTGTCGGCGACCTTGGGCCGGCCGTTGACGCTGGCCCGCAGCAGGGCGCGGGCCTCGGGGACCATGGCGGTGGCGCGGGTGCGCAGGTGCTGGTCCTCGGCGTGGTGCAGGTCGTGGTTGACCAGCCGCAGCAGCAGCCAGCCGGAGGCCAGCACGAGCAGCGGCACGGTGAGGCCGACGGCGAGCCCGATGCGGGTGGAGAGCCTCACCGGTCTTCCCTCAGGACGAAGCCCACGCCGCGCACGGTGTGGACGAGCCGGGGCTGCCCGTCTGCCTCCAGCTTGCGGCGCAGATAGCTGACGAACGTGTCGACGGCGTCGGTACGGACGTCGAAGTCGTAGCCCCACACCCGCTCCAGCAGCTGGTCGCGGGTCAGGACGAGCCCGGCGTTGCGCGCCAGCACCTCCAGCAGCTCGAACTCGCGGCGGGTCAGCTCCAGCGGCCGCCCGTCGCGCTCGGCGGTGCGGGCGCCCGGATCGATCACCAGGCCTGCGACCCGCAGCACCTCCCCCGCGGGCGGCCGGCGGCGCAGCAGCGCGCGCAGGCGCAGTACCAGTTCCTGCAGGGCGAACGGCTTGACCAGGTAGTCGTCGCCGCCCGCCTGGAGCCCGGCGATGCGGTCGGCGGTCTCGTCGAGCGCGGAGAGCATCAGCACGGGCAGGTCCAGTCCGTCGGCCCGGAGCCGTTCGCACACCTCGATGCCGCTCATGCCGGGCATCGACACGTCGAGGACCAGCACGTCGGGGGGCGTCTCCTGGATCACCGCCAGCGCCTCGCGCCCGCCCTCCGCCGTGCGGACCCGGAATCCGCTCAGCCTGAGCCCGCGCTCCAGCGAGCGCCGGATGGCCGCGTCGTCGTCCACGACCAGCACGGCCCCGGCCCGTTCCGCCTCACCCATGCGCCTCTCCCTCACTCACCGCCCGGTCAGGGTACGGTCCTGCGCGGGGCGGGCGGCTGTTTCTTCGGCCAGAGCAGGTACGTCAGGGCGATCAGGCCGTGGATGGCCAGGGCCCGCAGGGCCGCCCACTGGAAAGCACGCAGGGACGAGGTGTCGCCGGGGCCGACGTACCATATCGCCGCCTGCAGCAGGGCGCAGGCGATGGCCGCGGCGAGGAGGGTGCGCAGCCAGAGGGCGGCCTCGTGGCGGGCGCGGGGCAGGCCGTAGCGGGGTGGCCCGGGCGGGCGGGGGCCGCCGGCCAGGCGATGGGAGGCGTGGCCGTCCAGCCAGCGGATCGTGTAGTGGCCGTAGGCGACGGTGTAGCCGATGTAGAGGGCGGCCAGGCCGTGCTCCCAGCTGGGTTTCGCGCCGTTCCTCAGGTCCTCGGCCGTCACCGCGAACAGGACCAGCTCGAGGAGCGGCTCGCACAGCAGCAGGGCCACGCTCGTGCGGCGCCACTTCAGCAGATAGCGCACGGCCAGCCCGGCGGCCAGCAGCACCCAGAACGCGACCTCGCACGCGATGACCAGCCCGACGACCACGATCCGCTCCTTCCCTCCTACCTCCAGGCTCCCGGCGGTCGCGGCGACTTTCGTCGTCGTCGCTGAGGAGGTCGCGGTACATCGAAAGATGCAGTCGGGGACCGTTCCCGGGGAGCAGGCGGGCGGTGGGCGGGGCGTGTTGGATGGGGGTATGGCCCTCCGACTGCCGCGACCACACCGCTTCGACGTGTTCGTCGCGGTGGGCGGGCTGCTCGGCGGGCTGCTGCTGACGGGCATCGGCTCCACCACCCGGCCGGCCTCCGACCCGGTCACGCTCTTCGACGGGCCCTGGCCGATCCTGCTGCCGCTGACCGTGACGGCCGCGTGCGAGCTGCTGCGCCGCACCGCCCCGCGCACCGCCCTGCTGACGGGCACGGCCGCTGTCTGCGCCGACGTGGTGACCCAGGGCAGCCTGGCCACGGTGCTGATGTTCACCGACCTGGTGTACGCGGCCGTCCTGTACGGTTCGCCCGCCTCAGCGCGGCGCATCCCGTGGATCACCGGGCTGCTCACGGTGGCCGGTTCGCTGGTGCCGCTGGCGGTGTGGCGGGTGCCCCAGGCGCTGCTGATCGGGGTGGTGACCGGCATCGTGGCGTTCGCGCCGGCGGCCACCGGTTGGATCGTCCGCAATCACCGTGACGCCGCCGAGGCCGCCGGGCTGCGCGCCGAACAGACCGCGCTGCTCGCGGAGATGGACCGGGCGCAGGCCGTCGCCGCCGAACGGGCCCGGATGGCACGCGAGTTGCACGACCTGGTCGCCAACCACCTCTCCGCGATCGCCATCCACTCCACGGCCGCGCTGTCGATCGACGAACCGGGCACCTCGGAGGAGGCGCTGTCCGTCATCCGGGAGAACAGCGTGGCAGGGCTCTCGGAGATGCGGCGGCTGATCGGCATCCTGCGGGACGGCGACGGCGAGCCCAGCGCGGTCCCCTCCCTCGACGGCCTCGCCGCCCTCGTCGACACCGCCCGCGCCAACGGCCTCGACGTCGCCCTCGAAGCCGGGCACGGCCAGGTACCCACCCCCGTCGAACTCGCCGCCTACCGCATCGTCCAGGAGTCCCTGACCAACGCCCTCAAGCACGCCTGCCCAGGCCGGGTCACGGTGACGCTCACCCGGCGCGACGGCCACCTCGACATCCGGGTGACCAGCCCGTACGGCGAGCGGGGCGGCCCGCGCGCACCCGGGTCCGGCGCCGGACTCACCGGCATGCGGGAGCGGGCCGCGCTGCTGGGCGGCACGTTCGAGGCCGGTCCCGACGGCGGGCTGTGGGCCGTGCACGCCGCTCTTCCCCTCGCCGAAGGAGCCGTCGAATGATCCGCGTCCTGGTCGCCGAGGACCAGTCCGCCGTCCGCGCCGGGCTGGTCCTGATCCTGCGCAGCGCGCCCGACATCGAGGTGGTGGGCGAGGCGCCGGACGGCGAGCGGGCGGTGGCGCTGGCGCGGGAGGTGCGGCCGGACCTGGTCCTGATGGATGTTCAGATGCCGCGTCTGGACGGTGTGTCGGCGACCCGGACGGTGGTCGAGGAGCGGCTCGCGGACGTTCTCGTCCTGACCACCTTCGATCTCGACGAGTACGTGTTCGGGGCGTTGCGCGCGGGCGCCGCGGGTTTCCTGCTCAAGAGCACGGAGGCGAAGGACCTGTTGGACGCGGTGCGGACGGTCGCGCGCGGAGAAGGGATCGTCGCCCCGGCCGTCACCCGCCGCCTGATCGCCGAGTTCGCCGCCAGGCCGGTACGGCCGTCGCGGGACCCGGCGGTGCTCGACGTCCTCACCCGGCGCGAGCGTGAAGTGCTGGCCTGTCTCGGCGAGGGGCTGTCCAACGCGGCCATCGCGTCCCGCCTCGACATGGCCGAGGCGACGGTGAAGACGCACGTCAGCCGGTTGCTCGGGAAGCTGGATCTGCGCAGTCGGGTCCAAGCCGCCGTACTGGCACAGGAGTTGGGGATCTAGAGGTCGCCCACAGCGATTGGTCCAGACCTCTTGACCCGTGGTCCAGACCTTTCTATTCTCGCGGCACCGTGGGCGTGAAGGCTCAGTCACGCCCCAACTCCCCCTAAGGAGGCGCGTCATGCGCTTCAGACACCGAGCCGCGGCAGGGTTCGCGACCCTGTTGCTCCCGCTGGCCGGACTGGTCGGCCTCGCGAGCTCCGCCCAGGCCGCGGGCACCGCGACGGCCACCTACGCCAAGACCCAGGACTGGGGCACCGGCTTCGAGGGCAAGTGGACCGTCACCAACACCGGCTCCACGGCGATCAGTTCCTGGACCATCGCCTGGGACTTCCCCTCCGGCACCGCCGTCACCTCGGCCTGGGACGCCGACGTCACCAGCTCCGGCACCCACTGGACCGCCAAGAACAAGTCCTACAACGGCACCCTCGCCCCGGGCGCCTCCGTCTCCTTCGGCTTCAACGGCACCGGCTCCGGCGCACCGAGCAACTGCACCCTGAACGGCGGCAGTTGTGACGGCGGCACCACCGTCCCCGGCGACAACCCGCCCTCCGCGCCCGGCACCCCGACGGCGTCCTCGATCACCGACACCTCGGTAAAGCTGAGCTGGAGCGCCGCCACCGACGACAAGGGCGTCAAGAACTACGACGTCCTGCGCGACGGCAAGGTCGTCGCCACCGTGACCACGACCTCGTACACCGACACCGGCCTCACCGCGGGCAGCGACTACTCCTACACCGTCCAGGCCCGCGACACCGCCGACCAGACCGGGCCGGCCAGCGGCGCGGTCGCGGTCCACACCACCGGCGGCCCGAGCACGCCCCCGCCCACCGGCGACAAGGTCAAGCTCGGCTACTTCACCGAGTGGGGCATCTACGGCCGCAACTACAACGTCAAGAACCTGGTGACCTCCGGCTCGGCCGCGAAGATCACGCACATCAACTACGCCTTCGGCAACGTGACGAACGGCCAGTGCGCGATCGGCGACTCCTACGCCGACTACGACAAGGCGTTCACCGCCGACCAGTCCGTCAGCGGCGTCGCCGACACCTGGGACCAGCCGCTGCGGGGCAACTTCAACCAGTTGCGTGAGCTGAAGGCCAAGTACCCGAACCTCAAGGTGCTGTGGTCCTTCGGCGGCTGGACCTGGTCCGGCGGCTTCGCCCAGGCCGCGGCCAACCCCAGCGCCTTCGCCGACTCCTGCTACAACCTCGTCAACGACCCGCGCTGGGCCGACGTCTTCGACGGCATCGACATCGACTGGGAGTACCCGAACGCCTGCGGCCTGTCCTGCGACACCAGCGGGGCCGCCGCCTTCAAGAACGTGCTGGCCGCGCTGCGCGCCAAGTTCGGCACGAGCAAGCTGGTCACCGCGGCCGTCACCGCCGACGGCTCGGCCGGCGGCAAGATCGAGGCCGCCGACTACGCGGGCGCCGCGAACTCCGTCAACTGGTTCAACGTGATGACGTACGACTTCTTCGGCGCCTGGGACGCGCAGGGCCCCACGGCCCCGCACTCCCCGCTCACCTCGTACTCCGGCATCCCGAAGGCCGGGTTCACCACGGCCGACGCGATCGCCAAGTACAAGGCGATCGGCGTGCCCGCGAGCAAGCTGCTCATCGGCATCGGCTTCTACGGCCGCGGCTGGACGGGCGTGACCCAGGACGCGCCCGGCGGCACCGCCACGGGGGCCGCGGCGGGAACGTACGAGCAGGGCATCGAGGACTACAAGGTCCTCAAGACGTCCTGCCCGGTCACCGGCACCGTCGCGGGCACGGCCTACGCCCACTGCGGCAGCAACTGGTGGTCCTACGACACACCGAGCACGATCGCCGGGAAGATGAACTGGGCCAGGTCCCAGGGCCTGGGCGGCGCGTTCTTCTGGGAGTTCAGCGGCGACACCAGCAACGGAGAGCTGGTGAGCGCCATCAGCGATAACCTCTAAATCAAGCCACGCTGACGCTCCCCCAGACTTCGTCCGGGGGGACCCCACCCAGCGAGTGAATGTGGCTACGCCACATTCACTCGCTGTCCGGGCGGGGCTGCCTCCAGCCACGCGAGGAAACCGGTCAGCGCGTCCTCGCTCATGGCGAGTTCGAGGCGCGTTCCCCGGTGCAGGCAGGTGAGGACGACGGCGTCGGAGAGAAGGGCCAGTTCCTCCTCGCCCTCCGGGAGGCGGCGGCCGGCGACCTCGATCGCGGCGCGCTCCAGGACGCGGCGGGGACGGTAGGCGTAGGAGAAGACGCGGTACCACTCGATGCGGTCGCCGTTGTAGCGGGCGACTCCGTAGCTCCAGCCCTTGCCGCTGGTGTCGGTCTTCTCGGGAACGTCCCAGCGCAGGGAACAGTCGAAGGTGCCCCCGGAGCGCTGGATCAGTCTGCGGCGCAGCCCGAAGACGAAGAGCCCCAGCACCACCAGGGCCACGACGACTCCGCACACAGTCAGAGCGAGGACCATCGACACCGACCTCCTCGTCTCCTAGGTACCGAAAATAGGTAACGGAACGGAAAAAACACCTATATCTGCCTCAGCCGCGGTCGGCTCCGGATTGCTCCGGTGCCGACCGCGGCTGAGTGACGTCATACAGTCTCGCGCGGCTTCAGCTCGTCGCCGCCGTACGCAGTCGTACGTCCGCGCGGCGCTCGGCGGCGTCGTCGCCCTCCGCCTTCGCGCGTGCCAGTTCCGCCTCCACGCGCTGGACGTCGATCTCGTCCGCGAGTTCCGCGATCTCCGCCAGCAGCGACAGCTTGTTGTCCGCGAAGGAGATGAAACCGCCGTGCACCGCGGCGACGACCGTCCCACCATCACTCAAACGGATGGTCACGGGACCCGACTCCAGCACGCTGAGCAGCGGCTGGTGACCGGGCATGACGCCGATGTCGCCGGAGGGGGTGCGAGCGATGACCAGACGGGCCTCACCGGACCAGACCTGGCGGTCGGCAGCGACCAGCTCGACGTGCAGCTCAGCAGCCAAGGGGGGGCTCCTCGGGTCACCACCCGACGGTTTCGCCGGGTGTTGGTTACAAGTCTAGTGGGCGTGACAGAGGGGGCGGGACGCGCCCGCCCCCTCACACGAGCACAGGGCTCAGGAGACGCCGAGCTCCTTGGCGTTGGCCTTGAGGTCCTCCAGGCCACCGCACATGAAGAACGCCTGCTCGGGGAAGTGGTCGTAGTCGCCGTCGCAGATCGCGTTGAACGCGGCGATCGACTCGTCCAGCGGAACGTCCGAGCCGTCCACGCCGGTGAACTGCTTGGCGGCGTGGGTGTTCTGGGACAGGAAGCGCTCCACACGACGGGCACGGTGGACGACGAGCTTGTCCTCCTCGCCGAGCTCATCGATACCGAGGATCGCGATGATGTCCTGGAGGTCCTTGTACTTCTGCAGGATCGTCTTGACGCGCATCGCGGCGTCGTAGTGGTCCTGCGCGATGTACCGCGGGTCCAGGATGCGGGACGTGGAGTCCAGCGGGTCCACGGCCGGGTAGATGCCCTTCTCGGAGATCGGACGGGAGAGAACCGTCGTCGCGTCGAGGTGGGCGAAGGTGGTGGCCGGGGCCGGGTCGGTCAGGTCGTCCGCGGGGACGTAGATCGCCTGCATCGAGGTGATCGAGTGACCACGCGTCGAGGTGATGCGCTCCTGCAGCTGACCCATCTCGTCGGCCAGGTTCGGCTGGTAACCCACCGCGGACGGCATACGGCCGAGCAGCGTGGAGACCTCGGAACCGGCCTGGGTGAAGCGGAAGATGTTGTCGATGAAGAACAGCACGTCCTGCTTCTGGACGTCACGGAAGTACTCGGCCATGGTCAGGCCGGCCAGCGCGACGCGCAGACGGGTGCCCGGGGGCTCGTCCATCTGGCCGAAGACCAGCGCGGTCTTGTCCAGAACGCCGGACTCTTCCATCTCCGCGATGAGGTCGTTGCCCTCACGGGTGCGCTCGCCGACGCCCGCGAAGACGGAGACGCCCTCGTGGAGGTTGGCGACACGCATGATCATTTCCTGGATCAGCACGGTCTTGCCGACACCGGCACCACCGAACAGACCGATCTTGCCGCCCTTGACGTACGGGGTGAGGAGGTCGACGACCTTCAGGCCCGTCTCGAACATCTCGGTCTTCGACTCGAGCTGGTCGAACGCGGGGGCCTTGCGGTGGATGGACCAGCGCTCGCCCTCGTAGCTCTCGTCGACGTTCAGCACCTCACCGAGGGTGTTGAACACCTTGCCCTTGGTGAAGTCACCGACCGGGACGCTGATGCCCGCGCCCGTGTCGGTCACCGTCGCCTGGCGGACCAGACCGTCGGTGGGCTGCATGGAGATCGTCCGGACCAGGCCCTCACCCAGGTGCTGGGCGACCTCGAGGGTCAGGATCTTCTTCTCGCCGGCGTTGGCCGGGTCGGCCACCTCGACGTGCAGCGCGTTGTAGATCTCCGGCATCGCGTCGACGGGGAACTCCACGTCGACGACCGGGCCGATGACCCGGGCGACGCGGCCCGTGGCAGCGGCCGTCTCAACAGTGGTCGTCATTACTTGTCACTCCCCGCGGTCGCGTCGGCCAGGGCGCTCGCGCCACCGACGATCTCGCTGATCTCCTGGGTGATTTCGGCCTGGCGGGCCGCGTTGGCAAGGCGGGAGAGCGTGTTGATCAGCTCGCCCGCGTTGTCGGTCGCCGACTTCATCGCGCGGCGGGTGGCGGCGTGCTTGGAGGCAGCCGACTGGAGCAGCGCGTTGTAGATACGGCTCTCGACGTAGCGCGGCAGCAGGGCGTCGAGGACGTCCTCCGCCGACGGCTCGAACTCGTACAACGGACGGGCCTCGCCCTTCGCGGGCGTGTCCGTGCCGGCCGCGGAGGACTCGGTGGCCACGTCCTCGAGGCGCAGCGGCAGCAGGCGGCCGTCGACCGCCGTCTGCGTCATCATCGAGACGAACTCGGTGTAGACGATGTGGAGTTCGTCCACCCCGCCGTCCGCCGTGTCCTTCTCTATGGCCTCGATGAGCGGCCCCGCGATCTGCTTCGCGTCCGCGTACGAGGGCTCGTCCGTGAAACCGGTCCACGAGTGCGAGATGACGCGCTCGCGGAAGTTGTAGTGGGCGATACCGCGGCGGCCGACGATGTACGTGTCGACCGCCTTGCCCTCGGCCTCCAGGCGCGCGGTGAGCCGCTCCGCCGCCTTGATGGCGTTGGAGTTGAAGGCGCCGGCCAGACCGCGGTCGCTCGTGAGGAGCAGCACCGCGGCGCGGGTCGCCGACTCCGCCTCCGTGGTCAGCGGGTGCTTGGTGTTCGAACCGGTACCGACGGCCGTGACCGCGCGGGTGAGCTCGGTCGCGTAAGGCGTGGAGGCCGCCACCTTGCGCTGCGCCTTGACGACGCGCGAGGCGGCGATCATCTCCATCGCCTTCGTGATCTTCTTGGTCGCGGTGACGGATCGGATGCGACGCTTGTAGACCCGGAGCTGGGCTCCCATGAGTCAGGTCCCTTCCTTACGTCACTTGGCGGCAGCGGCCGGAGCGTCCTCGCCGAGCAGCTTGCCGTCGGCGGTCTCGAACTGCTTCTTGAACTCCGCGACCGCGTCGGCCATGGCCTGCAGGGTGTCGTCCGACATCTTGCCGCCCTCCTTGATGGAGGTCATGAGGCCCTGCTCCTTGCGGTGCAGGTACTCAAGCAGCTCCTTCTCGAAGCGGCGGATGTCACCCACCGGCACGTCGTCCATCTTGCCGGTGGTGCCGGCCCAGATGGAGATGACCTGGTCCTCGGTGGCCATCGGCTGGTACTGCGGCTGCTTGAGCAGCTCGACCATGCGCTGACCGCGCTCCAGCTGGGCCTTCGACGCGGCGTCCAGGTCGGAACCGAAGGCGGCGAACGCCTCCAGCTCACGGAACTGGGCGAGGTCGACGCGCAGCCGGCCGGAGACCTGGCGGATCGCCTTGTGCTGGGCGGAGCCACCGACACGGGAGACCGAGATACCGACGTTCAGGGCCGGGCGCTGGCCGGCGTTGAACAGGTCGGACTCCAGGAAGCACTGGCCGTCGGTGATGGAGATGACGTTGGTCGGGATGAACGCGGAGACGTCGTTGGCCTTGGTCTCGACGATCGGCAGACCGGTCATCGAGCCGGCGCCCATGTCGTCGGAGAGCTTCGCGCAGCGCTCCAGCAGACGGGAGTGCAGGTAGAAGACGTCACCCGGGTAGGCCTCGCGGCCCGGCGGGCGGCGCAGCAGCAGGGACACGGCACGGTAGGCGTCGGCCTGCTTCGACAGGTCGTCGAAGATGATGAGGACGTGCTTGCCCTCGTACATCCACTGCTGGCCGATGGCCGAACCGGTGTAGGGCGCCAGGTACTTGAAGCCGGCCGGGTCGGACGCCGGGGCGGCGACGATGGTCGTGTACTCCAGGGCGCCGGCCTCTTCGAGGGAGCCACGCACGGAGGCGATCGTGGAACCCTTCTGACCGATGGCGACGTAGATGCAGCGGACCTGCTTCGACGGGTCGCCGGTGCGCCAGTTGTCGCGCTGGTTGATGATCGTGTCGACGGCCAGGGCGGTCTTGCCGGTCTGACGGTCACCGATGATCAGCTGACGCTGGCCGCGGCCGATCGGGGTCATCGCGTCGACGGCCTTGTAGCCCGTCTCCATCGGCTCGTGCACCGACTTGCGCTGCATGACCGTGGGGGCCTGCAGCTCGAGGGCACGACGGCCGCTGGTCTCGATCTCGCCGAGACCGTCGATCGGGTTGCCGAGCGGGTCGACGACGCGACCGAGGTAGCCCTCGCCCACGGCGACCGAGAGCACCTCACCGGTGCGCTGCACCGGCTGGCCCTCCTCGATGCCGCTGAACTCGCCGAGGACGACCGCACCGATCTCGCGCTCTTCCAGGTTCAGCGCGAGACCCAGGGTCCCGTCCTCGAACTTCAGCAGTTCGTTGGCCATGGCCGAGGGGAGGCCCTCGACCTTCGCGATGCCGTCGCCGGCAAGGGTGACCGTACCGACCTCCTCGCGCGAGGCCGCGTCCGGCTTGTACGACTGGACGAAGTTCTCCAGCGCGTCCCGGATCTCCTCCGGCCGGATCGTGAGCTCCGCCATCTGGGTTCCCTGCTCTCCTTGTTGGGCCCGAAGTCTTTGGGGGTCTGGGGCTGTTTGCCTCAGCGGCTGTGCCGCGGGCCCCCAGCAATCTTCTGCAGTTTCTGCACGACCCAACCGGGCCGCTGTTCTTCTTGGTGGCCGACCGGCCGTCAGCCGGCCAACCGCCGCGACGCCTCTGCGAGGCGCTCCGCGATCGTGCCGTCGATGACCTCTTCGCCGACCCGTACGGAGATCCCGCCGAGGACCGAGGGGTCCACGTCGAGGTTCAGATGCATCTGGCGTCCGTACAGCTTCGCCAGCGCAGCGCCGAGGCGCTGCTTCTGCCCGTCCGTGAGCGGTACCGCCGAGGTGACGACGGCGACCGCCCTGCCCCGGCGAGCCGCGGCGAGCCGGGACATGGCCTCGAGGCCTGCCTCCAGGCTACGTCCCCGCGGCCGCGTCACAAGGCGCACGACCAGCCGCTCCGTGACCGGGTTGGCCCGGCCGCCGAGCAGGCTGTGCAGCAACTCGGTCTTGGCCTCGACGGACGCCGCCCGGTCGGTCAGCGCGGCGCGCAGCGCGGCGTTGGACTGGACGATCCGGCCGAACCGGAACAACTCGTCCTCGACGTCGTCGAGCACGTTCGCCTGCTGAGCCGCCGTCAGGTCGGCGGTGGCCGCAAGCTCCTCCACCGAGTCGACGAGGTCACGCGAACGCGACCAGCGCGCCCGGACCATGCCCGTGACCAGGTCGAGGGCCGGACCGTCGAGGTGTCCGCCCAGCAGCCGGCCCGCGAGCTCGGCCCTGGCCTCACCGGACTGGACCGGGTCGGTCAGGACCCGACGCAGCGCCACCTCACGGTCGAGGAACTCGGTGACGGCGGCCAGCTGCTCGGCGAGCTGCTTGGCGTCGACCGCCGACGAGTCGGTCAGGGCCTCGAGACGGTCTCGCGCGGCGGCGAGCGCTTCGCGGCTCGCTCCGTTCATGGCCGGGCCTCGGCCTTCGCCGCGCTCTCCTCGAGCCCGTCGAGGAAGCGGTCGATGGTACGGCTCTGCCGGGCGTGGTCCTCGAGGGACTCACCGACCAGCTTGCCGGCCAGGTCGGTGGCGAGCGTGCCCACGTCCTGACGCAGGGCGGCGACCACGGCCTTGCGGTCGGCCTCGATCTGCGCGTGACCGGCGGCGATGATCTCCTCGCGCTGCCGCTGGCCTTCCGCCCTCATCTCCTGGATGATCACGGCGCCCTGCTCGGTCGCCTCCTGGCGCAGGCGTGCGGCCTCGTGCCTGGCCTCGGCGAGCTGAGCCCGGTACTGCTCAAGAATCTGCTGCGCCTCGGCCTGCGCGGTGGCCGCACGCTCCAGGCCGCCCTCGATCGCGTCGTGCCGTTCCTCCAGGGTCTTCTGGATGTTGGGCAGGAGCTTCTTGCCGAGGACGCCGAAGACGATGAAGAAGCAGATCAGGCCGACGATCAATTCCGGGGTGGCGGGAATGAGCGGATTCTCCGCTCCTCCCTCAGCCAGGAAGGCCATCATGTCTGAACCTTTCGTCGAGAGTGGCTACTGGTCGTCAGCTGCTGAAGACGAAGGGGACGACCAGACCGAGCAGAGCCAGCACCTCACAGAGCGCGAAGCCCAGGAACATGTTGGTGCGGATGATCGGCATGGCCTCGGGCTGACGGGCCATGGCCTCGATGGAGTGACCGAAGACCAGACCGATGCCGACACCGGGGCCGATGGCGGCCAGACCGTAGGCGATCGCGCCCATACGACCCGCGACGGAAGCGGCAGCAAGGTTAACGAGCTCGGCAGACATTTCCCTGTCTTCCTTTTGTGATGTGTGCGATGCGGTCCGCCAGGAGGGCTTCCCGACGGCGGTGGAGCGGGAGGGGTGCAGCAGGGTCAGTGACCCTCTTCGAGCGCTCCCTGGATGTAGATCGAGGCGAGGAGCGTGAAGATGTACGCCTGAAGGAACTGGATCAGAACCTCCAGGGTGGTCATGGCGAGCGCCAGCAGGAACGAGCCACCGGCGACGGCCGACATGATCGACGGCGTGAGCAGGTACCAGGTCGCCACGCTGAACATCACGATCAGCATGTGACCGGCGAACATGTTGGCCCACAGTCGCACCGCGAGGGTGAACGGGCGCAGGATCACGTTCGAGAAGAACTCGAGCAGGACGATCAGCGGAACGAGGGGCTTCGGCAGACCGTCGAGCCAGACCAGGTTCTTGACGCCGCCCTTGAACCCGTGCGTCTTGAACGTGAGGAACATGTACGTGACGTACACGAGCGCGGCGAGCACCACCGGGTACGCGAAACGCGAGGTCGCCGGGAACTGTGCCAGCGGGATGATGGACATCACGTTCATGATCCACACGAAGAAGAAGATCGACGTGAGGAAGGGGACGTACTTGCTGCCCTTCTTGCCGATCACTTCGAGGGCGATGCTGCGCGCGACGAAGTTGTAACCGATCTCGCCGACGAGCTGCAGCTTCCCGGGCACCAGCTTCGGCTTGCGGAAGGCGGCGAAGAAGAAGCCGATCACGGCGAGCATGCAGATGATCGTCAGGAGCATCGGCTTCGTGAAGTCGAAGCCGCCGACGCTGAAGATCGGCTGGAAGTTGAACGAGTGAAGGCCCGGCGCGGGAAAGGCACAGTCAGCATTGATGTGGCAGCCGCTTTCAGCGAGCAGCATGTGGGCACTCACCCGTGACTCCTTCGTCGTGACGCATAAGTAACGGCAACCTTGTGTGTCAGCGCGGCTGGTGAGGCCGCTGATCGGCACTGGGGACGTGGTGGTGTGACGGTGCCGCCGCAGTCCGTGGGGCGCATCCGCCGAGGGCCCGGCCGCTCGGATTGCGTGCTGTGATCACAGCTGTCGGTCCGAGTCCGCCGTCGACCGTGGAGGCGATGTCCTGCCCCGCCCGAGAAGCGGAAGCAACCCCCACCGGAAGCGCTTTGGGACGATAGCAGATCGGGATGTACCGCCTTTACGTGCCCCCTACGCCGCATCACGGGACTCCGCCTTGGCCGGGTCCGCCCCCTTGGCAGGCACGGAGGGCACGGGATCCACGTAGAGCATGCGGCTGGTGAGGCTCTGCTTGACCTGGCCACCGACCCAGGCCAGGGCCGTGACCAGCAGGCTGAGAGCGAAGGCGCGGCCGTTGAACAGAGTGGTCTTGCCGAAGGCGATGACGAAGACGCCGATGAGCAGCATCTGCACGGCGTAGACGAGCAGTCCGGCCGTCATGGCCACCTGCGGCTTGTCCTGGGTGAGGCGCATCAGAGCGGCGGAACCGCCACCGAAGAAGCCGGCCACGACCGCGAGGGCCACCAGCGCGCCGACCAGACCCTTCTCGCCGGCGACGATCGCACTGACCACGGTGGCGACGACTCCCACGGGGGCGGCGACGAGCGCTGCGCCCCGGAGGATCCGGACATCGTTTGGCTGCATGCGGACGGCTCCAACGGAAGTGGGGGTCGTATGTAGACGTGTGACCGGGGGTCACCGATCGGTGCTCCGGTGCAGTGCAGAGGTTAACGCGAGGAGGTGCGGGCGCTTCGGGCCAGAGGGCCGTTCCGCCAAGGCCTTTCGGCGCTTCACTCAACTGGTAGTGAACGCTATCACAAACTATTTGATGTGGTCTTTACCTAGAAGGTGTGCTCGCTGTCACACATGAGAGTGACAGTGCCCGTCTGTGCAAAAATCCGGGTACTTTGTCTGGTATTGGGGGACTTTACTCCCCCACGACTTGGCAATGCTCTCGTCAGATTCTTACCTTGTCGGCTGCCGGGTGCCGAGGGCGGTCGCTCCGTTGACTCCTGCCACACCGGCAACGACCGGAGCGCACGGCTCCGCGTCCGCGGCGGACGCGCCCGCCGCCTCAACTCCCGTGGCCTGCACGGAGGCTGACGCGGCGCGGGCCAGGGCCCGGCGGCGCCGGTAGCGGGGCGGCAGGAAGGCCTCGGCCCAGCGCGGGGCACGCGGGGTGAAGCGCGGCAGCAGGAGCAGGACGAGGCCGATCGCGCTGAGGAACACGATGCCGAGCACGATCCACATTGACGCGGAGTTGACCGAGTAGGCGAGCGCGCCGAAGGCGATCAGCGCCGACCAGAAGTACATGATCAGCACGGCCCGGCTGTGCGAGTGGCCGATCTCCAGCAGCCGGTGGTGCAGGTGCCCGCGGTCGGCGGCGAACGGCGACTGGCCCCGCCAGGTGCGGCGGACGATCGCCAGCACCAGGTCGGCGGTCGGCACCGCGATGATCGTCAGCGGCAGCAGCAGCGGAATGTAGACCGGCACCGTCTGGTGCACGGCCGCCTTCTCGGAGTGCACGTACAGCTGCAGCGCGTCCGGGTCGACCTGTCCCGTGATGGAGATCGCACCCGCGGCCAGCACCAGGCCGATGAGCATCGAGCCGGAGTCCCCCATGAAGATCCGCGCCGGATGCAGGTTGTGCGGCAGGAAGCCGATGCACATGCCCATGAGGATCGCCGAGAACAGCGTGGCCGGGGAGGCGGCCTCGATGCCGTACGAGTACCAGATGCGGTAGGCGTAAAGGAAGAACGCGGCGGCCGCGATGCAGACCATGCCGGAGGCGAGGCCGTCGAGGCCGTCGACGAAGTTCACCGCGTTGATGGTGATGACGACCAGCGCGACCGTCAGCAGGGTGCCCTGCCACTGGGTCAGCGCGACGTTGCCGACGCTCGGGATCGGCAGCCACAGGATCGTCAGGCCCTGCATGACCATCACGCCGGCGGCGATCATCTGGCCGCCCAGCTTGATCAGGGCGTCGATCTCGAACTTGTCGTCCAGGACGCCGATGAGCCAGATGAGCGCCGCGCCCGACAGCAGCGCCCGCGGCTCGTTGGACTTCTCGAAGACCTGGCTGAGGTTGGTCAGGTGGTCGGCGACCAGCAGACCGGCGCACAGCCCGAAGAACATCGCGATACCGCCGAGCCGCGGAGTGGGTTCCCGGTGCACGTCACGGGCCCTGATCTCCGGCATCGCTCCGGCCACGATCGCGAACTTCCGTACCGGCCCTGTCAGCAGATACGTCACCGCGGCCGTGATGCAGAGCGTCAGCAGGTATTCACGCACAGGCTTCCCCACAGGTCTCGCTGGCCATCTCAGCCCCACACCCTAGCGAGGGACGCATACGTGTGGGGACTTCCGGGTAGCGACGATGGTTGCACGCCTGCCTGTGTCCGCAGGCATCCCACACGTTTTACGCAGGTGCGCCTACCCCCGCTCAGCCGGGATACGGCTGAAATCTACCGGCCAGCTCGCGTACCTGATCACGCGCCTTCTGGCTCTCCGTCTCGCCGCGCAGCACGGCGGCGAACAGGGTGGCGATGTACGCCATCTCCTCCGCGCCCATGCCCTGCGTGGTGACGGCCGCCGTGCCGAGCCTGAGCCCGCGGGCGTCGCCGTGCGGGAGCGCGCAGCAGTCCAGCACCATCCCGGCCGCCGCGAGCCGTCCGCGGGCGGTGCGGCCGTCGACGCCCAGGGGCGCCGGATCGGCCGTGATCAGGTGCGTGTCCGTGCCGCCCGTCGTCACGACCAGCCCCTCCGCCGCCAGCCCGGCCGCCAGCACCCTCGCGTTGGCGACCACCTGATGGGCGTACGCCGTGAAAGCCGGCGTCGCCGCCTCGCCGAACGCGACGGCCTTCGCGGCGATCGTGTGCATCTGGGCGCCGCCCTGGGTGAAGGGGAACACGGCCCGGTCGACGCGCTCGGCGAGTTCGGCGCCGCACAGGATCATCCCGCCGCGCGGCCCGCGCAGCACCTTGTGCGTGGTGGCGCAGACGATGTCGGCGTACGGCACCGGGCTGGGCGCCGCTCCCCCGGCGACGAGCCCGATGGGATGGGCGGCGTCGGCGATGAGGTACGCGCCCACCTCGTCGGCGACCTCGCGGAAGAGGGCGTAGTCGAAGTGGCGGGGGTAGGCGATGGAGCCGCACACGATCGCCTTGGGGCGGTGGTTGCGGGCCAGGGTGCGGACCTGGTCGTAGTCGACGAGGCCGGTCTCCGCGTCCACGCCGTAGCCGACGAAGTCGAACCAGCGGCCGGAGAAGTTCGCGGGCGAGCCGTGGGTGAGGTGGCCGCCGTGGGGCAGCCCGAGAGCGAGGACGGTGTCACCGGGCCGCAGGAGGGCGGCGTAGGCGGCCAGCACGGCGCTGGAGCCGGAGTGGGACTGGACGTTGGCGTGTTCGGCGCCGAACAGGGCCTTGGCCCGCTCGATGGCGAGCCGCTCGGCGACGTCCACGATCTCGCAGCCGCCGTGGTACCGGGCGCCGGGGTACCCCTCGGCGTACTTGTTGGCCAGCGGCGACCCGAGGGCCGCGAGCACGGCCGGCGAGCAGAAGTTCTCGGCGGCGACGAGCTGCAGGGTCGTCGACTGCCGGTCGAGTTCCCCGAGCAGGATCTCGGCCAGCTCGGGGTCCTGCCGCCGCAGGAGGTCGGCGGCATCGAGGGTGTGCATGACCGGCATGGTGGGCTCCGGGGGGCGTCGGCGATGACGTACGACCAATGTAGGCCCGCGCCCGGTGGGGTGCGCGGTACTTGCCTCCCCACGGGGACACCGGTGGGGGTCGTGGCGTCAGGCGCGCGCCGGAACCCCCGTCAGAGCCGTCACGACCGGGTCCAGTGCCTGGTGTATCTCGTCGCCGATGGAGCGGAAGAAGGGCAGGGGGGCGCCGTAGGGGTCGTACACCTCGTCCGCCTCCGCCGTGGGCGCCAGGAGCCACCCGCGTAGAGCGGCCGCCGCGCGGACCAGGGCCCGCGCGCGGACGACCACGCCGTCCTCCAGCGGGGGCAGCGTGGCCGGGTCTATGGCGCGGACCAGACGGGTGAACTCCTTCAGCGTGAAGGTGCGCAGGCCCGCCGAGTGGCCCATAGAGATGACCTGCGCGCGGTGGTCCCGGGTCGCGGTCAGCACCAGGTCGGCCATGATCACGTGCTCGTCCAGCAGTTCGCGGCCGACGAACCCGGAGGCGTCCGCGCCGAAGTCGGCCAGCACGGTCTCCGCGTTGGCCTCCATCGGCGCGCCCTCGTGGCCCCAGGTGCCCGCACTCTCCACGATCAGCCCGCCACCCAGGATGCCGAGCCGCTGTTTCACGTAATGCCGGGTCAGCCGCTCGGTGATGGGCGAGCGGCAGACGTTGCCGGTGCTGACGTGGAGGATGCGAAAGCAGTCACGTGGCAGCCCCACGAACGTCGTGGTGATCTCCGCCGCGCTTGGAGCCGGCGTCACATTCCCGGCCGGATCAGCGCGCGGGGTCATGGGGGTGCCCCCGTGCGAGTCTGTTCGAGCATGGGGGAGGAGCCACGTGGGCGGTTCGGCAACGCGGCGAGCCGGCGTGCCAGGCGTCGCGCGCCCGGCCGGGGATGTGACGCCGGCTCCCGCCTTGTCGCCTATGCCACGCCCCGCGTCAGGGGCTGTCAATTCGCCACCTCGAGGTCGGGTACGACCTTCCGCAGCTCGTCCGGGGAGATCGCGCCCTCGCGTAGCAGCACCGGCACCGGGCCGGTGACGTCGACGATGGAGGACGGGACGTTGGCCGGGGTCGGGCCGCCGTCGAGATAGACGGAGACCGAGTCGCCGAGCATCTCCTGGGCGGCGTCGCAGTCCTCGGGAGCCGGGTGACCCGTGAGGTTCGCGGAGGACACGGCCATGGGGCCGACCTCGGTCAGCAGCTCGATGGCGACGGGGTGCAGCGGCATGCGGACGGCCACCGTGCCCCGGGTGTCCCCCAGGTCCCACTGCAGCGACGGCTGGTGCTTGGCGACGAGCGTGAGGGCGCCCGGCCAGAACGCGTCGACCAGTTCCCAGGCCAGCTCGGAGAAGTCCGTGACGAGGCCGTGCAGGGTGTTCGGGGAGCCGATGAGGACGGGGGTGGGCATGTTGCGGCCCCGCCCCTTGGCCTCGAGCAGGTCGGCGACGGCCTCCGAGGAGAACGCGTCCGCGCCGATGCCGTACACCGTGTCGGTCGGGAGGACCACGAGCTCGCCACGGCGGACGGCGGACGCGGCTTCGCGCAGACCGGTCGTGCGGTCGGTCGCGTCGTTGGTGTCGTATCGCCGTGCCATGTCTAGCGGGCCTCCTCGTACACGTGCTTCGGGCTGAGAGTCTTCGGGGTGCTCACGGCAGTGCCTTGCGGGCCGTGGCGAACCGGGGGCGGTTGTTGAGGTCCGGGTGGTCGGCCGCGTCGGCCCACCCCCGTTCCTCCGTGAAGATCCACGGCACCTGGCCGCCCTGGGTGTCGGCGTGTTCGACGACGACGACCCCGCCGGGGCGCAGGAGCCGGTGTGCGGTCCGTTCCAGACCGCGGATGAGGTCGAGGCCGTCCTCGCCGGAGAACAGGGCGAGTTCGGGATCGTAGTCCCGCGCCTCGGGAGCGACGTACTCCCATTCGGTGAGCGGGATGTAGGGCGGGTTGGAGATGACCAGGTCGACGTGCCCGTCGAGGTCGGGGAAGGCGTCCAGGGCGTTGCCCTGCCGCAGGTCGACCCGCGAGCCCTCGACGTTCTTGCGGGTCCACGCGAGGGCGTCCTCGGACAGCTCCACGGCGTGCACCTTGGAGCGCGGGACCTCCTGGGCGAGGGCGAGCGCGATCGCGCCGGAGCCGGTGCACAGGTCGACGATGGTCGGCTCGACGACGTCCATCGCGCGGACGGCGTCTATGGCCCAGCCGACCACGGACTCGGTCTCCGGGCGGGGCACGAACACGCCCGGACCCACCTGGAGTTCGAGGTACCGGAAGTAGGCCCGCCCGGTGATGTGCTGCAACGGCTCGCGCTGCTCACGCCGGGCGATGACCTCCCAGTAGCGGGCGTCGAAGTCGGAGTCCTTCACGGAGTGCAGCGCGCCCCGCTTCACGCCGTGCACGAACGCGGCGAGTTCCTCCGCGTCGTTGCGCGGCGAGGGCACGCCGGCGTCGGCCAGCCGCTGGGTGGCCTGTGCCACCTCTGCGAGCAGCAGGTTCACGCATTCCTCCGTGTCGTACTGGGTCGTGCGCCGCTACCTCTTACGCGGCCGCCAGCTTCGCCGCCGAGTCCGCGTCGACGCAGGCCTGGATCACCGCGTCGAGGTCGCCGTCCAGGACCTGGTCCAGGTTGTACGCCTTGAAGCCGACGCGGTGGTCCGAGATGCGGTTCTCCGGGAAGTTGTAGGTACGGATCTTCTCGGAGCGGTCGACGGTGCGGACCTGGCTGCGGCGGGCGTCCGCGGCCTCCTTCTCCGCCTCCTCCTGCGCCGCAGCGAGCAGCCTGGAGCGCAGGATACGCATCGCCTGCTCCTTGTTCTGCAGCTGGCTCTTCTCGTTCTGGCAGGAGGCGACGACGCCGGTGGGGAGGTGGGTGATCCGTACGGCGGAGTCGGTGGTGTTGACGGACTGTCCGCCGGGTCCGGAGGAGCGGTAGACGTCGATGCGGAGGTCGTTCGGGTTGATCTCGACGTCGACCTCCTCGGCCTCCGGGGTGACGAGCACACCGGCCGCGGAGGTGTGGATACGGCCCTGGGACTCGGTGGCCGGCACGCGCTGCACGCGGTGCACCCCGCCCTCGTACTTCAGCCGCGCCCAGACGCCCTGGCCGGGCTCGGTGGCGCCCTGGCCGCCCTTGGTCTTCACGGCGACCTGGACGTCCTTGTAGCCGCCCAGCTCGGACTCGGTGGCGTCGATGATCTCGGTCTTCCAGCCGACGCGCTCGGCGTAGCGCAGGTACATGCGCAGCAGGTCGCCGGCGAAGAGCGCCGACTCGTCGCCGCCGGCGCCGGCCTTGATCTCGAGGATGACGTCCTTGTCGTCGCTGGGGTCGCGCGGGACGAGCAGCAGCCGCAGCTTCTCCGTCAGCTCCTCGCGCGTCTTCTCCAACTCCTTGACCTCGGCCGCGAAGTCGGGATCGGCGGCGGCGAACTCCCGCGCCGTCTCGATGTCGTCGCCGGTCTGCTTCCAGGAGCGGTACGTGGCGACGATCGGGGTGAGCTCGGCGTAACGCTTGTTCAGCTTGCGCGCGTTGGCCTGGTCGGAGTGGACCGACGGGTCGGCGAGCTTCTTCTCCAGGTCGGCGTGCTCACCGACGAGTTCCTCGACGGCCTCGAACATCTGTGGGCTCCTGTACTGCGGACGGAAGGGGAAGGCGGGCGACCAAAAACGCCGGTCCAGGCGCGCCTCGGAAGGGCGCGGCCGTGGACCGGCGGTTTGGAGCTCGCTACTTCTTGGAGCCGGCCGCAGCCTTGCCGAAGCGGGCCTCGAAGCGGGCCACGCGGCCACCGGTGTCGAGGATCTTCTGCTTGCCCGTGTAGAACGGGTGGCACTCGGAGCAGACCTCGGCGCGGATGGTGCCGCTGGAGATCGTGCTGCGGGTGGTGAACGACGCGCCGCAGGTGCAGCTGACCTGGGTCTCGACGTACTCGGGGTGGATGTCGCGCTTCAAGGTGTCTCCTAGTTTCGGGAGGGCGCCGGGTCGCAGCCGCGGGATGCGGAGGCGTGAACCGGAGCCGACGTACCAGTCTGCCAGGACTGGTGCCATCCCCCCAAACCGGGGGTTCGCGTGTTCTATTCCTGAGGCCGGGGGTGGGTTCGCCCAGGGGGCTACGACGCCGTCACGACGCCCTTGGCCTCGCCTGAGGCCGTGCCCTTCGTGGCGTTCGGTGGGATCGGGAGGTCCTTCCTCAGGGCGTCCCAGACCTGCTGGGCCTTGGCCTTGTCGATGATCACGCGGTTGGGGTCGGCCGGGTCGTACTGGACCGGCATGGTGACCATGTGCATCCGCGAGGAGCCGATGCCCTGGAGGCCGCCCGCGAACGACATCAGGGAGTCGACCGAGCCGAGGTCGGAGTCGGTGGTCACGGCCCTGGTGGCGGTGTCGGCGAGGTCGTACAGCTTCTTCGGGCTGGTGAAGATGCCGACCTGCTTGACCTGGGTGACCAGGGCCTTGATGAACGCCTGCTGGAGCTGGATGCGGCCGAGGTCTGAGCCGTCGCCGACGCCGTGCCGGGTGCGGACCAGGCCGAGCGCCTGCCGGCCGTTGAGCGTGTGGGTACCGGCCTTGAGGGTGAGGTGGCTCTGCTTGTCGTCGATGTCCTTGGTCGTGGTGACCGGGACACCGCCGAGCTCGTCGATCAGCTTCTGGAAGCCACTGAAGTCGACCTCGAGGTAGTGGTCCATGCGCAGTCCGGTGACCGACTCCACGGTCTTCACCGCGCAGGCCGCCCCGCCCGTCGAGTACGCGGAGTTGAACATCACGGCGGTCGCCGCGTCGTGCGTGCCGCCCTTGGCGTCGGTGCACTGCGGACGGTCGACGAGGGTGTCCCGCGGGATGGAGACCACGCTGGCGCTCTTGTGACCCTTGTAGACGTGCACGATCATCGCGGTGTCCGAGCGGGCGCTGCCGTCGTCGGCGCCGCCGCCGAGTTTCCTGTTGCTGCCCGACCGTGAGTCCGAGCCGAGGACCAGGATGTTCTCGGAGCCGTTGTCCACCTTCGTCGGTCGGTCGCTGCCGAGGGCCTGGTTGATGTCGACGCTCTTGATGTTGCCGTTGAGCTTGAAGTACAGGTAGCCGACACCGGTGCCGCCCAGCACGAGAATGCCCGCGGCGGTCCAGGCCATCAGGATCAGGGCCTTGCGGTGCTCGCTGCGTGGCTTGCGACGCCGGCCCTTGGCGCGGTCGCGCGGGCCGTTCGTGCCGGAGTCGCCCGGTATGCCGGGTTCCGGCGTGCTCTCGGCGGACATGTGCTCCTCGAATCTCGTCCGGTCGGTTACCCCCTGCTGTCAGGAACAGGCCCGGTTCGGCGCGATTGACACCGCTCCATCGTCACTCCGTTCGGTCAGACGGGGAAACTCGGGAAAGGGTTGCACAACGCACTGTGCCCAACCCGTGGGAGGTTGGGCACAGAGAGTGACGATTGCTTACGGGCCCGCCCCGCTCACCTGCGGCTTCAGCCGAGCAGGTCGTACTGCTGGAAACCGGTACCAACCGAGACCCTTGTGGCAAAGATCTCGCTCGACGCCTTTCCGGTCCCCGGGTACAGGTACAGCGTGCCGCCGGGCGTACGGGCCAGGAGGTCGGCCCTGCCGTCACCGTTGACGTCACCCACGGTGTCCAGGGTGTTGTACGTGCTGGTGGGCCAGGTGCGGACCTGGATCCGGCCGGCGAACGCGCCCGAACCGGCCTTGCCGGTGCCGCGATACAGGTACACGTAGCCGGTGCTCTTCTGACGGGCGATCAGGTCGGTCTTGCCGTCGCCGTCGAAGTCGCCGTGCCCGAGCAGGGCGTTGTACTGGTTCCAGCCGGTGGAGACCTTCGCCGCGGTGCCGAAGGTGCCGTCGCCCTTGCCCGGGTAGATCCACAGCGTGCCGCCGGAGTCGACGGAGAGCAGGTCGGGCAGGTAGTCGCCGGTGACGTCGCCCGGGGCGACGATACGGGTGCGGCTCCCCCAGTTGCTGAAGATCTGCGTCCGGGACCACGACTTGGTCGAGGGCACGAAGTGGTCCCAGTAGACCGCGCCGGTGGAGCTGCTGCGCAGGACGAGGTCCTGGTAGCCGTCCCGGTTCAGGTCGGTCTGCAGGATGACGTTGTAGCCGCTGAAGGAGCCCCAGGAGGTCCGCGCGGCGAGCGTGGTGCCCTTGGAGTCCAGCTCGTACGCCGTCTTGGTGGAGGAGTTGCGCAGGAACAGGTCGGCCCGGGCGTCACCGCTCAGGTTGGTGTCGTCGACGCGCGCATAGGCGGCGCCGACGTAGGCGCTGACCTTGGTGAAGACGCTGTAGCCACCCTTGGCGACACAGTTGTCCACCCCCCAGGAGACGATCCCGACGACCCGGTCGCCCACGATCAGCGGCCCGCCGGAGTCGCCGTTGCAGGACGCCTTGGTGCCGGCGTCGGCGCCGCTCTGGGTGCCCGCGCACACCATGTGGCCCGCGATGTAGTCGGAGCCGGTGGACGTGGCGTAGGCGTTGGCGCAGGTGCTGTCGGCGTGGAGAGTCAGCTGCGCGGTCTGCAGCGTCGGCGAGATGTCGCTGCTGGAGGAGCTGGTACGGCCCCAGCCGTAGAGCGTGCCGACGGTGCCGGCGGCGTACGAACCGGTGTCCGTGTTCGTCGTCATGCGGATCGGCGTCGCCTTGACGGGCGCGGGCAGGGTGAGCACGGCGATGTCGTTGTCGGGGACGTGGTCGCTGGACACGCTGTACGACGGGTGGTTCCACTGCCGCCACACGCCGATGTCCGTGCCGCCGTGCAGGTCGGTGGTCGTGGTGCCGGAGGCGTCCGTGGAGGTGGTCGGCAGCTGGTTCGTGCCGGTGACGACGGCGCCGTGCGCGTGCCAGTCGTAGCCCTTGACGCAGTGCGCGGCGGTGAGGATCTTCGTCGGCGCGACCACGATGCCGCCGCAGAAGAAGCTGACGTCGTCGCTGGTGTCGGTGGTGCCCTTGTCGTCGAAGTACCACAGCTGCGCCATGAAAGGCGCCGTCGCGATGGTGGTGTCGGTGCCGCCGATGACGTTCGGGTGGACCGAGGAACCGCTCGTCCTCGTCGACGAGCTCGCGGTGGGCTGGGCGGCGACGGCGCCCGCGATGCGCTGCGCCAGCTCACCGGCCGACGCGGAGGTCCTGGTGGGCCGCGTGCTCGGCACCGAGGTGGCCGCGCCGGCGGAGGAGGCCAGCAGCGCGGTGGCGACGGCCACGACGAGGCCGGTCGCGCCGACCGGCAGGGCCAGGCGTATCCGGCGTCTGTGACGGCCGCTGCCGGACAGGGATGTGGACAAAGAAGTCCCCCAGTGAGACATGTGGTGGGTGGGGGGGGGGGTTGACCCCCACCACCACCCCCGCAAAATGCCGCGCCCCCCCCCCGGGGGTGGGGGGGGGGGGGCGGTGCGGGGGGGGGCGCCGCGGGGGGGGGGCGGGGGTCGGGGGCTTGGGGCCCGGCCGGTGGTGCTCTGTTTGGTAAAAAAACCTCCCCCCTCCGCCCGGGGGGGGGGGGGGGGGCCCCCCCCCCCCCCCCCCCACCACAGCGTCAAAAGGCCGCGCACCGTCACGGTTGTGACGGTGCGCGGCCTTTGTGCGCTGCCGGAAGGCGGTGCCTCAGTCTCCGTTGCCCGGAGTGGGGGTCGTCTTCTGGATCTGCATCAGGAACTCGGCGTTCGACTTCGTCTGCTTCATCTTGTCGAGGAGCAGTTCGACCGCCTGCTGCTGGTCGAGGGCGTGCAGCACCCGGCGCAGCTTCCAGACGATGGCGAGCTCGTCGCTGGCCAGCAGGATCTCTTCCTTACGGGTACCGGACGCGTCGACGTCCACCGCGGGGAAGATGCGCTTGTCGGCGAGCTTGCGGTCGAGCTTGAGCTCGGCGTTGCCGGTGCCCTTGAACTCCTCGAAGATCACCTCGTCCATGCGGGACCCGGTGTCCACCAGCGCGGTGGCGAGGATGGTCAGCGAGCCGCCGTCCTCGATGTTGCGGGCCGCACCGAAGAAGCGCTTCGGCGGGTACAGCGCGGTCGAGTCGACACCACCGGACAGGATGCGGCCGGAGGCGGGCGCCGCGAGGTTGTACGCGCGGCCCAGACGGGTGATGGAGTCGAGCAGCACGACCACGTCGTGGCCCAGCTCCACCAGACGCTTGGCGCGCTCGATGGCCAGCTCCGCGACCGTGGTGTGGTCCTCGGCCGGACGGTCGAAGGTCGAGGAGATGACCTCGCCCTTGACCGAGCGCTGCATGTCGGTGACCTCTTCCGGACGCTCGTCGACCAGGACGACCATCAGGTGGCACTCGGGGTTGTTGTGCGTGATCGCGTTGGCGATCGCCTGCATGATCATGGTCTTGCCGGTCTTCGGCGGGGCCACGATCAGGCCGCGCTGGCCCTTGCCGATGGGCGCGACGAGGTCGATGATGCGGGTGGTCAGCACGCCCGGGTCGGTCTCGAGGCGCAGCCGGTCCTGCGGGTACAGCGGGGTCAGCTTGTTGAACTCCGGGCGGCCACGGCCGTGTTCGGGGGCCATGCCGTTGACGGAGTCCAGACGCACCAGCGCGTTGAACTTCTCGCGCCGCTCGCCTTCCTTGGGCTGACGGACCGCGCCGGTGACGTGGTCGCCCTTGCGCAGGCCGTTCTTGCGGACCTGGGCGAGGGAGACGTACACGTCGTTCGGACCCGGCAGGTAGCCCGAGGTGCGGATGAAGGCGTAGTTGTCGAGGATGTCCAGGATGCCCGCGACGGGGATCAGGACGTCGTCCTCGGCGAGCTGCGGCTCGGGGGCGCCCATCTCGTCACGGCCACGGCGCCCACGGCGGTCCCGGTAGCGCCCGCGACGGCCGCGACGGCCGCCGTCGAAGTCGTCGTCGTCCTGCGGGCCGGCGTTGCGGTCCTGACGGCCGCCGCCCTGCTGCTGGTTCTGCTGCTGGCGCTGGCCGCCCTGGCCCTGCTGGTCGTCGCCCTTGCGGCGCTCACCGCGGTCCTGACGGTCCCCGCGGTCCTGACGGTCCCCGCGGTCCCGGCCGCGGTCACGGCGGTCGCGACGGCCACGACCGTCGCCGCCGTCGGCGGCGTCGCCCTGCGGCTGGGCCTGGGCCGGGGTCTCGGCCTTCGGCTCGCTCTTGGCCTCGGCGGCGATGGTCTCCGCACCGGAGGCGACGGGGGCGCCGGCCTCGGCGGTGGCACGCCGGCGGCGGCGCTCGGCGGGGGCGTCGTCCGCGCCACGCTCGGCCGCGCTCGCGCGGGAGGGGCCGCCGGCGGGCTGGCCGGGGATCTCGATCTGCTGCTGGGCCACGGCCTTCTCGGCGGGGGCCTCGGCCGACTTGGCGTCGGCGGCGGGAGCGGCGGCGTCCTCGCTGGTGCGGGCCTTGGAGGTGGTCCGGCGCTTCGGCTTGGTCTCGGCGGCCGTCTCGGCCTTCGCGGCCGGAGCACCGCCGGCCTGCGCTTCCTTGATGACGTCGATCAGCTGGCTCTTGCGCATCCGCGCGGTGCCCCTGATGCCGAGGCCCGAGGCGACCTGCTGCAGCTCGGCCAGCACCATGCCCTCGAGGCCGGTACCGCGGCGCCGCCGGGAGCCGGCACCGGTGGCAGGCGCGGAGGCGTCCGTGGCGGGCGCGGCAGCGGTCTCCTCGACACGTGCGCCCATCAGATCGGTGGTGTCGCTCACGAAGGGTCCTTCCCTGGAGCGGACGTCGGCCTTCTGGCTCGGCGACCGGTTGTGCTGTCCGGCAGTGGTCCTTGCTGTGTGGACCGTGCCGGGGCGGTGGTCCGCCCATGCAGGCGGAGGGAATTTCTGGGATGGCGCTGACCAAGACCTGGGCCGTGGCACCGGGTGTCAGTGTCACGTGGCTCGGTAGCACCGATTCCGGAGCGTGCCCGGCAAGTCGCTCAGTGCTCGCGTACGAGGTACTGCCCGCGTACGTCGTACGGAACACAGTGCGGCTTGGGAGGCTCCCGGAAGAATGTCTGTCCCGGACGGGGACACGAAGCACCTCGCCATGGTGGGGTCGGGTGCAGACTTGAGATTAACACTACCGGATCCAACAAACATTCCCCCTCTCGAAATCCGGCTGGGGCCGGTTTCACATATCTGTTGCCGCCGACAGGGGCAGCACGACCGCGCCCTGGGCGTCGAGGTCGAGCCGGTTCGCGGCCCAGCCCTCGCCCGCCAGGTGGGACACCTTGTCGGCGCTGTCGGTGTCGACCAGCGCGAGCACGGTGGGCCCCGCGCCGGAGATGACTGCCGGGACCCCGTCGGCCCGCAGCCGCTCCACCAGGGCGGCGCTCTCCGGCATGGCGGGGGCGCGGTACTCCTGGTGGAGACGATCCTCGGTGGCCGGCAGCAGCAGCTCGGGGCGCCTGGTGAGGGCCTCGACGAGCAGCGCGGCACGGCCCGCGTTGGCGGCGGCGTCGACGTGCGGCACGGTGCGCGGGAGCAGGCCGCGCGCGGTCTCGGTCAGGACCGGCTTTCCGGGCACGAAAACCACCGGAACGATGGAATCGGCGGGCTCCAGCCTGATCGCCCGCGCGGCTCCGGCCTCCATCCAGGCGATGGTGAAACCGCCGAGCAGACACGGGGCCACGTTGTCGGGGTGGCCCTCGATCTCGGTCGCCAGCTCCAGCAGGGCCGTGTCGTCGAGCCGGGCCTCGCCGCCTATGGTCACGGCGCGCGCGGCGACGATGCCGGCGCAGATGGCGGCGGAGGAGGAGCCCAGGCCACGGCCGTGCGGGATGCGGTTGGCGCACACGATCTCCAGGCCCCGCGGCTGTCCGCCGAGCAGGTCGAAGGCGGTGCGCAGGGACCGTACGAGAAGGTGGCGTTCGTCACGCGGCAGCGTCTCGCTGCCCTCGCCCGCGATGTCGATGTGCAGCCCGGAGTCGGCGACCCGGACGACGACGTCGTCGTAGAGCCCCAGCGACAGGCCGAGGGCGTCGAAGCCCGGGCCGAGGTTGGCGCTGGTGGCGGGGACGCGCACCCGCACGGCGGCGGCGCGGAACGCTGGACCGGCCATCGCTCGATGACTCTCCTTGAGCTGCGTGGTTGTCGAATGACATTCGATGGACATTCGATGACGTACGAAGACCCCTCTGGCCGCGGAGACAGCGCGGCACCGCGCCATATGCGAGGGCATATGCAGCGGGCGGGTTCGGTACAGCCTATCGAAGGAAGGTTCTGTGGCGACATAGGGCGCACAGGAGGCGCACGATGCGTGTCGTAAGCCCCCTGTGCACCCCCGTAAGGGTGAACCCCTCGAACCGCCCGAAGGTTCCCGTCGGTTCCTGGCCCGGTGCCCGGTCAGGAACCTGGCCGGGTCCTGTCAGGCGAGGCCGAGGCGCTCCGCCGCGGTGACCGCGTCGACGGGAACGGTGACCGGCTGCGGGGCGCCGGCGACGGCCCAGTCGGGGTCCTTGAGGCCGTTGCCGGTGACGGTGCACACGATGGTCTGGCCCGGGTCCACCTTGCCCTGCTCGGCGGCCTTCAGCAGACCGGCCACGGAGGCGGCGGAGGCGGGCTCCACGAAGACGCCCTCCTGGGCGGCCAACAGCCGGTAGGCGCGCAGGATCTCACGGTCCGTCACCTCGTCGATGACACCGCCGGACTCGTCCCGCGCGGCGAGCGCGTACTGCCAGGAGGCCGGGTTGCCGATCCGGATGGCGGTGGCGATGGTCGAGGGGTCCTTGACGACCTCGCCGCGCACGATGGGCGCGGAGCCGGAGGCCTGGAAGCCCCACATCCGGGGCGTGCGCTTGGCGACACCGTCGGCGGCGTACTCCGTGTAGCCCTTCCAGTAGGCCGTGATGTTGCCCGCGTTGCCGACCGGCAGGACGTGGATGTCGGGCGCGTCGCCGAGCATGTCGACGATCTCGAAGGCGGCCGTCTTCTGCCCCTCGATACGCACCGGGTTGACCGAATTGACGAGCGCGACCGGGTAGTTGTCGCTCAGCGAGCGGGCCAGGGTCAGGCAGTCGTCGAAGTTGCCGTCGACCTGGAGGATCTTGGCGCCGTGCACCAGCGCCTGCCCCATCTTGCCGAGGGCGATCTTGCCCCGCGGCACGAGAACGGCCGAAACCATGCCCGCGCGCACGGCGTAGGCGGCCGCGGAGGCGGACGTGTTGCCCGTGGAGGCACAGATGACTGCCTGCGCGCCCTCCTCCTTGGCCCGCGTGATGGCCATGGTCATGCCGCGGTCCTTGAAGGACCCGGTGGGGTTCGCGCCCTCCACCTTCAGGTGGACCTCGCAGCCCGTGCGCTCGGAGAGCACCTGCGCGGGCACGAGGGGCGTGCCGCCCTCACGGAGCGTCACGACCGGCGTGGTGGCGGAGACGGGCAGCCGGTCCCGGTACTCCTCGATGATTCCGCGCCATTGGTGGGTCATTGCTGGTTACTCTCCTTCAACCCGCATGATGCTGGCGACACCCCGCACGGTGTCGAGCTTGCGCAGCGCCTCGACGGTCCCGGACAGGGAGGCGTCGGACGCGCGGTGGGTGACGACGACGAGCGAGGCGTCGCCGTCCCCGTCCTGCCGTCCTTGCTGCCGCACGGTATCGATCGAAACGCCGTGTTCGGCGAACACGGTGGCGACCTGGGCGAGAACACCCGGTTTGTCCGCGACGTCGAGGCTGATGTGGTAGCGAGTGACGACCTCGCCCATCCCCGACACCGGCAGTGCGGCGTACGACGACTCGCCGGGCCCCGTCGCCCCGCTGAGCCGGTTGCGGCACACGGCGACGAGGTCGCCGAGCACGGCGGACGCGGTGGGAGCACCGCCCGCGCCGGGGCCGTAGAACATGAGCTGACCGCTGGCGTCCGACTCCACGAAGACCGCGTTGTACGCGCCGCGCACGGAGGCGAGCGGATGGGTCAGCGGAATCATGGCGGGGTGCACACGCGCGGTGACCGACCGGCCGTCCTCGGCCCGCTCACAGATGGCGAGCAGCTTGATGGTGCAGCCCATCTCCTTCGCCGAGCGGAAGTCGGCGGAGGTGACCTCGGTCATGCCCTCGCGGTAGACGTCGTCGAGCCGTACGCGCGAGTGGAAGGCGATCCCGGCGAGGATGGCGGCCTTGGCGGCGGCGTCGAAGCCCTCGACGTCGGCGGTGGGGTCGGCCTCCGCGTACCCCAGGGCGGTGGCCTCGTCGAGGGCCTCCTGGTAGCCGGCGCCCGTCGAGTCCATCTTGTCGAGGATGAAGTTGGTGGTGCCGTTGACGATCCCGAGCACCCGGTTGACCTTGTCCCCGGCGAGCGACTCGCGCAGCGGACGGATCAACGGGATCGCGCCGGCGACGGCGGCCTCGTAGTACAGATCCCGGCCGTGCTCCTCGGCGGCGGCGTGCAGGGCGGCCCCGTCCTGGGCGAGCAGCGCCTTGTTGGCGGAGACGACCGAGGCCCCGTGCTCGAAGGCGGTGGTGATCAGCGACCGAGCGGGCTCGATCCCCCCGATCACCTCGACGACGACATCAATGTCGCCGCGTTTGACGAGGGCGGTGGCATCCGTGGTGACGAGTTTCGGGTCGACGCCGTCGCGCACCTTGCCCGGCCGCCGTACCGCGACCCCGGAGAGCTCCACCGGAGCCCCGATGCGGGCGGCGAGGTCGGCCGCGTGCGTCGTCATGATGCGCGCCACCTCTGAGCCGACGACCCCACAGCCCAGCAGCGCCACCTTCAGCGGACGCGTACGCATCATCCGACCTCGTTTCCTCATACCGTCTACGGTTGGACCAGTCTCACTCACCGGACCGGACTTTCTATCCCCGGTCCGGATCGTGAGACATTGTTTTCATTTGTACGGGGCCGCGGGACCGCAGATCTTTCGCCCCGGAGTCTCGAATTCCGGACTATCGGAATCCATCACTGTCAGATCCAGGACTACCCGACGTCGAGCCGCAGCAGATCCTCCTCCGTCTCCCGCCGCACGATCACCCGAACCTCGCCGTCCTTGACCGCGACGACCGGCGGCCGCGGCACATGGTTGTAGTTGCTGGCCATGGACCGGCAGTACGCCCCGGTCGCCGGTACGGCGATGAGGTCACCCGGTGCCAGGTCACCGGGCAGGAACGCGTCCTTGACCACGATGTCCCCGCTCTCGCAGTGCTTGCCGACGACCCGGGCGAGCACGGGCTCGGCGTCGGAGGCCCGGGAGACGAGAGCGACGCTGTACTCGGCGTCGTAGAGCGCGGTGCGGATGTTGTCCGACATCCCCCCGTCGACGGAGACGTACGTCCGCAGCCCGTCGAGGGGCTTGATGGTGCCGACCTCGTACAGCGTGAAGGCGGTCGGCCCGACGATGGCCCGCCCCGGCTCGACGGAGATCCGCGGTGTGCGCAGCTTCGCGGCCTCGCACTCCCGGCTGACGATCTCGGTGAGCGCCTTGGCGATCTCGTGCGGCTCACGGGGGTCGTCGTCACTCGTGTACGCGATCCCGAGCCCGCCCCCCAGGTCGATCTCGGGCAGCTCGACGCCGTGCTCGTCCCGGACGTCCCTCAGCAGCCCGACCACCCGATGGGCGGCGACCTCGAACCCGGACATGTCGAAGATCTGCGACCCGATGTGGCTGTGAATCCCGATCAGCTCGAGCCCGTCGAGCTGCAGGGCCCTCCGCACGGCTTCCGCCGCCTGCCCACCCGCAAGCGGAATCCCGAACTTCTGATCCTCGTGCGCGGTGGCGATGAACTCATGGGTGTGCGCCTCCACCCCCACCGTGATCCGGATCTGCACCCGCTGCCGCTTGCCCAGCTCCTGCGCGATGTGCGCGACCCGCACGATCTCCTGGAAGGAGTCGAGCACGATCCGTCCGACCCCGGCGGTGACGGCCCTGCGGATCTCCTCGGTCGACTTGTTGTTGCCGTGGAAGGCGATGCGGTCGGCGGGCATCCCGGCGGACAGCGCGGTGGCGAGCTCACCCCCCGAGCACACGTCCAGATTCAGCCCCTCCTCGTGCAACCACCGCACCACGGCCCGCGACAGGAACGCCTTGCCGGCGTAGAAGACGTCGGCGTCGTGCCCGAAGGCGGTGCGCCAGGCCCGCGCCCGGGCCCGGAAGTCGGCCTCGTCGAGGACGTAGGCGGGAGTCCCGAACTCCTCGGCGATCTGCTTGACGTCGATCCCGCCGACGGTGACGACCCCGTCGGCGTCCCGGCGAACGGTCTGCGCCCACACCTTGGAGTCGAGGCTGTTGAGGTCGGTCGGAGGGGCGGAGTAGTGCCCCTCGGGGAGCACGTCGGCGTGACGGGGCCCGGCGGGGTGTGCGGAACGGCTCATCTTCTGTCGTCTCTCAGAGGTGTTGGGGTGCGTCGATGCCGAGCAGGGACAGGCCACCGGCCAGCACCGCCCCGGCGGCTTCGGCGAGCGCGAGCCGGGCACGGTGGGCGGCCGAGGGTTTCTCCTCCCCGAGCGGCAGCACGCTCGGAAGCAGCGGAAGCACGGCGTCGGCGACGATGACGAGATGCCGGGCAAGCCGATCGGGCGCACGATGCGCGGCCGCGGCGGCGAGGACGCGGGGGTGATCGGCGAGGGCGGTGAGGAGGGGGGTGGGGCCAGGGGTGGAGGCCTGGCGTACGTCCCCGGGCTCGGCGGTGAAGCCGAGGGCGGCGGCGTTACGCGTCAGGGCCCGGGTGCGGGCGTGGGCGTAACGGACCCGGAAGAGAGGGTTGCTCTCGCGCTGGACCAGGTGATCGGCGGGGATGCGGGGCCGGTCGTGCGGGGCGGGATGGAGCAGGGCCCAGCGCGCGGCGTCGGGACCGAGCGGGGCAGGGTCCTCGGGCGCCGGTACGGGCCGGAGGTTGACGGTTCCCCCGTGTGCGACCTCGGCGCGTCCGCCCTGCGAGGCGATGATGCGGGCGAGCGCGTCGGCGACGACCTCGGCGCGGACCTCGTACGGGATACGCAACTCCACGATCTGACCGGCTAGGGCGTCACTGTGCCCGTAAGCCGACCCCTCACGCAGAATCCCGCGCACGAGCCCGACGGTGACGGCGTCTCCGAGACTGATGTTGATAAACCCGGGCCCCGTCACGGTGACGTCGGCGACTCCGACGGTGCCGGCCAGATGCTGCCGGAGGATCTCGGCGACACGGAGGGGCGGCTGCCCGGCCGGCCGGGCGAGCTGCAACGCGATGTTGGTCGCGTAATCCCCACAGCCACCGGGCCCCGGCGGCCCGACCACGGCCCGTGCCGGCACGGCGACCCTCAGCTCCCCCTCGTCGACAGCACGACGCACCGCGCACAGCACGGTACGTGAGAGCTCGACGGGGGTCACGGGACAAGCGTAGGGGAGGAGGGGGGTGGGTATGCGAGCAGGTTTGGGGAGGTTCCGGGATGTGGGACGGGCGGGGGCGGGGATCCGGGGCGCCGCACCTGCTGTAGCTACGGCTACGACTGGAAGCTCGTCGCTCAGACGTCAGCCCGCTCGGCGTCACCGATCCCCAGCGCTTCCGGCAGCCCTACGCCCCCTACGTCCCGTCCCTCTCCTCCCGTTCCCCCCTCACCGCGCGCGATCCGCCTCCGCTCGATCAACTCCTGTACGAGACGGACGAGTTCGGCGGGCTCGAAAGGCTTGGCGAGAAAGGCGTCCACACCGACATCGAGCCCGGTCTCCACCTCGTACGGGGTGCAGGCGCTGATGATGGCGAGGGGAAGATCACGGGTACGCGGATCGGAACGCAGCCGGGCGGCGGTCCGCAGCCCGTCCAGCCGGGGCATGACGACATCAAGGGTCACCGCATCGGGCCGAACCTGATGAACGAGATCCAGACACTCGGCACCGTCGGCCGCGGTCACGACCTCGAGCCCCTCCAGCTCAAGATTGACCCTGATCAGCTGCCGGATGACCTTGTTGTCGTCCACAACAAGCACCCGACCCGAAGCGCCTGGCACAACTCGAGAGTAGGTCGACATTAGCCACCGCGTCCGGCTTTTCCTCACTTCCAACCTGTGCGGGGGATGGGGGTGTCCGTATACGACGCCGGGCTGGGCGTGGGGACGCCAGGTGCTGCACGGAGCAGGCGTGGGCCGGGACTGACAGACGCCGGCGCCGCCGTCCCCAGCCGACGCGGGGTCCGGCGGGCACTGCTTGTACGCAGCGGGCATGGACTCGGGCGACGGACGCAGGAGCTTGCTGCGCGGTAGGCCTGGCGTCTGCCCCCAGCTGCCCCGACAGCACGGGCCGCCACCCGTCGCTGCGCCAAGAAACCCGTTCATGAACACCCCGAAGGAGCTGGTAGGGTTCTACCCGTCGCCGCCAAGCAAGGCGCCCGACACGCCCCCGTAGCTCAGGGGATAGAGCAACGGCCTCCGGAGCCGTGTGCGCAGGTTCGAATCCTGCCGGGGGCACCCATCGTGAGGTGCCCAAAGACCCCGTCACCAGCGGAAACGCTGAGGCCGGGGTCTTCGCGTATGTGCAGGCGGATGCCGCCGAAAGCAGCCGTTTGCCAGTGATCACGTTGTAATAGCGTGTTGATCTTGAGGGGCTTCGCGGCAGGTCAGGAGGCATTTCGCGGACCTCTGCGCGTAGCCGTGTGGACTGTCTGTGGACCGACCAGAGCCCGGGACCAGAGACAAGCCCGGGTCCTGATTCGTCGGTCATGTCGATCGGATCAGACGTTGTCGGCCTTGGGATGGAGGATGGCCTCCGCGATCTGGCGCACGTGGTCCTGGGTGATACCGGTCCGCTGTTCGACGGCGAGCGGATGGTCAGTGGGTTCCAACTCGATATAGGGGCGCTGGCCGACCGGACGAGTGTGAGCATTCGTCTTCAGGTTGAGTGTGCTGGGCGAGTACAGACCCAGCTTGGTGGTCAGCCAGCCGAAGTAGGGCTTCTCAGCCTCGCGACCGGAGGTGTTCCACACCTCAAGGGCTCGGGCGAAGTTGTCTCGGCTCAAGGAGACCCAGACGCCCCAGGCGAAAGAGTCTTTCCTGCCGATCACCGGTATCTCGATCATGCCCTTGATGAAGTAATGCTGGCCTTTGATGATGCACTGGTCGGCGGAGAGCATGCTGTCGGGATCATCCGCGTAGCTCTCGTCCCAAACATCTGGAGCCATGGTCGAGTAGCCCATCGGAAGCTCTGCGTGGTACTCCCCGCAGCATGAGCAGGTGAAGCCGAGATCATTCGCCATGGCCGGGAGCTTAACCAGTCGGTGATCACGCCCACTTGCGTGCACGCAAGTGGGCAGACCAGAGCCCCGGACCAGAGGCAGCCGGGGCTCTATTTGTCAGTCATTGACCGATGTCAGTCCGTCAAGTCGTCCCCCTCCCCCAGACCCTCCATGATCCGGTCGTTCATCTCCTTCTCCTGGCCGTCGATGCACTTGGCGTAGATCTTCAGAAGGACGTCGACCGAGTGGCCCGCGCGGGCGGCGACCTCCGGGGCCGGGACACCGGAGTTGAGCCACTGGGACACGCCCGCGTGGCGTAGGTCGTAAGGTCGGAAGGCCAGGACCGAGGAGACCTGGTCAGGCACTAGCGCCAGCTCCCGAGCCTGCTTCCACGCTCGGGAGTACGAGGAGGCCGCGATCACGTTGCCCCGCTCGCTGGAGAACAGCCGGCCATCCTTCGCCGTACCGAACTCCTTCAGATGCTCACGGAGCAGCCGCACCAGCGGAGGCGGTATCGGCACGATGCGTACCTCGCCATGGGCCCGCTGTTTCAGGCCGCGCCGGTCATGAGCCTCGCCCGAGTCCGTCCAGGCTTTCCCCGCCGTGGGACGGGTCTCCGCCAACTCGATGCGGCCCCACCCCGATGCCGGAAGCGTGCAGTCGGAACGCCGCAGCCCCAGGGCCTCCCCCGGTCGCATGGCCGCGTAATACAGGCACCCGAAGAACGCCCGCAGCCGCCGGCCGCTCGCCCGGTCGTAGCCGCCCACGTACGTGAGCGCAATCAGCAGCTCCCGAGCCTGCCGAGGATTGACCACCACCCGACGGTCAACTTCCTGCACCGCCCGCTTCCCACGCTTGCGACGAACCCGCGACAGCGGATTCGACGGAAGGTGCTCCAACTCCACTGCGTACTCAAGGGCGTTGAAGACGACCGCGCGCCGCCGTCGGTACGTCTGAGTCGCAGCCGGTTTGCCGTCCAGCTTGCGACCGAGCGCATCGATCAGCTCATGTACCCGGGCGATCTCCTGAAGCTCCCCCACCGGCAGCGACGCCTTCTCGATCCACCGCACCGCCGCCGCGATCTCCTCGGGCCGCTCCCGCTCCTGTCGCGGAACCGGCAGAACGTACGAGCGCAACGCCTTCCGAAGCACCTCCGGAGCAGGCCGCCCTCGTGCCGGTTTAACCACGACGGGAATGACCGTCGCCAGTGCATCGGTCATGCTGTCCCGTTGCTTGGCCGACGCCTCCGACCAACGCGCGTCCAGGTACTTCACCGACAAGTCGAGGAACGACAAGGCAGCCTTGCCCCCGCGCAGCGAGTCGGGCAGACCGGTGACCGTGTCGAACGGCTCGCCCTTGTCGAGCGCCCGCACCAGCTTGGCTCGGAAGCGGTCAGCAAGCGCCATAGTCTTGTGCGACTCGCTGAACGGCTGTCCATCGACCACCCAGCGCACGAGGTACGTCGGTTTCTTGGTCGTCTTGTTGACCGAGATCTTCCAAACGGAGACCTTGTACGACTTCACGACGCAGCCCCCTCCGCCCGCTCCTCCAACCAGTCGTTGAGCACGTCCCGCCGAACCCGGAGCTCCCCGTTGGGGAGCCGTATGCAGGACGGAGCGAGCCGCAGTTCCCGCCAGCGGTAGAAGGTGCGCCGCGAGATGCCGCCCAGTTCATCGAGCACCTGGCGGACAGTGAGCAGTTCGGCCGCCTTCGCGCGGCTGTCACGCGCCATGGAGACCACCGCCCTCCCGCACGGAAGCGGCCAGGAGCGCTGCGGCCGGCGAGTAGCCGCGTCCGGCGTAACGCCACTGGCCGACCGTGACAGTCGGGCCGTCGACCAGGCCGAGGGCAGCCTGTTGCTGCTCCGCACGGTGATCGGCACGCGCCTGTCGGAGCGCGGTCAGGGTCGTCGAGTAGCGGCGTGACTTGGTGGAGAAGTGCCCGCCGTACCCGAGCATGTGAGCCCACCGGCGCAGCCCGAGAGGCTCGAACTCTGGCAGACCGCCGAGCCACCAGCACGTACCGATCATGCGCAGCACGTGTGCACGCACCGGCAACATGACCATGTCCCGCGCGCGGTAGATCCGACCGTCCACCGCGCCAGCGGACTCGGCTCCCTTTGTGGCGTACTTGGCGATGTAGCCCGCAACGGCCGCCGCGGAGGCAGGCCGCTCCCCCGAATTGCGCCCGTACGAGGTGACCGGCCGTACGTCGACCTGCGTACCGAAGCGTAGCTCCCGCGGACCGACGACGTCAGCTCCCGGAGCGGCCAGCCGTACCCGACCGGCCACCTCCCGAACAGCGTCGATAAGCAGCGGCGCGGTCACCCAGCCCGGCGGAGCCGAGTCGGGGCCGTCCGGTCCGTCGAGGCGGATCACGCCATGGAAGTGGACCAGCCCGCGCCGCTGGTACTCGGCGACCTTGGCGTACGAGAGCCGAGCGACTTCCCCAAACTCCGTCCGCGACAGCCCGGCACGCCGTGCAACCTCTCGCCGCAGCTCGAGCCCGAACCGATGCCAGAGCCGACCGGCGAACGCGTGCCAGAGGACAGCGCCCGCATAGTCGTAGCAACGAGGACAGATCGGCTCGCCAAGACGGAGATCGTCCGCCGAGTGACGCTCAAGGCATCGGATCTGTCGGCCATGGGAGCACATCTCCCCCGCCCGGCGAGGACGACAGGCCCGAACGCGCCCACCGTGTTCCCGCCGCGTGTGAACCGGGCCGAAGCTGGGAGCGGTGAGTGTAACGAACACGCGCGGATAGCCACTCACCGCCTCCGTGACGTTCTTGCCGCCGACGAGCCCGGCCCGGACGAGTTGGTACGTGTCCGCCCGATACAGGGCCGAGCAGGCCGGGCAGACCGTCGCGCGCCGGTTGCCGCAGGCGACGAGCAGGCGACCGCCGTAGACGTCCGACCCGTACGAGAGCAGGGCCGCACCCGTGGTCGTGTCGTAGACGGTCGCCGCGCCGACCAGATGAATCGGGTTGGTGCAGCCGCCGAGGCGGACGATGTTCCGCCTCCAGGCCGCGAAGTCCGCTTCTGCTGCCCTGGCGACCAGGGCAGCAGCGTTGGTCGTAAGGGTCATGGTCATCGGCGACCACCCCCACCGCCGAACGCATGCGCCATCACAGCCGAGATGCCCTCGGGCCGAGTCTTGGCGCTGAAGCGGAACGTCGGATCCGTGAGCCAGAGCGCCGCCGCGTGCGCAGGACACAGGCGTTGCTCGGTGTCGTCGAGCCCGACGAGGACGACCTGTTCCCGTCCGGCGCAGGTCGAGACCTCCGACTCGCGCTGCCTGAGTTCGCAGTCGGGCAGCGGGGATTTGCGCGAATGAAGCGCGCTGGTCAAAGTGTGAGTGCTCCTTTCACTGCTCATGTGGCGGATGGAGTGGGTTCCTGACGGGGTCGGGTTTGGCGACTTCGCGCCCCGTCGGGAGCCCTTCGTACGGGCGATCACTGCCGCTCCTCGGGCGGGATCGCGACGACGACGTACGCGATCGGTCCGAACTCGCGGCGAGCGCTGAAGTGGCCCTGGCCAAGGTCCTCCGCCGGCACGCCGAGCGGAGCAGCGACGCACGCCACTCCCTCTCGCCGACCGGTGGAGTCGGATGCGTCGACCAGCAGGACGACCGATGCATGGCGCGGTACGACGACCGCGGGGTTGGCTGTCAGGAAGTCGACCCGCTCCCGGAGATCGGCCAGGAACGCGGCACGGTCACCGGAGCGGATGACGTAGTCGGACACGGGATGTACCCCTCTCAGGTCAACGGGTCGTTTCAGAAGCGGAGTTGGCCGAGGAAGCCGTTCACGCCGTCGAGGAAGGCCTGAGCGAACGGCGCGGCCACGGTCTTGGAGAGCAGGAAGCCGAAGGCTCCGCAGAGCAGCGCGTCGATCCACCGCAGGTACCGGATGCGGAGAAGGAACCAGATCAGCAGGCCGAGCAGCAGAACGGCGGACATGGACACGAGCACGGCAGGCCCCTTTCACGGCGCTTCGACGTGCAGTTCGGACAGGACGGGAGTCAGGTGCGCGTACTCGGCGGCGACGGCTTCCGCCTCTGCCTCCGTGATCAGGTGCGAACGGGCCCGCTCCCACCCGTCACCGGATGCGAGAACAGCCGTACCGGCCTGTTCCGGGGTGATGGCCTGCGCCGCCTTCAGGGCATCGGGATTCAGATCCCCGAGCGCCATTTCGGCCGTACCGGGGTCGGCCACGCGATGGCAGACCCGGCCGCCGAGCTGTGCCCGCAGTGCGGTGACGCCGGGCCCCAGGTCGGAGCCGACGCGTTGGCCGGCGACAACGAGGAACACCCCAAGCGCTGCGCCGAGTTGGGCCAGCCGGATCAGCGCCGTACCGGCCGCCTGAGCTTCGTCCTTCTCGTTCCGGTTCGCGACGAGGAACAGTTCCGCCAGCTCATCGACGATCACGACGACGGGGACGGGACGTTCCTTGTCCGGCAGACCCCAGATGTTGCGGACTCGAGCCATCCGGCAGACGGTCATGCGGTCGAGGGTCAGGTCTACGAGCGCGGCCAGCAGCCGGACCGCCTGTTCACGGTTGGTCGCGAGGGCGGACAACCGCGGTTCGTAGAGGGACAGCTCCATGCCGCCCTTGCAGTCGATACCGACGAGGGCGACGGGTTGCGGAGCCAGCCCCGCGACGAGAGCGTTGATCAGCGTCGACTTGCCGGACCGGGTGGCACCCACGATCAGCCAGTGCGGCACGCGCCGCAGGTCGAGCACCCACGCGGCCCCGGTCTCCAACGCACCCACGGTCACCCGGAGCAGATGACCAGGGCCCCGCTGCTTCGGCACCCGAGGCGCGGCCAACGGGTCAGCCGCCGAAGCGACGATCCGTACGACGCCCGGCTTCCAGGAGGTCACCCGCACTGCGTGAACCTGCCAGTCCTCCGCCATGGCAGGCGCAGCCTTGACGAAGTCCTCGGGCACCTGGCCGGGTAACAGCCGTACGAGGAGCACGAACCCGCCGGAGGTCGGGCGTATGAACCCGCGACGCGGCACCCGCGGCTGAGGCGGAGGCGCCCCATTGCCGACGAGCCCAGACACCACAGTCAGTGCCGGCCGCCGACTCACGGCGAGCCCACATCCGGCCATCAGGGGCCGCCAGGTCTGCATGACCCGGAAGGCCGCGACCGGGAAGCCGAGTAACAGCCACCAGGCGACGGGATAGCGGCGGCGCAGGGCCGGGCCCGCGAGAAGCAGGCCCGACACCAGCACTGCGGCCACCACCAGAACCCAACTCGGCCCGGACGAACCGGCCGAAGCGGTGGAGGAGGCCAGACTCATCACTGCGCGGCCCCCTTACCCGTCGGCGCGGGAGCGTTCAGGGGCCGGATCTCCGCCGCGCGGAACGCGATCCCGTGCCGCCCCTCGTTCTCCCACGGCGTGGCGACCAGGTCCCTCACAGCCACCGGCATGCCGAGCTGCACCCCACTCGGCTCACCGGCCACGCTCACGTTCACGACGTCCGCCGACGCCCCGGCCATCAGGCAGAGCCCGACCTGATACATGGTCTTGCCGGTCTCGCGGTCAACACGGAGCTGACCGGTCTCTCGGTTGGCGACCCGCGGAGCCGGGGGAACGGCGCAGATGATCCCCGTGTACTTCGCGGTGTCAATCGGAAGGCTTGCCACTTCTTGGATCTCCTCTTCTCTGGCACCCGAAGGCCGATCCTCCGGGTTGCTAGACCACCCGTAGTACGGGTGACGCAGACAAGAGTGCAACCCGTAGTACGGGTTGTCAACCGACCCAGCCGTACGCGAAGCTGTCCACGATCGTGGGCACCCTGTCTACGACGAGAAACAGCCGCAGAAGCCACGGCCACGGAGGGCCCGCATGCCGCCGAAGAACACGCAGCCGAAGTACCGGCAGATCGCCGACTACCTGCGCGATGGCATCCTGGACGGCACCTTCCCGGCCGGCCAACCGCTCCCGTCCGAGGAGGCGTTGGCCAAGCAGTTCGGCGTGACGCGCCCCACAGTCCGTCAAGGCCTGTCCGAGCTACGGGCATCCGGTCTCGTCGAGGCCATCATGGGCCGCGGCACCTTCGCCCGCTCTCCCCACAGCCGCCCCAGCCACACGCGCCCACGCGGCGTACGCCGAGCCCCCGACGGCCGCTACATCGAAGCCGACGGCATCCGCTGGACCGACGCCGAACCACCCGTAGCCACCCGCACCGACGCCCCGCTGGCCCTGGCGGACCTACTCCGCATCCCACCCGGCGAGCCGATGTTCACGTACGACGCCCTACAGACGGCAGACCACGGCCGCCTCCGCCAACTCCACCGGACGTACGTACCGTTCTCCGTCCTGATCGACACCAAGTACGAGGAGGCGGCACCGCCGCCAGCACCGGAGCTCTACAGCGCACTCGCCGACCTGGGTCACAAACTCCACTTCACGGAGTACGTGCGCACCCGCATGCCCCTACCGGACCAGGCCCAGGCCCTCCGACTCGCCGACGGCGTGCCGCTCCTGCACATCATCCGCGTAACGCTCGCGGAGGCGGACAAGCCCTTGAGCCTGGAGGAGTTCCACCTGCCGGGCGACGAGTTGGAGCTGTCGTTCAGGCTGTAGCCACCCGAGTTGGCTCAGACTTTCTTCACGTGATCAAGGCGGCTCGCTCCGCTCCCCGCGCGCGGCCCGGCCCCCGACCGGGCCTGCGCTCCTGTCTCCGCCCCGCTCCAGCCCGGCCGGCGCCCGTGCCGCGCGCAAAACATGCGGCCGCCTGATGCCAGAGAAGCGGTACGTCGTGGCTGGGACGGTCGGCTCCACGGCTTTACGGAGCCACTTTGGCGCGAGCCTCGAAGATCATGGCCCCAACGTCGTGCTTTACCGGGCAGGTCCACAGACTGCCCGACGCGCCGGAAGCTTACGGGGCCATGATCACTCCCGCCAAAGCAGCGCCACCCCAAAGCCGCTCCGCCGACCTCGGCACTCCATGATGCGACCTCGTTCTCATAATTGTTCCATTTTCGGCGACGCTGCCACGTAACGCACAGAGGAAGTTAACCCCTCAACTTTTCCTGACATCTCTCCGCGTGCGACCTCAGGGTTCACCGCCTAGCATAGAGGTAAACGCAACCGGATTTATGGAGGCGTTCCAACATGGCGGGCGAATCAGGCAAACTTGCACTGGTAGGACGCGGGCCAGCTGGTGTAATAGCCCTCCTAATTGGTCTGGGTGAAGTACTCGTCACCACAGCAGCCATCAAAACCAGTGGCTGGATTCAAGGCCTCTTTTCCACATTTGCCGTTCTGTTCATTACGGCGATCGCTCTTGGTTTTTTTCACATCCTCAAAAGTAACCCACTAATTCTTGTACCTCCGGAATCCTACACACAGTACGCCACCTTGAACGATCTAGCAGACGCCATGCACAAATATTCCGCGTACAGCCAGACAACCTTGTCCCAAGCCACGCGGATAAGTGCTGAAGCCGGTGCGCGTCTGGCGTGGTCGCAGGAAAGTCCTGTGCGCCATAGCGAACTGGAAAATGTCGTGGAACGTGCCGTAAAGCTCACCGAGGATAAGGTGGCACAGTCCAGTATCACCGTGGACATCTCCCAAATAGCACCCGAGGAAGATGTGGCAACTGTACTTCTTCCCGTAGACGAGGAGACCGAGGTCTCGACCTTCTTGAATCAGCTCTACGTGCAGGTAAGTCCACACGTTAGGCCATTTACCTACGGCGAGAGATGGATTCTGAAAGACGCGAACGGAAAACAGTTGCAGGATATGGGGGCCTTGTGGGCCCGTGAACATATGGGCACACCCTTCGATCCTCGCCGGTTGAGTGAGTTCGGCGTGAAGGCAGGGGTACGACTGACGGCAATAGAAATACCGGAGCGGGATGACAATTAACGGCAAGTTGCTACGGGCAATCTATCTGCGGCCACCACTCAGGAGGGGAAAGGCATGGACTGGGAAATTGGACGTACCGAGCACCTAAAACTGTCTGAAGCGGTTGCCGATCGATATGACGACCTTTATGCAGAGAGTAATTTTGCCACCGGCAGCTATATGGATTATGAAATCCAAGTCCTCGAACAGTGGTCTCATGAAGCACCCGATCATGATCTGGCCATAGATTTGGGATGCGGAACAGGGCGCGACACATTTGTTCTGGCTCGGCGCTTCGACCAGGTCTACGCCTACGACTTCTCCCCTAAAATGATTGAAGTGGCCACACAGAAGAAGATTTCGAGAGCAATCGGCAATGCTCTTTTTGAGGTTCAGGATGTCGAGGTGAATCCGCTCGATCTCCCTGCAGGATGTGCATCTCTTGTCAACTCGGCATTCGGAATGGGAAGCTTCGTACAAAGCGTGGAAGGATTTCTCCGTGTCGTGAAGCGAGCGCTAAAGCCTCAAGGCATTGCTATTTTCTCGTTCTATAATTCGGCTGCCCTGGTAAACGGCCTCAACCTGCAATGGCGCCCAGCTCTAGCGGCGAGAGCAGTGGAAGGAGAGGACGCCCTACGAGTTGACTTTGGCGGCGTAGAATACACCATCTCAGCACGCTCTTATTCGCCACGAGAAATCAAGCGGAAGGTAGAAGGAAATTTCAGGCTTCTGAGCCTAACCACCTTTCCGACGCTGTCAGCCTTGTTCCCTCAAGAGCTATTCTCTGATTCGGTGGCGCGTAAACTCTGCACGAATGTAGATCACCTGTTGGCGGGAAATCTGGACATAGCTGCCGGGCCCTATATCGTCGCTGTCGGGCGCCGCGAGGGGCGACCTCAGTACAAGCCTGAGGTGAGCGGATACGAGTGGGTAGTCAAGCTACTTAAGCGCCATAACGTTACCCTTGACGTTCGTCATCACGGACCGGTTAAAAACATGGAAGAGGTTGAACAAGTCATACAGGCTGATAGAGGGGAACTGATTAAGTCCATCCTTGTGGCAACTTCCGGCGATCCTAAACGTGACAACCTTCATCCACAGCTCTTTCTCTTCGGAATTCCCGCTGACCGCAAGTTGGACTTCGGGAGGGTTGCTCGTTACCTCGGAAAACCTAGGCGTTGCGTTACTGCGGCAACGCAATCACAGGTGGAGGAGCTAACAGGATTCACTGTCGGCAGCGTACCGCCATTTGGTATGCCGAAATACGTTCCCGTGATATTGGATCATCGATTGCTCGGAAAGCATAAGGTTTGGTGCGGAACAGGAAAGTCTACGGAGTCCCTTCGGATATCGATCGAAGATCTGAAGCGGCTGAGCTCTTTTTCGGTCGCTGACATATCAAAGCCTTACTGAGTGAGTGACCAGAGCAGCAGCCCACCAATACAGCCAGCAGTTCGGGGACGAAGAGGTCATGCCAGGGGTGCGGGAAACCACGGGGAGCAACGGGGAATCGATCGGCGATCCGTCCAGGCGCCGGCACCCTTCTGCCCCAGGTGCAGCCTGCGGCAGAAGACCCGAGCTCCCCAAGCTGAGAGTGAGAATTCGATTCTCATCCCCGCTTCACGATAAATGCCCAGGTCAGCGACCCAGGCGTCTGCAATGTTCATACACTCAGGCTGGAATAAACCGATGCTGACATCTACCTTTTTGCCCTATTTCGCTCTCGCCCGTGGAGGATTGGGCGTTATGGCTCGGCTCGCACCAGGCCCAACTTGATTAGGCATGCCAATGATCAATTTCAACAAGCCTCGCACAGAGGGCCGCTCAGTCGTAATATGACCTTGAAGGTCGAAACATGGGGAGTCGTTGTTGTCCAAGGTGAAGACCATTAGAGAACTGGCCGACGAAGCTGGCCTTGACTACGATCTCGCACTTGTAACCCTGTGGGACGCGGGTTATGAGTCGCTAGAAGACATTGACGACACGATACCTGTGCGCGATATGTCCGGTGTTTGCTCAACACTGGGGGTAGTCACAGCTAAGAAGATGCAGTGTCTAGCATACTGGGTACAGGCCTGGGGGGTGACAGAGCAAGAAGCGCGGGAGCGTCTACTGACATATGGAATTTCTGTATCGCCAGATGCGCGCATGCTACCTAAGGGTGCCCTCAAAAAGCTAAGAAGATCGGGGGTTTTCTCCCCGGTCATTACTTCTCCTATTCCTACCTCAAGCGGGCAGTCAGACGAACCAGAATTTATCTGGCAGACCGTCGGTCGAGAGCGCGAGGCCGATTTGCTTTCGTCTGCAGACATTCGCAGCATCCACGACGCTCTTGTAGAGGATTTCAGAGTTTCTAAGGATCCAATTGATCCACCCGGCGTGCGAGACAATAACCTTCTGGAATCTGCTGCGTTTCGCCCTGGCACCTCTCTGGGTGGTGAGCGTAAATACTCGACCGTCGAACTGGCTGGTGCGGCGTTGCTGCACTCAATTATCCACAACCACCCGTTCCATAATGGAAACAAGCGTACCGCTCTCGTCTCAGCCTTGGCCTTCCTGGATCGGAATAATGTGCTTCTCACTTGCACAGAGAGCGACTTGTTCAAGTTGGTTTTGAAGGTAGCTCAACACCGTCTCGTGCCAACTGGATGGAGTTCGGTCGCCGATCGAGAAGTTCAAGAAATTGCTCGATGGATCCTGAAAAATAGTCGGCAAATACAGCATGGAGACCGCCTGTTGAAATGGCGCGAGCTCCGCCGAATCCTTTCACGATTTGACTGTCAGATCGGCTCTCCAATGCCTGGGAACAGGATCAAGGTACAACGTACGGTTCAAGCGAAAGGCTTGTTCGGTCTTTCAAAAGTGAGAACCTACGGCGCCACAGTCGGGTACCGCAGCGACGGCCACGAAGTAGACGCAACCCTCCTGAAGCACCTACGTAAAGAGCTTCAACTAGACGACGAACACGGTGTCGACTCCGCCTATTTCTATGGAAGCGATCCTCGCGAACCAGATGAATTTATCACCCAATATCGAACGCTTTTGAAGCGACTAGCAAAATTGTGACGGCGAACTTTGAAGGAACTTGACTGTAAGGACGATCCAATAGGCTTCTATGCGTGTTATGGACGCTGAAGGGCACGGCCCGTTGCTACTTGTACCTCCATCAGGGTGACTGGACGAAGCGTGGCCAAAGTGAACTGAAGAAGGGTGCGATCAGGTATCGCGAGAAGTGATTTGCGAACCACACAGAACACCACCTGCGTGTCTAACTGCGTGACAACGCCGACGTACAACGGCGGACGGGCGCGAACGTCTGCGGACCATCAACGCAGGTAAGAGCTCCGCCAACCCAAGGTAGCGCCCCCATCCAAGTTGCTTCGGGACGAAGCGGTCGCTCCGTTAGGGTGCGCTGCATGACCGACGCCACGGACTGTCCCGAGTGCAGCCAGCCCATAAAGTTCGGCGGTTTCGTTCTTGTCGATCGGGAGGACGATGGTCGGCGGGCCTGCCGGGCGGTGTGGAAGTGTACCGGTCGGCATGTCTGGTGGCGCTGGGCCGACCGTCCGGAGGAGCCGTTGGAGCCCTGCCCGATACCCGAGCTGTTCTGCTGACATCCAACGCTGACATCAACGACCCCGGACGGCGGCGGCACCCAGCAGCCACGTACGGCACCAGTTCATGAGGCGAGCCGCGAACAGGCTGAAGGGGGATCGAACTCCTAAAGCGGGTGTCGCAGGTTCGAATTCTGCGGGGCACAGAGAGAAGGGCCAGGTCAGGAGGGATTCCCTTTCAGGCTGGCCCCTTCGGAGTACGAGGTCTCAGGTTGGTTGCTGCCGGAGGCCACAGCTCATGCGCATGGCTGTCCCACTGGTGAGATGAGGTTCTATCCTGGACCGGCTGTGTGCGGGGGACAGATGAGCGGAGATGGCAAGTGGTCGGGGGCCTCATTGCGCTAGCCCTCTTCGTGGCGCTAGCTGTCCGATACGTCGTGATCGCCGTCCGGCTCTGGGGACATCCTGAGCGCGCTCCCGATGCCGCCCAATCATTCAGTGTGAGAGGGGCACCGGGGTGGGTCCTCACACGTGGCGTCGTGGTCGTTGCGGCCAACTTCGTCTTGATGGCCGTCATGGTCACTGCGCCGGTCGTGGGACTCGCAGTCACACAGACACAGAAACCGGCCGACCCTTGGTTGGTGATTTCGGCGATGGCCATCGGTGGACAGGTGATCTGCTGGCTGCTGATCATCCTGATCGCGATCTTCAACAAGCCGCGTTTTTTGGTGGTCCCCTACCTCAGAGACAACCGGCGACTGTGACGCCTGTGGCGTGCTTCGAGCAACGTGGCTGGAGCCGGTGGGGGTGGAGCGAAGCACACGCGCGCCTGGTCGGGCCGACGCACCCGCCGTCGTGGCTGACTGTCGTCGGCTGAGGCTCAGACTTCCAAGACTCAGCTTCCGCCCAGGGTTCTCCGAGGCGAGCGGGTCGTGCCATTCACGTGCCAGATCCTGCGGGGAACCACGGGGAACAGCGGGGACTGGCCACGGATACGGTTAGGCCTCCAACACGGTCCCGCCCCAGTTCAGTGCCACAACTGCCGCCAGAAAACCCAAGCTTTCCAAGCTAAGGCTCCGGATACGTTGGCGCACAGGAACCCACAAGGTTCCGATTCCGTCCAGTGACGTTCCGTAACGTCCGCGCGCTCTTCCGAGAACCGCCGCGTGACGGCTACAACGGGGTCACATTGCTCCTCCAGCCGTAGGCTTGATGCAGGGTCCCGAAGGAGGCAGGCATATGGGCTTTGCTCGGCGTGTTGCCCGTAAATCGGTACGCAAGGCGACGCCTCGGTCCGTACGCCGCGCGATGCATCCCGTGCGCACAGTCAAGAACGCGGTGACGCCGCAGCCGATCAAGCAGGTGAGCCGAACCGCGTACGTCGTCACGCACCCAATTGGGGCAGCCGAGAACAAGATCATCGACGTCGCCCTCGGCAGTGGCGGCCGGCGCACGGTGGGAGCAGGTCGTCGGCCTTCCTCCGGAGTTCGCCCGCGTTCTGCGAGCCGGGGCACGGTCGGTAATGGGGTCCGTGCGGCCGAGGCGACTGCCTCGCTGGAGGAACTGGCTCGGCTCATGTCCGTCGGACACCAACAGTTCGCTGAAGCGCAGCGACCGCTGGTCCCTGAGCCCGCCCCGGTCGACGCGACGCCCTTCCGGGAGAAGGAGTGGGCGCGCCGCAAGACCGAGGCACACTGGTGGCAGCGCCGCCGGCGACGGCAGATCCGCAAGGAGGCGCGCGACTACGGGGAGAGGCAAGCAGCCGACACCTACGCCGTAGCCCAACAAGGCCAACAGGAACGGCAGAGCGCCGCCAACGCCGAGTGGGACGCCCTCTGCCGAGGCGAACGCTCCGCCATCACCACGGCTCTCCTCGAAGCCTTCCAGGACAGCCCATCACCGGTCCAGGTGGTGGATGCCTGCGGCTCTGCGGGGACAATCGCCGTCCTGCTGCCGGGACCGCACGTGCTTCCGGAGAAGATGCCCCACACCACCCCCACCGGCAGGCTGTCGGCCAAGGCCTGGCCGAAGCCCGATTTCAATGAGGCGTACGCCGGGCTACTGGGTGCGCACCTGTTGGCGGCAAGCCGCAGGGCCTGGGCAGCCGTACCCTCACTCTCACAGTTGCGGGTCATAGGCTTGCGCGAGACGCCCGACGCCCGCAGGGAAGTCCTCTTCGACGTTGAAGTTCGCCGCGCCGCCGCGTGGAACAACGACGGCTGGGGCGCTTCGGTCCTGGAGCAGGCAGAGCGCGGTCTCAACCGAGTGGGCAAGAGCCGAGAGGTTCGGGCGTGGGCGCAGAGCGACTTGGCCGCCGACATTCCCCTCATGCTGCGGCCCAGCAAGCGAGATCTTCATGCCCGACTGCACCAGTCGTTTGACGCAGCCAAGGAGCGCCTCCGCGCCAGCCTCTACATCGAAATCGACGAGTCAACGGTGCCAAGTGAGGACTCGGCTGCAGCACCACAAGCGCAGCAGATCGAGCGGGGAGCAGTGAGGAATCAGGGCGAGAGTGGCCAAGGACGATGAATCCTCGCCCCGGTCATTAGTCCAGCTCAGCACCCCAGCGAACGGCGAGTGATCGCAGCTTCCCAAGCTGGTTGCCCTGCCGTTCGTCCGGGCTGCGGCGCTGGGGCGCCGGTCCCGGCCGAGCGGCAGGGCAACAGACCGCCGAGGAGCGGTTCAAGCCGCCGGCGCTTCCCGGGGAGGGAGCAGGGGCAGGTTCGTCGTCGTGTCCGCCGATTCCGCGGCCAGTCCGGCCGTGATGAGTCTCGCCAGCAGCTCAGCCGCCTCAGGACGCACAGTCCCGAGCTGCACCAACCCGTCGCCGAAAACGTTGACGTCGGCGACCAGGCCGGGGAAGTCCGAGTCCAGCCCGAGCAACACAAGCTGATCAGCCAGAGCACCGGCGCTCTGTCGCGCGCGGTTCCAGCCGCGCACATAGGGCACGCCCGGCGACAGGTTCTCCGCTCGTTTGGCCACAACTCCGCGCCGGTCGGTCATGATGTCAGGCCCTTCCCTGGTGTTCTTCGGCGATGGTCGGTGTGTCACCGTCGTCGTTACGGTCTCGGCCGAAGCCGCTCGCGAGGGCCAGGCGCAGGAGTTCTGCAACGCGCTCGGCCGTGGCGGGGGACACTCGGCCCAGTTCGACAAGGCCGTGTCCGAAGGCGTTCAAGTCCGCGCGCAGGTAAGGGAAGTCCTTCTCCAGGCCAGCGTGTACAAGGACGTCTCGCAGTGCGGTGGTCGCGTTTCGGGCCGCGTACCAGCCGTCGCTGTCGAGAGGCGACCACGCGGCAGCGTCGCGCCCGTCGGTCGGCTCATTCGGCATCCGTGTTCGACTCCTCGGGGAGCGCGGCGACCGCCGCGTACGGCGTTGGGTACTGCTCGTCGAAGCGGTCGATCCTTGCGAGGAGTTCCGCGGAAGCGACCAGCGCAGTGGCAAGGGCGACGGGGCGCAGTGGATTGGCTTCCGGTCGACGCGTAGGAGCGCGGAGCCACTGATAGCGGTCGTCGGCCAGGGGGATGGGGCCCGGTACGACGACGGCACAGTCCTTGCTCAGGTACCGGTACGACGGCGGCGAGGACGTTTCGCGTTCGAGGTACTGCGTGAAGGTCTCGCGGCTCTGCGAGGAGAGGAAGAACCCGACTCGCTGTGCCTTGCGGTCGATGACCGCCGGTCCGAACGGCATTGCGCTCCGCAAGAGGCGGTCGAACATCTCCATCCCGAGGCGCTGTTCCACGCTCACCACGTCGAAGTAGCGGCCGGTCGGCAGCAGGCACGGCATGCGGGGATCGTCCGCCCACACCTGCCGGCACTCAACGGGGTTGTCCGCTGCCGCCGACAGCCACTCCATGCCGCTCCTGGTCATTCTCTGCACGCCATCTCACCTCGGTCGAGACTGGGTTGCGGCCGCCATGCCGCCTGTGTCCAGACTCGGGCTCACCACCCTGGCCAGGGCAGATGACGAGAGGTGACGGGGGATGACGGGTCAGGCGGGGATGCGTCATCCGCCGTCACCGATCAACGCCCTCGATCTAGGGTTACTTGCAGCGCGCGGTAAGGAACTGCGCGTACATTCGGTCGTGAAGCCAAAGAGTCGTGCGCCCCAGAAGTCGCACCCGTGCTCAGGTGGGGAGGGAACGGTCACGTCTTCGCTGGAGCCGATCAGCGTTCGCTTACGGCAAGCCCGTACGGGCCGAGGCTGGAGTCAGCCGAGGCTGGTACGCGAGCTACGTCAGGTTGCGCTTCGCCGAGGCCACCAGCTACCGGCGGACGCCAGCGTGAAGCGCCGCATCGCCAGTTGGGAGAACGGCCACAGCGCGCCGGACGATTTCTACGGTCCGCTGCTGTGCGAGGCGTACGACCTAAGCGCAGCCGAGCTGGGGCTGAACCACGAGGGCGAGCGGGACACCGGGCTCTTGGACGCCAGCTATCCGGCGAGTCCCGAAGGCGCGATCGATACCGTCGGTCAGCTGTGGCGCGCTGAACTCAACCGGTACGAACCCCTGTTGCAGGCCGAGCCGTCCGAGCCCGCCTGGAACGAAGCCTCGCTCCGTTGGCTGGTCGCACCCGAGCCGGCCATCCCTCGGCAGCGTCGAGACGGAATGCGCGTCGGTTTCGGAGATGTCGCCGCGGTCAAGACCACGGCGGACATGTTCGCCGAGTTAGACGACCGGTTCGGAGGCGACCACGCTCGACACGCAGCCGTGCAGTACCTGAGCACCGAGGTGACGCCGCTCCTGCGCGGGCAGTACACCGAGCAGGTTGGGCGAGCCCTATTCTCGACCGTGGCAGAGGCAACCCTCCTGGCCGGTTGGATGTCGTACGACGCCTGCCGTCACGGCCTGGCACAGCGGTACTTCCTCCAGGCCCTCCGGTTGGCCCAGGACGCCAACGACCGTCGGCTCGCCGGAAGCATCCTGTCCGCCATGAGCCACCAGGCGACATTCCTCGGTCGCTATACGCAAGCCGCGACGCTCGCCCGCGCGGCACTCATGGGGATCTCCCCGGTGGCCACGCCGACACTGCGCGCCCAGTTCCACGCCATGGAGGCGCGCGCTCTTGCCCGCACCGGCGATGTACGTGCCTGCGAAGCAGCCCTGACCGCAGCCACGAAGGCGCTGGAGAGCCGGAACAGCGACGACGAGCCTGAATGGATCAGCTACTTCGACGAAGCCGAGCTTGCTGCCGAGGCCGCCCATTGCTTCCGCGACGTCAACAGCGCCCGAAAGGCCGTCGCCTACGCCGAGAACGCCATGAGCGGCAGCCATGTACGGAGCGACTTCTTCGCGACCATGGTCCTGGCCGACGCCCACCTACGCGCCGGCGACGTCGAGGAAGCCTGCCGTGTCGCCCTCGATGCGCTCGACCTGGGCGAGCAGCTGAAGTCGGCTCGCTGCATCAGCTACCTTGCCGAGTTTCGGCAGAACCTTGCAGGCGTCGGTAGCAACAGGGACGTACAGAGCTTCACCGATCAGGTCAGAGACCAGCGACTGTGGCTTGCCGCTGGCGGTCAGGCCGATTCCTGACGCGCCAACGTCTCGGTCAGAACGGGCCCCATTGATCTCGGCCCTCACCAGTCCGAAGGGACCCCACTCGCCGAGCGAACTCGGCGGCAGCCCGGTCGCTGCTCGTGACCTGGTGACCGAGCCAGGCCACCATCATCAGTTCACGCAAGTCCGCCAGGGTCTCGTAACCGGGCCAGTTCATCAGGTCGAAGCCGTACCGGTGCACGAACTCTGCGTACTCCGCCTTTGTGTGCCAGGCGTACCGCTCGTAGAACATCGCTGTCTGAACTAGGTCCCACTCACGTGGTGCCAGGGCGAAGCCGTCCAGGTCGATGAGCACCGCGTGCCCGTCCCGGTGGCGGAGGATGTTCCCGATGCTGGCATCACCGTGGATCATGCCGAAGGGGAGGACGAAGTCCAGGCGGTCGTAGTCCTTACCGAGGCTCGAGGCCCGTTCCTCGAGGAACGTTCGGTCCTCCGCCGAGATGCCGTCCAACCCTTCGAGGGACGCCGCTACCTTGGCCAGCGGGTCGTAGTACGGCAGGTGCAGTGACTCGGGTTCTTCGAGCCAGTGCAAGCGACGGAGGAGATCCGCGAGTTCCCGGACCGTTCCGTATTCCTCGTTCTCCTGGACGCTCTCCCAGAACGTCACCACGAGGCCGCCGACGACGAGCGGTTGAGCGACCGACGCCGGCACGCGCATGGCCGGGAACTCCTGCGTCTCAAGCCAACGGGCCACGCTCACGGCCCGCTCCATCTCGGCGAGCACCGCTCGATCACGCGCGATGCGGACGATGACCGGTAAAGACGCCAGGCGGTAGACCGCGTTCGAACCGAGCCGCAGCAACTCGGCGCCGCGGGAGTCGAGCCCGACCGTCGCGCATGCTTCCTGGAGGACAGGCTCCAGGCCCTCCGCCGTGAACTCCGCGCCGCCGTCCGGTCCCTCGCTGCTGCCCGAGATCATGCTTCGACCATACGGGCCGCACCGACCGCCCGACAGGCCACCCACGTAATAGGGGCGTAATGATCTTCGTCAGCAGCGACCGTGGCCACCCCTCCCCCGCAGGTCAGCACCCCAAGAGGGCAACGGTCTCTGATGGGCTCCGGAGCCGTGTGCGCAGGTTCGAATCCTGCCGGGGGCACTCGCCAGTCAGCCAGCAAGAATCATGCTCTGACCAGTGCGGATGCCGACATGAGAGAGCGGGAGTCAGTCTCACTGACTCCCGCTCTTTCTCGTTGTCTCTCACTGTTCACGCACCATCTGCGATACACGCGACACAGCTCCGACACGGGCACGCGCAAGCTCCTAGCGAAGTTCCCTCTTTACCGCACGGAGCAGGTCTGCCTGAAGCGGTTTCAGGTGTACCCACCAGTCCGGGTACTGCGTCGGGTCGCGGGACACTTCATGCAGTGCCTTGTTGTGTGCGATGAGAGGTCGTTGAAGATCGTCTGAACTAATGATCTCGACCTGCTTCCCGGCCAGCCACAGTCGTTCAACAAGGCTCTTGATAGCTGGTGCGGCTTCCCCGCGCTCCCGGGCATCCAGCTCACCTTGCAGTTTGTGTGCTGCCTCCAGATAGCTGGAGATCGCAGCCTTGACTTCAGCACGGTGTGCGGCGCGCCCCTGCTCGGCGACTCGTGCTCGCGACTCCCGTGCCGCGCTGCGCTGTACGAGCAATGTCGCTGCTGCACCAACAGTCACGCCGAGGAGAGGGACAAGGCCGACGACCAGGTCGGATGCCATTCCAGAGCTCATCCGCTCAGTGTGGCTCTTCCAGGGGCCCCCGGGGGGTTGACTGAGCGAAGTGGCCGGCACGCGGCCCGGAGCAGGTCAGCTCCTCCGAGATCGGAGGCTTCCTCACGCCAGTCACACCCGACCAGGGCACTTCAGCAAGATCCTTTACGAGCTCAGACCCATTACTGTGCCCATATTGCGCCGGGCAGGGGCTGGCAGCCTCACCCGGTCCGGGTGACCGGCTCGACGCGCGAGCCCAGCTGAGGGTGTCTACGCTTGAGTGGCAACCGCCGGGCACGCGGGGGGGGGATCGCCGCGTCGAGCGGTTGGCGGTTCAGCTCCCTACACCACTAGAAGGCGGTCCCACCATGGCCACTGCATCTGAGACTCCTGTACTCGACACGATCACCGCCATGACGCTCGATTCCATCGAGCGCTGTCACATGGAGGGCCGGACGCTCATCCTGTCCCGCATAGCCGCACTCGTGGCCATGGATGCACCGGCGATCTCCTACCTGGCCCACATCCCCCCCGCGATCAAGGCCGAATTCACGGTCGAGCAATTGCAAGACCTTCTCGTCGCCATCGCCCCCGTCGTGGGGACAGCGCGCGTGATGTCGGCCGCGGGCCACATTGCCCAGGCGTTCGGTGTGGCGCTCGCACTGGCCGAGAGCGAAGCCGAAGCCATCGCCCAGGCCGAAGCCGAGACCCGTAGCGGAACCTGAGGCAAACCTGACGTGCTGCGGTCCCTGTGCCGTACAGCAGTGAAGTCTGGACCTCAGGCAAGATGGGGTGTTTCTTGCCTGGCGCGGGTAGCGGAGAGCCGCCGACCGCTCTCCCATGCGCGTCGCGCACCGATGCCGTCAGCGTGTGGATCGGCTGCGACGAGCCTGCGATGACTTCGTGTCGGCCGTGTCAGGCCGGGGTCCCAGTGCCGTGGCCCGTCCGCACACCAACAGGTTCTGCGTCCCGAGACCGATCGCCAGATACGCGTACAGCGACGCCGTCCCCAGTAACCCGACTCCGGCCGCATGGTCGATCCACAGGCTCAGCCCAAGGTGCACGGCAACTGACGTCAGCCACAGAGCGGTAGTGGTAGCCGTCCCCTTGCGCAGTACCTCGCCCTGAGGGCCACTCCAGACCCGGACGGTACGCGCCCTGGCCACGCCGAAGGCCGCCGCGACTGCAAGACTCACGGCCAGCAGCACGATGGGCAGCGCGGTCAGCGGGTGGTATTTGATCACCGAAGCAACGCCGAAGGCGATCCCAAAGACGCCCAGAACACCGAGAACCACCGGGGTGATCAGCGAGCCGTTGCGCCGCACCAGACGCGTGCGCAGCTGTTGTCTCACCACGAGAGCAACGATCACCGCAGCGATGGTTAAACCGGCCCCATCGTTCGTATTCTGCATGTCAACTCTTCGTTTCAGCCCTGATCTCGGACGGCGGCACCGCACCGCACCGCACATTGTGTCCCGGACGTTCGTCGAAGGAGGTCGAGTTGGCAGCAGGCGATCAGCAAACGCACTCCGCCACGCCATCGATGTCTTCGATCGAGAGCGCCTGGTGCCGACGACGCCCGTGCCAGACGCGTGCCAGTTCGTACGGGGAACCAAGGGGAACACCGGGGAACCAACGAGGCCGCCCACCAGACGCCGGTCTCTTCCGCCGCAGGTCATCCGCTCAGCGATCCCTAGATCACATCAGCTTCCCAGGCTGAGAGCGCGGTTCGCAGAGATGAGTGCAGCGCAGAGGCCCAATTGAGCTGCCCGGCCGTCGGCTTCTCGCTACCCTCGCGTCACCAGGGATAGGGGGAAGGCGTGCGAGCGACGGACCAGGAGAAGGCTCACATCAGGGCCTACGTCGAGGACCAAGCCCATGAGGAGGTCGTGCATCTGGAGAAGGCCGCCTCTGAACTGGTGGGCCCAGTACGGCACGACATCTGGGACGTGCACTGCGAAGACACCCGATGGTGGGTCGTAACCAACAGCACGAACCTGTACGACCAACGGGACTTCAAGAGCCGAGACGTTGTCCTGACCTTTTCACGTTGGACTCATGCTTCGGATGTCGTACCTCCAGGAACGACAGGTGCCACTCGCACCCGACGAAGCCGAGCTTCTGCCAGGCTCCTGGCGTCGGTGGGAGCAAGCGTTCGAGGCTTATGACAGTGGAGATGAGGCCGAGAACTTCCAATCCGTAGGTGTGTGTCTTCGCGAGTGCCTGGTCTCCTTCGTTGGAGAGACGCGTTCGGATCAGCTGGTGCCGGCCGGCAAGGACCGGCCGAAGGATGCCGACTTCCGGGCGTGGTCTGAGCTGTTGGTGAACTACCTGGCAGCTGGTGCTTCCGCTACAAAGCTCCGCTCCTATCTGAAGAAGAGCGCTGCAGAGACCTGGGAGTACGTCAACTGGTTGACCCACGCGAAGCGGGCAGTGCGGACGGACGCTGAGATCGGGCTGAAAGCCGTTGAGCACCTGTTGGGTGTATTCACGGCGGCGCGGGTGCGACTCGGAAACTCCGTCAAGCGCTGTGACGAGTGCGAGTCCTACAGCGTAGCGGCAGGTACTTGCAGACATTGTGGGTGGACGGACGAGAGCTACGAGCCGCCCGAGTTCGAACCGATGTCAGAGGAAGAGCGGGAGAAGCGTCTGGCGACCCCATGTACGCCAAGCTCTGACATCTCGACGTACATGAGTCCTGACGATCTCCTGCGGGTGGAGGCGACCAACGGTCGGGCCGTCTCTGGGCCGTCCGAGGTGACTCAAGACCACTCATCAACGGCCAGCGATGACAGTAGCTGAGCAAGCCTGTGGTCTCCTGACCAGCAAAAACCAAGCTCACCAAGATCCCCGACAACACCCAGGGCAAGAAGAAGGAGACGGAAGGCCAAGCCCCCACCTGCACATTCTCCGCTGGCTGGGGGCCCTTTGGCTATCCCTGACGATCTTTGGAACACCGCGCGCGACTGCACCAACGGAAACAGGTGGACACCGAGAGCAATCAGCAGCGATACGAGAACGGCGACTCCGACCAGGCGCCGGCCAACAGCGAGAACGCACTGTGCGCCGAACCGATGAGAGCGATCAATGAATCGAGCTCAGCCCTTCCAGATCTCGCCTGAGATTCGCCCATCTGGCCACAAGTCGATCTCGTAGTGGTCACCCAAACGCCCAGGCGACCAACTCACGTTCACCTCGCCCTTTGTTCCCTTGAACTTTCCGCTTCCCGAGAGTGTCGACTTCGCGCTGAAGTCGGCATGGATATGCAGATGGTCCTGCCCCAGAGACATACTCGGCTGGATGTCGGCACGAGGGTCAGACGCCCAAACCCAATTGCGAATGACGCTGTGCCAACTCTCTACGACGAACTCGTCGATTCGACCATTCTGGGCACACCAGCGGTAAGTGAACCCGCTCTCCAGTAGAGGAACCCTCAGCTTGGTGATGGTGTGACTGTGACTCGCCCGCCAGCAGGCACGGCTTGCTGCGCTACTAGTTTCGCTACCAGCTATTGTCATGGCTGCTGTTGATGCGAATACGACTGCTACGGATACCGCTCGGCGCGTTTTGCCCTTCACTGCCCCCCCTTAAATGCGTCAAATGTCACCACCCGGAGTTATGCCGCCGAGTATTCTCCAACAGCAAGGATCCAAGGGTATCGAATAAACGTGCCATTCCTGTTCCGGCACCTCCATGGCTGCACCCAGCGCATGTCGATCTGCTCAACCGCCCTGGAGGGGGGCGGCCCCCTCACCTCAGCACTGACTCGGGACCCAATCCACCACAGTTGGAAAGCGTGTTGGCGCTGCAGAGCTTCAGCAGGCGTCTGGTCGTGGTGGGTCCGGTTGGGGCTGCCGAACGCCGGTACACGCCACCAGCGTGCTGCTGTCCTCGTCGAGGAACAGCATGAAGATCCAAGATGCGTCGGCAGTCCGGATCTGACCCAGGCGAACCGGTCGACCGTATAGGTCGAGGCGTTGTACGGCCTGGGCCAAGCCGGAGGTCTCGATGCCCCTCCGAAGGGTGTGACGGAGTCGGCGCCCGTAGACCGTCGCGAGCGACTTGGGTGACGTCGTTCCGTCCCAGACGATGTAAGAAGCGTCGGCGCGGAGTGCAGCCAGAGCGGCCGATGACGTGTCGTCGCCACCGCCCAGCAGCCGTTCGAGCTGTTCCCGTTCCATGACCACACCCCCAGTCGGGATCCTGCTGTACAGCATCGAGGTACAGCAACCCCAGCAACCGGCAGGACCACCACCGGGCACCAAGCCCTTCCCCGCAGCCTGAACGACCTCCAATGACCGATCTCTACAGAGCTACGGATCAGAAGTCGTTGAACTTCGGCGCCAGACGCTCCCCATCACGTCTTCCAGACCCGTGCTCGGGTCCCGGTGCGCTGGGGCGTGCTGGCCCACCTTCAGTGCCTTGCCCAACTCGTCTGCCCCAGCACCGAAATGACGGCGTGGCGGCGTACTGCGTGCCCCATAGGCAACGTCGAAGTTGCCCCCTACGCTTAACTGGTGGAATGGGCAGCTGTGATCGCTACTGCGCTAGGTGCCGTGGTGGGTGTTCTCAGCTCTGCGGCATCTGATCGCCTCCGCTGGCACCGGGACGTATCCGAGGTCACACAGCTCACAATAGTCACGATCCGCTCGAGGATAGGGCGACAGCAGCACGCGGAGCCTTGACGGAGGCTGGCGTGTATGAGAAGCAGTACCGACTTGAGTTGAGCGCCCCTCCCAACGTCCTCGGAGTCGCTCCAGCAGACCCCGCGAGTCCTTGGCGTTCAGGGCTTGCGAGCGCAGTGTGTCATAGCGCTGGTAGAGGAGGCTCACCTCTTTCACGTCGGAGATCAGACGGCCGTACTGCTGGCCCTCGGAGTACGCGAGCCGCTGCCCCCTCGGGGTCTCCAGCAACTGCACCGGCCCATCCAGGCAGGCATGCAACCCCGACTCCAGCGGCACTACTTGGAGGGTCACGTTCCGGGGTGCGCTCAGCTCCAGCACATGGTCGAACATCTTCGGCATCTGGTCCGGAGCACCGAATCGGCGCCGGAACACATGCTCTTCGACGATGAAGCTGAACGGCGTCGTCGGCCGCTCGAACAGCATCCGCTGTCGTTCCATCCGGCGGGCCATGAAGTCCTCCAGCAGGCCGTCCGGCGCCACCGGAACGGTCCCCTCGAACACCGCCCGCGCATACCCCTCCGACTGCAACAACCCCGGCACCAGCTGGAACTCGTACGTACACAGGCTCACCGCGACCCGCTCCAGCAGAGCCCACTGCCACGCGGCGAGCCCGACATCCCCGCGTCCACGTGTCACGTGCTGCGACGCTTTCCGCAGCGCCCCCGTTTGCCCAGCGCCTCCTCGGAGCGTTCCACCAGCGCCGCGTCGGGCATACGTCGTCCCAACTCCACTGACTCCACGGTGTGCTTGGAGAAACGCACCAGGTCCGTGAACTGGATCCTGCTGTAGCCCGCGTGCTCGCGCAGTGCCTGCATGACCGCGCCGAATGTCCGAAGGCTGTCCGAGAGATCGGGGCCGCGGTCCGCCTCGCCGCACGGCGCGTCGTGGAAGCAGGTTCACCGGGCAATGACGACGCGGGTGCCGTCGAAGTTCGCGACGATCTCCAGCTTGCCTCCGAGCGCAGCGACGTAGTCCGCCATGGTGCCGACCTCCGTGGAGACGGCCTTACCGCGTTCGATGGCGGACACCCGTTCCTGCCCGGACATGCATGCCCGCCACAACCTCGCTCTGGGTAAGACCGAGTTCCTGTCGTACCTCTGCCAGCCGATGAGCGCGGGCCCGGGCAACCAGCCTTTGGGCGCCCGCCCTGATCTCGTCGAGGACGTCCTCGACGAAAATCTCGTACCCTACCTCGTCCCAGGAGTGGAACGTGTCCATTGCTCACTCTCCTTTGCGCCGTTTTTCCAGGTAAGCCAGCCACTGCCTGTAACGCACCTCGGCCAGAGGAATCGACCGGCGGTACCACTCCGACGAGCACGGGCCCATCACCGACGAAGAGATCCAGACCCTGCGCGACCAGCTCCACCAGGCTCGCCTGCAGCAAACGCAAGGCGGGACGGACGCCGCGTGACTCGCCCCTCCCCCGCCACCCCGGGCGGCACCCTGGTCCTCGACAGTGAGGGGCTGGCCAAGGCCATCCTTCGTGACCGTACGGTCACCGGCTGGCTCGCCCTCGCTCGCGCCGACGATCTGCGGGTGACCACAAGTACGCCGTCGACGCCATGCTCAGCGCCACCGCCCTGGCCGTCCTCGGTCCGACGCCCGTTCTCACCTCAGACCCCGAGGCCCTGGCCGCGTTGTGCGGCCCTCGTATCACCGCCATCAAGGGCTAGGCATCGGGTCTCGCCTGCGGCACCGATACTCATGATGAATCAAGCCGCCTGCTCGCGGATCGCGCCGTGAGCAGCAGGATCTAGAGTGAGCCGCGCTGCTGCTCGGCACCGGCCAATACCGCCCCTGGTGCCGTAGGCGTAGAGGACGCACTCAGCAAAGGACAGGCCGGAGCGGTTCGTGGAGTTGAGTGAGTTGAGACTGAGCCGAATACGTCGCACCGTCCTCGTCATCCTCGGTGCGGTGCTCACCGTGGGGGGATGTACGTCCGGTGCTGTCGACAAGCCAAGCCGTACTGGCGATCAGCCCGGCGGTGCGGCCAGTACTCCGGCGACGCCTGCGGCGAGTCCGGCGGGGTCGGCCGGGATCTCCATGATGGATGACATCACCGCCGTGTTCGAGAACGGTGCCACGGTCCCGCAGTACGCCTACATCACCGATCTGCACGACGGGTGCGGCTACACGGCGGGGTGGATCGGGTTCTGCAGTCAGAGCGGCGACATGCTCGCGTTGGTGAGGAAGTACGACGCCGCCGTGCCGGGTAATCCGCTCGCGAAGTACACCGCCGTCCTGCAGAAACTTGCCGACTCGGGTAGCGACGACACCGGCGCGCTGGGTGGGGCGTTCGTGCGCGACTGGAAGAAGGCCGCCCTGGATCCGGCCTTCCGGAGGGTGCAGATTCAAGTGGGGCACGACACGTACCTCGCCCCTGCACTGAAGCTGGGCGCGCAGGAGGGGGTGAAGAGCGAGCTCGGTCTGGAGAACCTCTACGACACCGCGCTGATGATGGGCCAGACCGCCGACGACTGCGACGGTGTGGTGAAGATCGTGCACGAGACCGACAAGCTGGTCGGGGGCAATCCAGCCTCCGGGGTGAACGAGGCGACGTGGCTGGCTCGGTTCAACGCCGTCCGGCGGAAGCACATGGAGCACCCCTGCACCGCCGGCCGCGAGAGCGACTGGCCGCAGGCCGTCGACCGGTCGCAGGCCCTGCAGGAGCTCGCGGACCGGGGCGAGTGGGATCTGAAGGCTCCGCTGTCCGTGGGTGCCGACTTCAAGCTGACCATCAGCAGGCCGCACGACTGACGGGCGTCACGGCTCCCATCGCGCAGGTCATCCGTTTCGTCCGTTCATCCGCTCGTCCGCTTTGCGGACTCTTTTCGCATGCTTCAACAGACCCTGGGGCGTAGGCGGTTTCAAGCCAGTACTGTCTCGAATTCATGCAGACCATTCCGGAGGGCTCGGCGCCCGCCGGGGACAGAGTGACGCGGGACGCGTCGCCGTCTCCCGAGGTCTCCCTTCAGGAGCCGCCCCAGGCGTCTGCCATGGCCGGCTCCACGGCTGAGGCCACCGGCGCTGACACGCTGAGGCTGAGGGGCCTGCCGATACGCCGTCCTGTCCCCAAGCCCGTCTTCGTCGACATGTCAGGTGGGCGCCGTCGGCGGCTGCGCATCCTGGTGGCGGCCTTGGTGACCCCGGCAGTGGCCTACGTCGCCTTGCTGATCAGCACCTTCGTCGGCGGTCCGACTCTGCCGGCGCTGCTGCCGCAGCCCTTGCGGCCCAGAACGGGCGCCGTCGCCGAGCACGTGCACAAGACGCCCCGGGACTCAGCGTCCTCGACAGGCGCAGCGGGCGGCAGCGTTCAGCGGCAACGGGGCTCGGGCCTGGCGACGACCGTGTCGAAGGCCGTCGGCAGCGCGTCCGCCGAGGCGACATCGTCTGCGACCGCGACGACGGTGACCTCGTCCCCGACGGCGAAACCGTCCGCGACGGCGTCGCCGTCCCCGAGTCCTACGCGGTACAAGGGCCACGGGCGGTCCCCGCACGCGAAGCGGAGCCCGACCGGGTCGCCCTCCGCCTCACCCACCCACAGCACGTCCGGACTCTGACGGTCTGCCGGGACTCCCGTCTCCTCCGTCTCCTCGTCACTCATCCCAGAAACCACCGATGTGAGCTCTTCCCCACGGCGTCGCCGTAGCGCCCGCGAAACGCCCGTGCGCACCCACTGGGTGCTGCTGGTGACCATGGTGCTGACCCTCACCCTCACGCTGCTCATCGAGGGTTACACGCAGCACATGTTCGGCTTCCAGGACGACGGCGGGAACCCTCCGCAGGGGCCCATCGACCAGGTGCCGTCCTCGGTCGAGAACGGTGGCCCGGTGATCTCGTCCAACGGAACCAAGCCGGTCTCGCTCACCCCGCCGGCGCACACCGTGGTGCTCACCTTCGACGACGGTCCGGACCCGACCTGGACCCCGAAGGTCCTGGCGGCGCTGGAACGGCACCATGTGCCCGCGACCTTCTTCCTCGTGGGGACCGGCGTGGCCACGCACCCCGAACTGGTCGCCCGGATGGCGAAGGACCACGACGAACTCGGCCTGCACAGCTTCACCCACCCCTACCTGCCCGCCCTGCCCAGCTGGCAGCGCACGCTGGAGATGCGGGAGGACCAGCTCGCGGTGGCCGGCGCCTCGGGAATCACCAGCGGCCTCTTCCGGCCGCCGTACTCCTCCAGTGCCGATGCGGTGGGCAACGCCGACTGGTCCGTGATGCGGCAGCTCGGCCGTCAGGACTACCTGACCGTGCTGGTCACCCAGGACAGCGAGGACTGGCAGAAGCCGGGCGTGGCGAGGATCGTCCGCAACGCCACCCCTCCCGGGTCCACCGGCCAGGTGATTCTCTTCCACGACGCCGGTGGTGACCGGGCGCAGACCGTGGCCGCGCTGGACACTCTCATTCCGCGCCTCGAGGCGCGCGGCTACCGTTTCCGGACGGTCAGCCAGGCCTTCCACCTCACCGGCGCCAACCGTCCCGCCTCCGCGGGCCAGCATCTGCTCGGTGTCGGGCTGCTGTGGCTGCTCAAGGGGGCGCTCTGGGGGCTCGACGGGCTCGACGTCCTGCTTCTCGTCGCCGGACTGCTGGGCATCCTGCGCGCCGTGATCTCCATGATCGCCGCTGCCAGGCATCGGCGGGACGCCAGGGAGGCGTGGGGGCCGCCGGTCACCGAACCCGTGTCGGTGGTCGTCCCGGCCTACAACGAGTCGGCCGGTATCGAGGCGACGGTGAGGTCCCTGGTCGCGTCCGACCACCCGGTCGAGATCATCGTCGTGGACGACGGCTCCACCGACGGCACCGCCGACATCGTCGAGGCACTCGGGCTCCCGGGAGTGCGGGTGATCCGCCAGCGGAACGCGGGCAAGCCCGCGGCGCTCAACAGGGGGATCGCCGCCGCCTCGTACGAGATCGTGGTGATGATGGACGGCGACACGGTCTTCGAACCGGACGCGGTCCGGCACCTGGTGCAACCGTTCTCCGACCCTCGGATCGGCGCGGTCTCCGGCAACGCCAAGGTCGTCAACCGGGGCGGACTGATGGGCCGTTGGCAGCACATCGAGTACGTCATCGGTTTCAACCTGGACCGGCGGCTCTTCGACCTGGCCCGGTGCATGCCGACGGTGCCGGGCGCGATCGGTGCCTGGCGGCGGGCCGCGCTGGTGCGCGTCGGCGGTGTCTCCGAGGCGACGCTCGCCGAGGACACCGACCTCACCATGGCGATCTGGCGTGGCGGCTGGCGCGTGGTCTACGAGGAGAAGGCCATCGCCTGGACCGAGGCGCCCGCTTCTCTCCGCGCCCTGTGGCGGCAGCGTTACCGCTGGTGCTACGGCACCCTGCAGGCGATGTGGAAGCACCGCGGCGCGGTCCGGCAGAGCGGCGCGGCCGGCACGTTCGGTCGTCGCGGACTGCTCTTCCTGCTGCTCTTCCAGGTGCTGCTGCCGTTGTTCGCGCCCCTGGTCGACGTGTTGAGCGTGTACGGGGTGATCTTCCTCGACCCCGTCCACGTCCTGCTGCTGTGGAGCTCGTTCCTGCTCATCCAGGCAGTCACCGGGGTCTATGCGTTCCGCCTCGACGGCGAACGGCTCGGGCCGCTGTGGAGCCTGCCGTTCCAGCAGTTCGTCTACCGCCAGTTGATGTACCTCGTGGTGGTCCAGTCGGTCGCCACGGCCCTGTCCGGCAGCCGCCTGCGCTGGCAGCGCATGGAACGCTACGGCTCCCACCAGGAACCACCGCTGTCCCCGGCATCCGGGGCACGGAACTGAAGCAGGGGTCGGCCTGCTGGGAGCGATGAGGATTTCAGGGTTCTGTAGGGTCGCCCTGTGGCCGCCAATGAGACCTCCCGAACCGCACGCCGGGCCGCCGCGACGCGGCAGTCGATCATCGAGGCGGCGGAGGCGATCCTCGTCGCGGGCGGGCCCACGGCCCTGACCCTGGAGGCTGTCGCCGAACGTGCCGACGTGGCCGTGCAGACGGTCTACAACCGGGTGGGCGGGAGGTCCGCGGTCCTGGTCGCGGTGGCCGAGCGTGCCTTCCGGGAGAACCGGGAGTACATGGACGCCGCCTACGCCACCCCCGGCACCCCGCGCGAACGCATCCTGCTGGCCGCCGACGCCTACGCGCGCTTCGCCCTGGAACGCCCGCACCACTTCCGGCTGCTCGCCGAACCCCCCGCCGACGCCGGGTCACCGAAGGGCATCGCCGACCTCGTCGACGAACAGAACGCCAAACTCACCGCCGCACTGCGCGACGGCATCGCCGACGGGTCCTTCGACCCCGACCTGGATCCCCGAGCCACCGCCTACGCCCTGTGGGCCGCCATGAACGGCATCCTCGCCCTGAGCTGGCGCGCCGACCGCCTCCGTGTCGATCCGCAGGACATGGGCGCCGTACTCGACACCATCGTCACCGTGATCACCCGCGGCCTCGACGCCAGACCGACCGTGCACTGACAGGCGTCCGCACCTGGTGTCTTGCGCCCCTGGGGAGTCCCGCTCAGCCACGAGGCTGCCTTCGGCGTCGGCGAGCTTCCCTGCGTTGTTGCTCCTCCAGTTCCCGCTCCTGTCGTTCGACCTGCGCGCACTTGGCGTCCAGGAGCCGGAAGGTGAGCGGAAGCAGCTCGGGGGAGGTGTTCTGGCGCACGGCGAACAAGGTGTCTCTGCTGAACCACGGGTGCGATGGGTCCATGCCCTCCAAGCCGGCGGCTATCCAGGGATCGGCCCGCTCCGGTCGGCGGAGCAGGCTTGCGGCCACCACGGCGTGCCCGTCGTACGAGTACATCTGGTCCAGGACGAACCGCTGGAGGACTTCCCCTGCCTCCGGGAGGTGTTCGCACGCCCGGCAGAGGCGGACGGCGAGGTGTTCGAACCGTCTCCCATGAGGGCCCTTGGCGAGGAGGCCGGTGAGGAGGTCCGGCTCGGCCTGCAGCCGGGTGGTGAGAAACCAGTCGGTGAAGACCTCCGGCCCGATCCAGGACTCGGCCGCGCCCTTGGTGGACCGGCCGTCGTGCAGTCCCTCGGCCCACCACGCCCAGTCGTGGGCCCGGTCGTCGGCCTCTTCCTCGGACAGCCCGGCGAACTCCGGAAGTCCTGCCAGGAGGTGGCTGGTCTCGGTCCACTCCCAGTGCCCGAACAGGAGCATGCCCAGCATGATGTGCTCCGGCAGGCCGGGGTGGGCGGACAGCTGGGACGCCCAGGGAGCCCCCTGCCTCCGGTCGGCGGCGGCGAATTCCGCTGCGGCCTCGCGCCAGTGTCGTCGCTCGTGTTCGCACAGTACGTCCGCGATGTCGTCGAAGGGCCGGGGCTCGGCCGGGCCGGGGCCGCCGCGCAGCGCGGTGACCAGGGCCTGGGCGTGGAGATCCAGGGGGGTCTGACCGGAGCGGGCGGGTGCGGGGCCGTCGAGACCGTCGCGGGCCGTCGGGGCCGCCGCGTCCGCCAGCGCGGCGGTCATGGCGACGACAGCCTCACGGTAACGCTCGTCCAAGGTGGCGCGGTCCAGGGTGGGTGGCTCCAGGACGAGCGCCGGGGCCTGCTCCACGAGATACCGGTAGCGGCCCCTGGCTTCGCGCTCCAGCTCGCGGGCCACCGTCCTGCGGACCGCGTCCTGGTGACGTGCGATCAGCAGCAGGCGCACCCTGGGCCGCTCCGACGACGCGGGCCCGTCTTCCCCCAGGTGTTCGCCGAGGCGCGTGAGCAGCGGAACCACGAAGGTATTGACCCATGAGTGGTCAAAGCTGAGATGAGCGCGGACATCGGCCTCGTCCACGATCACCAGCGCCGGTCTTCCACGGTCGGCGAGAGCACCGAGCCAGTCGGCCCCCGGGACGATCATCCGGCCCGCTGTCCATTCCTCGCCGAGGGACCGCGCGAGTTCCAGTGCGATTCGTGACTTGCCGACGCCGCTCGCGCCGGCGAGCAGCATCACCGGATGCGTGGCGGCCGTCGTGCACCAGCGGCGCAGCTCCGCCAGCTCCTCGTCCCGGTCGTGGAAGGGGACGGGACTGTGGAGAGGCGAGAGCAGTCGGAACACACTGGTGGCGGGCGCCACGGTCACCGCGAGGCCAGGGTTCTCCAGCACCTTTTGATAAGCCAGGAGTCGTTCGAGCCGTTCGGCGTGGTCCATGCACCAGTTGACGACCACGAGCAGCAGAAGGCCGCCGACCACCAGCCCGCCGGCCGACCACCCCAGCCAGGCCCACCGCCGTTGGGTGACTCCCCAGACCAGGAGGGCGAGCATCCCGGCGGCGCAGCACCCCCCAGCGCAGTGCGACCCGACCCTCAACACCCTCCGGGTGCCCGGCCCAGGCGGTACGTCATCCCAGTTGCCGCGTCTTTCCGACAGACGCCGCCGTGCCCTCATGGTCCTCCTCCGGCCGTGGGCCGACTGCCCGGCTTGATGGAATCTATTCCAAGGCTGGAAGGGGTACCAAACACCGGGGCCCGCGCGGTCGCCGAAGCTGATCGACCCTCGTCCGGCCCGGCCCCGGTCTTGCTGGGCTTCCCGCTGTCTACTGCTTTCTCACCTTGCAGTAATTACCTTCGTCCGGGTCTCCGATGTGCGTCCACAGCACGAACGATCCATCTTCCTTGCTGACGCCGAGCCCGAGATATTCTTTGTGGAATACGAATTGCACTCCCATCCCGTGACCCCAGTCACCCGACTTCGCCATGGCCCAGGTGCCGTTTGCAGATCCCGGGGCGGCCTCCGGGCCGAAGCCGCAGGAGTTCTGTGCGGAGAAGGTTCCGTTGCTGCGCAGAATCACCCTTTCCGCGAGCCCCTTCGGGACCGGGACACAACCGCGGAATTGTCCATCGACTCGACCTTTCCTTCACTGCCGTCGACCACTACTCGCGCCGCCAAGGCCCGCAGCGAGGAAATTCAGGCGCTGCGCGACCAAATCCAGCAAGCTCGGGAACAACAGGGCCGAGGCGGGGCGAACGCCGCGTGACCACGTCCCCCGCCGTCCCCGGCGGCACACTGGTGCTCGACAGGCAAGGCCCTGTCCCGACTCGGCGCGCACGCACGCATCCCGCGGAATCTCCGGACCCGACCCGGCGCGGCGGCCCAGGCCTCGGAAGCTCACGCCGTAGAAGCGCAGCCCTCAGCCCACCCCATACGCCCGGTACACCGTCTCCACCGACCGGTCCCCCGCCCCGTCCGTCACCTCCGACCGCAGGGCGACCGCGCCCGACGCCGGATTGTGAATGGACGCTTGCCAGGTGGTACCGGTGCGGGTGACCGGGGCCGGGTGCCAGGTTCGGCCGTCGTCGGTGGAGGACCAGACGCGGACGGTCTTGGCGGTCACGTCGGTGAACTTGACGTCGGGGTTCTGGGAGCCGCGGCCCGCGGTGACGTCGACGGTCGTTGTGCTGTTCGGCGCGGCCTGGTTGAGGCTGTTCAGGCCGGTGGGGAGGAAACGGGTCAGGAAGACGGGGGCGACCATCGACCTGGCCGGGTCTGCCTTGAAGTACCAGTCGAGGGTGACGCGCGAGGACAGCAGACCGGCGGGGAAGGTGATGCCCGGGCGGTAGCGGTGGGCGTCGACGGTGAGGTGGTACCAGCCGGCCGAGCGGAGGCCGGCGGTGAACTGGGCGTCGCCGCTGCGCCAGTTGGTCAGCGTCTGCTTCTTGAGGGTGGCGGTGCCCTTGGTGAGGGCCACCGTTTCCTTCGTCGGGTCAGCCCCGCTGATGCCGACATCGGGGTCGCCGATGAGGGCGGCCGGGATGAAGGTGACGGAACGGTTCGCGACCATCGGCAGGAAGTGCATCGGGGTCCACACCGCCCGGCCCAGGGACTGGGTGAAGCTCTGGCCCGCCGTCAGGGTGCGGGTCGCCGGGAAACCGCCGCCGACGCCGTCGCCGTTGCTCGTGGCGATGTCGTCGCGGGGCTGCCAGGTGCCCGGGGTCACGTGGACGGTGGCGCTGTAGGGCGCGGTGTCGTCGCGCACCCCGGCCATCAGGTCGGTCGTGCAGTCGGAGGTCTTCGGTTCCGCCTGGACTGCGGTGTAGACCTGACTGCCCAGCTGCGTGCCGCCGCGCACCGCGAAGTGGACCGTCGCCAGCTGCGACCGCCGGAAGGTCCCGCCGGGCGCGGCCGGGATGCCCGTGGAGTTCTTCACGGCGACGTAGCCGTCGTCGCCCGACCACTGCGCCAGGTACCCGAACTGCAGCAGGCGTGAGGAGTTGGGGATGGCGTAGATCGCGCCCTGGTCGTTCCAGCCGCCCGCGCTGAAGGCGGAGGGCATGGTGCTGACGGTGGCGGCGCACACCTGCGCGCTGATCCGCGGAGGGGCGGTCACGTCGGCGGGTGTGTCCAGGGACGCCTTGACCGCCTTGCCCCTGCGTGCGTCGAGCGTCACCGTCGTGTTGCCCGACACCTGGACGACCTGGGCCCCGATGGTGTCGGTGCCCAGACCGCCCGCGGCGCTCTCGTAGATGTCGGTCATCGCGATGTAGCGCCCGGACGGCAGGCTCAGCCGCTTGCCGGACTGGACGCCGTAGGTCCGACCGGACGGCAGGGCGACGACCGTGACCGGCGTCGAGACCCGCGCGCCGTGCCGCCCCAGCGTGGTGACGGTCAGCGAGGCCGACGCCGCCTGCACGGACGGGGCGGAGGCCGCCGAGACGGCGGACACCACCAGTGCTGCCACGCCGACGAAAGTGAGCGACCTTCGTCGCATCATCGACTCCCCCACCTTCACGTTCCCCAACTTCCCCTTGAGCCCCGAAGTCGGCTCATCGTAGCTGTGTCACGGACATGGCAGGTTGGGTCGGGAGGTGCGTCTGATCAAGGTGTGGCAAAGGGCTTTGCGGAGGCCGTCGCGGGACCGTGGAGAAGAGGGGTGCCGCGCGGTGGGCAGCCGATACGCTGGCAGGTGGCCGTGAACCGGGGGCGGGGCTGGGGGGCGGGGGCATGGATCCACGGATGCTGTCGGTGGGCGGGTACGTCTGCGAGCGGGAGCTCGGCCGGGGCGGGCAGGGGGTGGTGTGGCTCGCCCGGGACCGGAACGGGCGGCAGGTCGTGGTGAAGTTCCTGCTGCCGGGCAAGGAGTACGACGAGGTCGCGCTCGCCCGCGTTCGCCGGGAGTTCGGGGCGGCCAGCCGGGTCGGTGAACTGGCCACGGCGCGGGTTCTCGACGCCGACCTGTCGGGGAGGCATCCGTACATCGTCAGCGAGTTCGTCCCGGGGCCCACGATCCACCAGCACGTGGCCGCGGGCGGTCCGCTGTCCCCGGGGCGGCTCCAGTCGGTGGCGCTCGCGGTCGCGCACGCGTTGGCGCAGGTGCACCGGGCGGGTGTCGTGCACCGGGACATCAAGCCGTCCAACATCCTGCTCTCCCCGGACGGACCGCGGATCATCGACTTCGGGATCGCCCGCGACGACCGGCTGCTGGAGTCGGCGCTCACCACGCCGGGCAGCGTGCTCGGCTCACCCGCGTACATGTCGCCCGAGCAGGTCAAGTCCAACCGGGTCACCAGCGCCTCCGACGTGTTCTCGCTGGGCGGCACGCTCTACTTCGCAGCCACGGGACGGCATCCCTTCGGCGGGGAGAGCGACTACGAGGTGCTCCTCGCCGTGTGCGAGGGCGACGCGGATCTCACGCCGGTGCCGCAGCCGGTCCGTTCCGTCATCGCCGACTGTCTGCGCAAGGACCCGGCCGAACGCCCCACCGCCGCCCAGCTCGTCACCCGGTTCGCAGAGGCGGCGGAAGGCGTGCGGACGGACTCGGGCCCCGGCACGCCCGAGCCGCATCCGCCGGAGGGGGACGACAGGGCCGGCAGCCGCTCCCGGCGCAGCGCCCAGCAGTTACGGCTGTGGGGGTTCGCCGCCGGTAGTGCCGCGGTGGCGGTGCTGCTCGCGGTGGTGCTGGGGACCACCTCCGGGGGCCCGGGCTCCCAGCGGATCAAGAGTTCCGCAGGCGGCTCCCGACTCACCTCCTACACCGACGACTTGACCGACTCCGGCGACTGGACGCACAAGGACCCGGCCCTCGCGAGGATCACGCACCAGGGCGGGACCATGCTGGTGGATCCCCGCACCGAGCTGGAGGTGTGGCCGCAGGCGCCCTTCGAGCCGTCCTCGTTCGCGGTGCGGCTGAGCACCCAGGCGGAGTGGTACGGGGGTGAGGGCGGGATCGGGCTGTGGTGCGACGGCACCGGGGACTACCGGACGGGGTCCCGCTGGGCGACGTACGTGACCACCGGTCAGGAAGCGTTGATCGTGCGGGAGTTCCGGTACAAGGGTGCCTTCCAGCACGACCGGGTCGTCGAGGCGGGTCTCGGGGACGTGGGCCTGCGGGTGAGGAACGGGCAGCAGGTCGACATGGCGATGACCTGTTCCCCGGCCGGCGACGGCCTGATCAAGGTCGAGCTCGCCGTCGACGGCAAGCGGGTCGCCTCGTACACCGGAGCCGCCTTCGACGACCGGGGCTGCGGTCTCGCCGCCTTCCACTACAGCGCGACCGACCCGCGGGGTACGGCCTTCCACGCGGGGTTCGAGCGGTTCACCGCGAGCGAGTTGAAAGGCCCGTGAAATATGGCAGGCAGGGATCGCGCTTTTGGGGGTAACCGGACAGTCAGGAGTGGAGACCCCCTCTAGGAGGCCAAAGGAGGCCTACGATGATCGCTCTCGGTGTGATCCTTCTGATAGTCGGCTTTGTGACCGGCATCTCGATCCTGTGGACCCTCGGGGTCATCCTTCTGGTGATCGGTGCCGCCTTGTGGCTGCTGGGTTCCATGGGGCACGCCGTCGCCGGGCGCCGGCACTACTGGTGACGTCGTAGCAGCGGCCTGCGGGACGCAGGGGACGAAGAGGCGCAGCGGACGAAGCGGCGTGCGGATCAGGCGGTGCGTTTGCGGGATGCCGTCTTTTTCGCCGCCGTCTTCGCCGTCGTCTTCTTTGCGGCGGAGTTCGCGGCGGCCTTGGCGGTGGTCTTTTTCGCCGCTGCCTTCTTCGTCCCCTGCGTCGACTTCTGCGTCGACCTCGCCGTCGACTTTCTCGCGGACGCCGTCGTCTTCTCGGCGGCGGTCTTCTTCGCCGTCGACGTCGACTTCCTGCCGGTGGCCTGTTTCGGTGCGGTCCGCGCGGACTTACGAGCCGGGAGGTGGGTGACCTCGGCGTGTTCCTCCTCGGAGGCCGCCGTTTCCTCACCCCGCGACTCCTTCGCCGCCTGGACACTCTTCTCCAGGGCCGCCATCAGGTCGAGGACCTTTCCGCCGCGGGCCGGCTCCGGGGACTCCGGCGGGGCCTCGCCGGCCGCCTTCGCGGCGACGACCTCCTCGAGGGCCTCGCGGTACTCGTCGTGGAGGTCGCCGAGGTCGATCTCGCCGAGGGTGTCCATCAGCGCGTCGGCCAGGTCGAGTTCCTTGTCGTTGACCGTGACCTTGGTGTCGGGGGCGACGCCCTCGGGAGCGCGCACCTCGTCCGGCCAGAGCAGGCCGTGCATCGCGATCGCGTCCTCGACCACCCGCAGCATGCCCAGGCGTTCCTTGCCGCGGAGCGCGAACTTGGCGATCGCCACCTTGTTGCTGCGCTTGAGGGCCTCCCTGAGCAGGGTGTACGGCTTGGCCGCCGGGGCGCCACCGGCCGCCAGGTAGTACGCCGCGTCCATCTGGAGCGGATCGATGCGGTCCGCCGGGACGAAGGCCACGATCTCGATCGTCTTGGCCGTGGGGAGGGGGAGGTGGGCCAGGTCCTCGTCGGTGATGGGGATGATCGAGCCGTCCGCGTCCTCGTAGCCCTTGCCGATCTCGGCCGAGGAGATCTCCTTGTCCTCCAGTTCGCAGACCTTGCGGTAGCGGACGCGGCCGCCGTCCTCGGTGTGGATCTGGCGGAACGAGATCGAGTGGCTCTCGGTGGCGTTGACCAGCTTGATCGGGATGCTGACCAGGCCGAACGAGATGGCGCCGTTCCATATGGATCTCACCTGCTGCACCCTTTCGGTAGCTTTCCGCCGATTACTCCCGAGTTCCACCTGTTCGCGTGGGATTCTCATCGTATGACGCCCATCACGGAGGTGGAGGGGAGACGGCTCGCCCTCAGCAATCTGGAGAAGGTGCTGTATCCGGAGACGGGGTTCACCAAGGGGGAGGTGCTGCACTACTACGCCGGCAACGCCGAGGTCCTGCTGCCTCACCTGCGGGATCGGCCCGTGTCGTTCCTGCGGTACCCGGACGGGCCCGGCGGGCAGGTGTTCTTCGCCAAGAACGTCCCACCGGGTACGCCCGACTGGGTCACGACCGCCGAGGTGCCGCGGATGGAGGGGCCGGCGCGGATGGTGCTCGTACAGGATCTGGCGTCGCTGATGTGGGCCGCCAATCTCGTCACCGAGTTCCACACACCGCAGTGGGTGGTGCGGGACCCCGGCATGGCCGACCGGATCGTGTTCGATCTCGATCCCGGTGCGCCCGCCACCGTCGTCGACTGCTGCGAGGTCGCGGTGTGGCTGCGGGAGCGGCTCGCGGCGGACGGGATCGAGGCGTACGCGAAGACGTCCGGCTCGAAGGGCCTGCATCTGCTCGCGGCCGTCCGGCCGACGCCGTCCGAGCAGGTCAGTGACTACGCGAAGCAGCTCGCCGTGGAGGCCGAGCGGGCCATGCCGCGGCTGGTTCTGCACCGGATGACGCGGAGCCTGCGGCCCGGGAAGGTCTTCGTCGACTGGAGTCAGAACGCCGCCCGGAAGACCACCGCCACGCCGTACACCCTGCGGGCCCGCCCCGAGCCCACCGTCTCCGCGCCGGTCACCTGGAGCGAGGTCGAGGAGTGCGGGGCACCCGGTCGTCTCGCCTTCCAGGCGCCGGACATCGGCCCCCGCGTACAGGACTACGGCGACCTGCTGGCCCCACTCCTCGATCCGGACACCGCCGGCTCACTCCCCTGAGGCCACGGCTCCCTCACGCCGCCGCCCGCACACAACAGACCCGGCGGCCGGTCCCCCGCACCCCCAAGGCCACGGACCACCTCACACCCGCCCCCACGTCCCCCGGTCCCGGGCCATCGCGTGCAGGGCCTCCACGTCGGCCGGCTTGAGGACGCCACCTGTGCGGGACAGGGACTCGACCTCCGTGTCCCGGAGGACGCGGACCGCGCGGAGGGGGGCGGTGATGTTCACGTCGGTGGGGGCGTGGAGGGCGAGGAGCGGGCGGACCTCGGCGGTGAGGGCGTATGAGGCGCGGTCGGCGGTGGCGCGGACGCGGCGCAGGAGGGGCTCGGGGTCGCGGCGGCCCAGGGTGACCATGGGGTCGGCGACCGTCACCCGCTGTTTGCGGGCGTACACGGTGTGGACGGCGAACAGGCCGCCGGGGCCGATCGCGAGGTGGTGGACGCGGTCGCCGCCGGGCAGCGGGATGGAGTGCAGGGTGTGCCAGCCGGCGCCGTCCAGGCGGTCCAGGGCCTCCCCTACGGCCGCTTCCGCGGTCAAGGCGCGGCGGCGCGGGTCCGGGCGCAGCCGGTGCGGCGGTCCGGGGTCGCGGTCCAGGGAGACGATCAGTGCCTCCCCGGGCCGGTTGGGCGCGAGGTCGTCGTCCGGGTGGAGGGCGAGCCGGGCCAGCTCGGCCGGGGTCGGGACGGGGGGCGGCCCGACGGCGACGGGGCCGGTGAGGAAGGGGCCGAGGGCCTCGAGCACTCCCTCCCGCTCGTCGTCGCTGAGCAGGTTGATCCTGGCCGCCTCACGGTCGTACCAGGCGATGTTCCGGCCGTCCGTCCGGCACACGTACAGCCGTTCCTGGCCGTGGCTCACGGTCGGTATGACGCGCAGTCCGTTCATGCACCATCACCCCTCGACCATGGGAACAGGCGGGGTGCTCGATCGGCAAGAACCCGGCTACCTTTGAGAGCGGTTGGGCCCCACTGGAGGGGGATGGGGAGGCGTTGTTGCGTACCCGCAGGAAACAACCCGACGTACCGGCTCCGGATGCCCCGTGGAGCGAGATCGTGCCCGGCCTGTGGATGGGCGGGCACGAGTTCAGAGGGCATTCCGGGCAACTGGAGTTCGCTGTCGTAAGAGATCAGTTCGATCTCGTGCAGACCTTGCTGAGGCTGCCGGGCCACGGGCCCGACCCGGGTGTGGAGCACCATGTCTGGCCCATACCCGACGGACCGCTTGACGGCACCCAGCTGGCGGGGGTCATCCGGCTCGCGCAGTCCGCGAGCGAGGCACTGGAGGGGGGCCGCAAGGTCCTCGTCCGCTGTTACCACGGGTACAACCGCTCGGGGCTGGTCGTGGCGCACGCCCTCGTGCGGCGGGGGCACACGGCGGAGCAGGCGATACGGCTGATCCGGTCCCGTCGCTCGCCGTGGGCGCTGCACAACGACCTGTTCGTCGACTACCTGCGGGCGGGGCTGCCGACGGCCCGGCTGTTGGAAGAACTCGCCGAGTAACGCGGAAGGGGAAGGTAAGCGTTTCTTCCCGCGGGTCGTTCAGCGAGGTAATCGTTTCTTTGGCCTCGTAGGGTGTATGGGCACCACATATCCGTCCCCTGGGAGTACCGTGCCCCGCACCCGTCCGCTGCGCGCCGCCGTCGCCGCGCTCGTCGTCGCACTGCTGACGGCGACCGCCGCGGCCTGCGGCGACGCGGGCGAGCTGAAGGCCGCGGGGGCGACGCCGACGGCGACCAGCCCCGCCAAGCTGTGGCCGGGGCTGGCCCCCGCCGCGAGCCCCGCGTGGGACTACGACAACGGCGAGTCGGAAGCCGTCAAGGGCGTCTCGGCGCCCGGCGACGACATCAGCCAGGTGGACCCGGTGGCCCTCGTGAAGGCGGAGATGGCCCGGCACCCGGCCGACTACGTGGGCTCGAAGGCGCCGTACCGGGAGACGGCCCGCCGGATGGCGTACTGCGGCAAGCAGCCCGCGGACCCGCGGTGCCCCCTGCTCAAGGCGTACTACCGCGACCTCACCGGCGACGGGCGCCCGGAACTGACGATCGGCTTCCGGCTGCTGCCGGGCAGCCAGACCGCCGTACGGGTGTACACGGCCTCGGGGGGCAAGGTCCTGCAGATCATGGCCAACGACGACGCCGTGAGCGGGGTGGAGCTGGCCGGGCGGTCCGTGATCATCCACGCGCCCTCCGACCTCGCGGACTACGAGTACCGCTTCCAGTGGACCTGGGACCCGGAGCAGAAGGTGATGCTGCTCACCCACGACGAGATGCTGCACATCGGCAAGCGGGAGCGCCACCACCGTTTCCCCACCTCCGCGGCGACCCCATGAGGAGGCTCGCGCTCCCCCACTGGGCCGGCACGCTCGCCGTGAAGGCCGCCGTCTTCATCACGGTGATGTGCTGCGGGCTCGCCGCCATGCTCGGTGTGCTGGTGCACGTCTCGGTGACCAACCAGACCGTCGGCCAGGCCCGCAAGCTGGCGCTGACCCGGCTGGCGGACGCGACGCGGGCGTACCAGGCCGGCGACACGCTGCTGCCGGGGGCCGGCGTGGACCCGCCGGGGCTGCCGCACTCGCTGCGGGCGCTGGCGGCGGCCGGGGACCGCGGCACGATGGTCTCCGAGCACCGCGGGGAGCCCACGATGTGGGCGGCGGGGCCCGCCGACCGGGGCCGGGCGCTGGCCGTCGAGGTCGACTACGCGCAGCAGGCCCGCACCATCGAGGCGCTCGACCAGTCGATCCTGTGGTCATCGGGGCTGGCGATCGGGGTGACGCTGTTGGTGGGCGCGTTCGCGGTGACCCGGGTGACACGGCGGCTGCACACCACCGCCCAGGTGGCCCGGCGGATCAGCGCGGGCGACCTGGACGCACGGGTGGGCGACCCCCTCACGCAGGATCCGACCCGGCCGCCGGACGAGGTGGCCGCGGTCGCCGCCGCGCTGGACTCCATGGCGGCCTCGCTGCAGGGCAAGCTGCTGAGCGAGCAGCGGTTCACCGCCGACGTGGCGCACGAGCTGCGCACGCCGCTGACCGGTTTGCACGCGGCGGCCGAGCTGCTGCCGCCGGGGCGGCCGACGGAGCTGGTGCGCGACCGGGTGGCCGCGCTGCGGACGCTCACCGAGGACCTGCTGGAGATCTCCCGGCTGGACACCGGACGGGAACAGCTCGAGCTGGACACCGAGGAGCTGGGGGCGCTGGCCACTCGAGTGGTGCGGATGTCGGGGACCGACACGAAGGTCGTCGTGCTGCGGGACGCGCTCGTGGAGACGGACCGCCGGCGCCTTGAGCGGGTGCTCGGCAACCTCGTCGCCAACGCGCACAAGCACGGGCGCGGGCCGGTGTCGGTGACCGTGGACGGGCCGGTGGTGACCGTGCGGGACCACGGGGACGGCTATCCGGACTATCTCCTCGAGCACGGCCCGCAGCGGTTCCGCACCGAGGGCGGGGCCAAGGGGCACGGGCTGGGGCTGACCATCGCGGTGGGGCAGGCGGAGGTCCTGGGCGCCCGGTTGGAGTTCGTGAACGCGGTGGACGGCGGCGCGGTGGCGGTTCTGACGCTGGCTTAGGGGCGGCAGCGCCTGCGTCGGTGCTCTTGTGGACCAGTGCGACGAGCGGGTGCCCGACTTCCCTCCTAACGTGGCGGTTAGTCAGGTTCGTCCCCATCGTGGAGGTAACCCATGTCCCTGCGCTCCGTCTTCGCCCGCGTCGGCATAGTCGCCGCCGGCGGCGCCCTCGTCACCTCCGCCGCCGTCACCCCCGCACTCGCCGACGACGGCTGGGGCGGCAGCGGTGACCAGTCGGCGGCCAGCAGCCAGCAGCACGAGGACGGCTCGGAGAGCGGTCACGGCGGCCGGCACGAGAACCCGCGCCTCGCGCGGGGCATCGTCACCGCGAGCGAGCTCAACCTGCGCAGCGCGCCCAACCGGGGCGGCCAGGTGATCCGGGTGGCCCACCGGGGCGAGCGGGTCTCGATCTTCTGCAAGGCCCCGGGGCAGCCGGTCCAGGGCAACCACGTCTGGTACCTCCTCACGGACGGCACCTGGGCGTGGGGTTCGGCCCGCTACATCAAGACCATCGGCACGCCGCCACGCTGGTGCTGAGACCCTGAGGTCACAAGACCCACTATTTGGGTAGGTTCCGGACATGACCAACGCCGGAACCACCGTGGCACCCGCGGCTCCCCCCGCTCCCGCGGTACGCCTCCCCCGGCGCCGTGGCATCGAACTGGCCCTCATCGTCCTCGCCGTCCTGCTGTCCATGTACGGGTACTGCGCTGTCGGCCTCGCCAAGCACGGCACCGTCCCGCCCGGCGCCGCCGGTTACGGCGCCGGGCTCGGCGTGCTCGCGCTGCTCGCGCATCTCGCGGTGCGGCTGCGGGCGCCGTACGCCGACCCGCTGCTGCTGCCGATCGCGGTGCTGCTCAACGGCCTCGGCCTGGTGCTGATCTACCGGCTCGACCTGGAGACCCCGGGCGACCGGGCGGCTCCCGCCCAACTGGTGTGGTCCACGCTGGGCGTGGCCCTGTTCATCGTGGTCGTGCTGATGCTGCGCGACCACCGCTGGCTGCAGCGCTACTCCTACGTCTGCGTGGCCGCCGCTCTCGTCCTGCTGCTGGTCCCGATCCTCTTCCCGGCCGTCAACGGCGCCCGGATCTGGATCCGGCTCGCCGGCTTCTCCATCCAGCCGGGCGAGTTCGCGAAGGTGCTGCTGGCGGTGTTCTTCGCCGCGTACCTGGCCGCCAACCGCAACGCCCTCGCGTACACGGGCCGCCGGATCTGGTGCGTACGGCTGCCCACCGGCCGGGTCCTCGGTCCCCTCGTCGCCGTCTGGCTGCTGAGCGTCGGCGTCCTCGTCCTGGAGTGCGACCTCGGCACCTCGATGCTCTTCTTCGGCCTGTTCGTCGTGCTGCTGTACGTCGCCACCGGCCGCACCGGCTGGCTCGCCGTCGGGCTGCTGCTGGCGGCACTCGGCTCGGTGGCCGTGAGCCGGCTGGAGCCGCACGTGCACAGCCGGGTGGAGGACTGGCTGCACCCCTTCGCGTCCATCGACGCGGGCCTGGGTCCCAACCAGCTCGCGCAGTCCCTCTTCGCGTTCGCCGCGGGCGGCGTGCTGGGCACCGGCCTGGGCCTCGGCCACTCCGTCCTCATCGGCTTCGCGGCGAAGTCGGACTTCATCCTGGCCACGGCCGGCGAGGAACTGGGCCTGGCGGGCCTGTCCGCGATCTTCCTGCTCTACGGCCTGCTGGTGCAGCGCGGCTACCGGGCCGGCCTCGCCCTGCGCGAGCCCTTCGGCCGCCTCCTCGCCGTCGGCCTGGCCTCGCTGATCGCCCTCCAGGTCTTCGTCATCGCGGGCGGGGTGACCGGCCTGATCCCGCTCACCGGCATGGCGATGCCCTTCCTCGCGCAGGGCGGCTCCTCGGTCGTCACCAACTGGGCGATCGTGGCGCTGCTGATCCGGGTGAGCCATTCGGCGCGCAGACAGTACGACGGAGAGGTCGCCCCATGACCCGGTACATCCGGCACGCATCGGCGTTCTGCGCACTCCTGCTCCTCGCGCTCCTCGTCAACGCCGCGCGCGTCCAGGTCGTCCAGGCCCCCTCCCACGACGCCAACCCGGCCAACCGGCGCTCGGCGATCGCCCGTTACGGCCAGCCGCGCGGCGACATCCTGGTCGCCGGCGAGCCGGTCACCGGCTCCCGGGACTCCGGCGAGCAGCTGCGCTACGAACGGACGTACGCGAACGGCCCGTTGTACGCCCCCGTGACCGGCTTCGCCTCGCAGGTGTACGGCACGACCCTCCTCGAGCACACCCAGGACGGGGTCCTGTCCGGCACCGACCCGCTGCTCACGCCGCTCCCGATCTGGCACGACCTCACGCGCACCCGAAGCCGCGGCGGGAACGTGGTGACGACCCTCAGCCCCGCGGCACAACAGGCGGCCTACGAGGGGCTGGACGGGCGCAAGGGCGCGGTGGCGGCACTGGAACCGTCGACCGGCCGCATCCTTGCCCTGGTCTCGACCCCGTCCTACGACCCGTCGGTCCTGTCGGGGAACGCGAAGGCCACGGAACGCTCCTGGAAGCAGCTGAACGCCGACCCCGACAAACCGATGCTCAACCGGGCGGTACGGCAGACGTATCCGCCGGGGTCGACGTTCAAGGTGGTCACGGGGGCCGCAGCGCTGGACGCCGGCGTGGTCACGGACCTCGACCGGCCGACGCACTCACCGGACCCGTACCGACTGCCGGGTACCAGGACCCTGCTGGTGAACGAGGGCGAGGGGTGCGAGGACGCGACGCTGCGGGACGCCTTCGAGTGGTCCTGCAACACGGTGTTCGCGAAGCTCGGCGTGGACGTCGGGGTCACCGGCATGGCGGCCACGGCGAAGGCGTTCGGCTTCGACGACACGGGGTTGCGCGTTCCCTTCTCGGTCGCGCAGAGCACCTTCGACACCTCGGTCGACAAGGCGCAGCTGGCCTTGTCGTCGATCGGTCAGTACAACACGCGGGCGACGCCCCTGCAGATGGCGATGGTCTCGGCGGCCGTCGCGAACGGCGGGCTGCTGCGCGACCCGTACCTGGTGGAGCGGACGACGACGGCCGGCGGGGGCACGATGTGGACGCCGGGCTCGCGGCCGGGCCGGCAGGTGATGCGCCCCTCGACGGCGGCCCTGATGAAGGAGCTGATGGAGGGCGTGGTGACGGAGGGGACCGGCACGAACGCGGCCATCCCCGGCGCGATCGTCGGCGGCAAGACCGGCACCGCCCAGCACGGCGTCGGCAACGCCGGAACGCCCTACGCCTGGTTCGTGTCCTGGGCCCAGCGGGAGCAGGACCTGGAGCCGAAGGTGGCGGTGGCCGTGGTCGTGGAGGACGGCTCGGCGCACCGTGGTGAGATCACCGGCGGCGGCGTGGCGGCGCCGATCGCCCGGGCGGTGATGGAGGCGGTGCTCAACTCCTAGGGACGCCCAACTCCTGGGGACGCCCAACTCCTGGGAGGCTCGGCCGTCGCCCCCGCCTCGATCGCCTCCGCCACCTCCGCGACCCGTTCCTCCTCCTCTGTCGCGAAGCGCTCGGCGTCCAGTTTCTCGGCGATCTCCTCGTCCTGGGCCATCAGCAGGTCCAGGTTGGAGTCCCCCATCTCGAAGACGCCCATGTCGACGTACGCCTGCTGCAGCCGCTTGCCCCACAGACCGATGTCCTTGACGCACGGCACGATCCGGGAGAAGAGCAACTGCCGGAACAGGGCGAGGAACTCGGACTGCTCGCTGAACTCCTCCGCCTCGGCCGTCGGGATGCCGAAGTTCTCCAGGACCTCGACCCCGCGCAGCCGGTCGCGCATGAGATAGCAGCCCTCGATGACGAACTCCTCGCGTTCGCGCAGTTCGGCGTCGGTGAGCTGCTTGTAGTAGTCGCGCAGGGCCATCCGCCCGAAGGCCACGTGACGGGCCTCGTCCTGCATGACGTAGGCGAGGATCTGCTTCGGCAGCGGCTTGGTCGTCGTGTCCCGGATCATGCCGAAGGCGGCCAGCGCCAGCCCCTCGATCAGCACCTGCATGCCCAGGTACGGCATGTCCCAGCGGCTGTCGCGGAGCGTGTCACCCAGCAGGGACTGGAGGTTGTCGTTGATCGGGTAGACCATCTGGACCTTCTCGTGCAGGAAACGGCCGTAGATCTCGGCGTGCCGCGCCTCGTCCATGGTCTGCGTCGCCGAGTAGAACTTGGCGTCCAGGTCCGGCACCGACTCCACGATCCGCGCCGCGCAGATCATCGCGCCCTGCTCACCGTGCAGGAACTGGCTGAACTGCCAGGAGGCGTAGTGCTGTCGCAGCTCGCCCCGCTCCCGCTCACTCATCTTCGCCCAGTACGGCGTGCCGTACAGCGAGATGGACTCGTCCGGGGTGCCCAGCACGTCGTACGGGTCGACCTCCAGATCCCAGTCGATGCGCCGCTGCCCGTCCCACTGCTTGTCCTTGCCCTTCTGGTAGAGGGCGAGCAGTCGTTCGCGGCCGTCGTCGTACTCCCAGCTGAAACGGGCCGCGCCGGATGCGGGGACCTGCCAGAGGTGGTCACCGGGGTCGTTGGTGTACAGCTCATGGGTTGGCATACCCCGCAGGCTCACATGTAGACGGGGAGTCAACAAGTCCCGTGCAAGGGATTGACGAGCTTGCTGACAGGCAGTCTCATAACTGCCATGACGACTCTCACGGAAGCAGACGCACTCGACGGCCTGCGCGACGCCCTCGGGCTGCTCAAGGACCGCGAGCAGGTCGCCGAGCGGCTCCTCGCCTCCTCCGCGAAGCACTCCTTCGACCCGGACAAGGAACTCGACTGGGACGCGCCCTTCGAGGAGGGCAAGTGGTTCTGGCCGCCGGAGCTCGTCTCGCTGTACGACACGCCGCTGTGGAAGCGGATGGGCGAGGAGCAGCGGATCCTGCTCTCGCGGCACGAGGCCGCCTCGCTGGCCTCGCTGGGGATCTGGTTCGAGATCATCCTGATGCAGCTGCTGGTACGGCACATCTACGACAAGGCGGCGACGAGCGCGCATGTCCGGTACGCGCTCACCGAGATCGAGGACGAGTGCCGTCACTCCAAGATGTTCGCGCGGCTGATCGCGCAAGGGGGTACGCCCTGGTATCCGGTGGCGCGGGCGCACCAGCGGCTGGGGCGGCTGTTCAAGACCATTTCCACCACCCCGGGGTCCTTCACGGCGACGCTGCTCGGCGAGGAGGTGCTCGACTGGATGCAGCGGCTGACGTTCCCCGACGAGCGGGTGCAGCCGTTGATCCGGGGGGTCACGCGGATCCACGTCGTGGAGGAGGCCCGCCATGTGCGGTACGCGCGTGAGGAGCTGCGGCGGCAGATGGTGACCGCGCCCCGGTGGTCCCAGGAGTTCACCCGGGTGACGTCCGGTGAGTTCGCCCGCGTGTTCTCGGTGGCCTTCGTGAACCCCGAGGTCTACACGAACGTGGGCCTGGACAAGCGGGAGGCTCTGGCACAGGTGAAGGCGAGCGGGCATCGACGGGAGGTGATGCAGACCGGCGCCAAGCGGTTGACCGACTTCCTGGACGACATTGGCGTGCTTCGGGGGGTCGGGCGGCGGCTGTGGAAGAGCTCGGGGCTGCTGGCTTGAGGGCAGGGTGCGACCAGCCCCGCGCCCCTTTGGGGCGACATGCGCAGCCTGCGATTACGCTGCACTGCATGACGCCCGCCGCCCCCGCCTACCGCAGGTTGAGCGTCGAGGAGCGACGAAGCCAGCTCCTCGACGCCGCCCTCGGTCTCTTCGCGCACCGCGCCCCCGAGGACGTCTCCCTCGACGACGTGGCCGAGGCGGCCGGAGTCTCCCGCCCCCTCGTGTACCGGTACTTCCCCGGTGGCAAGCAGCAGCTGTACGAGGCCGCGCTGCGGTCGGCCGCGGACGAGCTGCGGCAGTGCTTCGACGAGCCTCGGCACGGGCCGCTCCTCCCCCGCCTTGCCCGTGCCCTCGACCGCTACCTGGCCTTCGTCGACGAGCACGACGCGGGGTTCAGTGCACTGCTCCAGGGCGGCAGCGTCGTGGAGACGTCCCGGACGACCGCCATCGTGGACGGGGTGCGACGGGCCGCCGCCGAGCACATCCTGCGCCACCTCGACGTGCGGGAGCCGGGCCTGCGGCTGCGGATGACCGTACGGATGTGGATCACCGCGGTGGAGGCGGCCTCGCTGATCTGGCTCGACGAGGACAAGCAGCCGCCCGTCGACGAGCTGCGGGACTGGCTGGTGGAGCAGTTCGTGGCCGTGCTGTCGGTGACGGCGAACCGGGACCCGCAGACCGCCGCGCTGGTGCGGGCGCTGGCGAAGGATGGCTGACACTGGTGCCGTGAAGAGCGAGAACACGCCGTTCGAGGGCGGGCCGATGGACGGCCGGGTGCTGCCGGTGCTGCTCGGACCCACCGGACAGCCTCCCAAGATCTACCGCATCCCGGTGCCGGACCCCTCCGGCGGACCGGACACCGTGCTCGTCTACCGGCGGGTGCCGCGCGGGCACAGCAGACGGCTGGGTATCCAGCAGGGGTGGAAGTACGCGTACGACCCCGAGGGCCGGGCGGACACCGGACTCAGGTGGCCCTGGTCGAAGCCGGACGCCACGCCGGGCCGCAAGCCGGACGACACCGACGGGTGACGGGGTTGCGCCGAACCGCGCACACTCGGCTCGCGAAGGACCGAGCGATCGCCTGAAACTGCGCGGTGCGGGGACAGAGGGGCTGTCCCGCACCGGAGGTGATGGCGTGTCAGGAAGGCTTCTGCGTCTTGTGTGTACGGCCGCGGTGGCGGTCGGCACCGTTCTCGCACCGCTGCCCGCGTCGGCCGTACCCGAGCCGGAGCCGGGCGGGCGTCCCGTCTCCCAGGTGCTGACGGACCTTCAGCGGCTGTACCGGGAGGCGGAGCAGGCCACGGAGAGCTATGACGCGACCGAGAAGAAGCTGACGAGGCAGCGGGCCGAGGTCGAGCGGCTGGACCAGGAGCTGGCCCGGGCCCGGCTCTTGCTGGACGACAGCCGGATTGCCGCCGGACGGCTGGCGCGGCAGCAGTACCAGAGCGGCACGGGCATCTCCTCCTACGTCCGTCTGCTGCTCGCCCAGGACCCCCAGCAGGCGCTCGACGAGGGCCATGTCATCGGGCAGTTGGCGCGGGAGCGGGCCGAGACGCTGGGGCGGCTGACCAAGAGTGAGAAGAAGGCCGGCGACCTGGCCCGTCAGGCGCGCAAGGCCCTCGACGACCAGCTCTCCCTCGCCGAGCGGCGCAAGAAGCAGCGGGACGACGTGCAGAAGCGGCTCAAGGACGTGGAGAGACTCCTCGTGTCCCTCACGCCCGAACAGCTCTCCGCACTCGCCCGGTTGGAGAAGGGCGGGGTCGACCGGGCGCAGCAGCGGTTCATGGGGGCGTCCGGTGCGCCGGCCGCCGACGCCGAGCCGTCACAGGCGGGCGAGCGGGCTGTGCGGTACGCCGTCAGGCAACTGGGCAAGCCGTACCAGTGGGGCGCCGAGGGACCGGCGTCGTACGACTGCTCGGGACTGACGTCCCAGGCGTGGGGGCACGCGGGCACGCCGATTCCCCGCACCAGCCAGGAGCAGTGGGCGCGGCTGCCGAGGGTCCCCCTGAAGGACCTGCGCCCCGGCGACCTGGTGGTCTACTTCCCCGAGGCCACGCACGTGGCGATGTACGTGGGAGAGGGCATGGTGATCCAGGCGCCGAGGACCGGTGAGCAGGTCAAGGTCTCGCCCGTCGCGAGCTACCCGGTCCTCGGTGCCGTACGACCGGACGGTGCTCAGGTACCGGCCACGGAGGCGAGGTAGGCGCCTGCCTTCTCCGGCTCGTAGAAGAAGTTCTCGAAGTCGGCGGGGTCGTCGAAGCCGTTGGCGAAGCGGTCGGCCACCGGCTGCAGCTGGCCGGCCGCGCCGATGAGGTTGAGGATGTGCTCCGGCGGCGGGGCCAGCATGGCGTTGGTCCACTTGGTGACGTGCTGGGCGGTGTCCCAGTAGCGGTCGAAGGTGGCCCGCATCCAGGCCTCGTCGAACTCCTTCTCGCCGTTCTCGAGGATCGACGCGAGGTAGGAGGCGGCGCACTTGGCGGCGGAGTTGGAGCCCTGGCCGGTGATGGGGTCGTTGGCGACGACGACGTCCGCGACGCCGAGGACCAGGCCGCCGCCGGGGAGGCGGCCGATGGGGTTGCGGACGGTGGGGGCGTAACGGCCGGCCAGGGTGCCGCCCGCGTCGGTCAGTTCGACCTTGGTGGCCCGCGCGTACTCCCAGGGCGTGAACTTCTCCATGAGTTCCAGGGTCAGGGAGAGGTGTTCCGCCGGGTCCTTGACGCCGTTGAAGACGTCGAGCGGGCCGCCGGGTATGCCCTCCCAGAACAGGATGTCGGCCGGACCGGAGGTCGTCAGGGTCGGCATGACGAAGAGTTCGCCGACGCCGGGGACCAGGTTGCAGCGAACGGCGTGGTGGTCGGGGTGCTCGGGGCGCGGGCCCAGACCGTGGACGTAGGAGACGGCGAGGGCGCGCTGCGGCTCGCTGTAGGGGGAACGGGACGCGTCCCGGCCGAACATGGAGACCAGCTCGCCCTTGCCCGCCGACACCAGGACCAGGTCGTAGGTGCGGGAGAAGTAGTCGAGGTCGGAGACCGCGGCGCCGTGGATGACCAGCTGGCCGCCGCGCTGCGCGAAGGTCTCCATCCAGCCGGCCATCTTCACCCGCTGGTCGACCGACTGCGCGTACCCGTCGAGCCGGCCCACCCAGTCGATCGCCCGCTGGGTCGGACCGGGGTCGTGCGAGCCGGGGGCGGCGACCGAGACCCCGAGTCCTTCGATCTTCGGGGCCTGGGACTCCCAGAAGTTCAGCTGGAGATCGCGCTCGTGCTGCAGGGCCGTGTGGAACATGCACTGCGTCGACATGACCCGGCCGGAGCGGATCTCGTCCGCGGTCCGGTTCGACATCAGGGTGACCTCGTACCCGTGCGACTGGAGGCCGAGGGCGAGCTGGAGACCGGACTGGCCGGCTCCTACGACGAGTATCTTCCGCATGCGGGTGACTACTCCTAAGAGGGGCGACTACTCGGGGGTCTCGTCGAGCGCGTGGCCGACGAGGGACAGGAGAGTCTCGATCACCGAGATCCTCCGCCGCGCATCCATGATCATGACAGGTATGTGCGCGGGGATCGTCAAGGCCTCTCGGACGTCCTCCGGTTCGAACAGCTCGCTGCCGTCGAAGTGGTTGACCGCCACGACGTACGGCAGTCCGCAGCTCTCGAAGTAGTCCAGCGCGGGGAAGGAGTCCTTGAGCCGCCTGGTGTCCGCGAGGACGACCGCGCCGATCGCCCCGCGCACCAGGTCGTCCCACATGAACCAGAACCGCTGCTGGCCCGGCGTGCCGAACAGATAGAGCACCAGGTCGTCGTCGAGGGTGAGACGGCCGAAGTCCATGGCCACCGTGGTGGTCAGCTTGCCCGGGGTGGCGGTGAGGTCGTCGGTCTCCTCGCTCGCCTCGGTCATCAGGGCCTCGGTCTGCAGGGGCGTGATCTCCGAGACGGCGGTGACCAGCGTGGTCTTGCCCACGCCGAAGCCTCCCGCCACGACTATCTTCGTGGCGACGGGGGCGCGGGTGCGGTCCGTCTGCCAGGACCGCGGGGTCTCGTCGGGGTCGACGAAGGAGGCGACGCCGACGGCGTCAGAGACGACGGAGTCCACTCAGCACCCTTTCCAGCAGAGCGCGGTCCGGGCGGCCCGTGCCGTGACCGGTACCTGTTCCGTACACGCGGATCTTTCCCTGGTCCGCGAGGTCGCTCAGCAGCACGCGCACCACGCCGAGCGGCATCCTCAGCAGCGCGGCGATCTCGGCCACCGTGCGCATGCGGCGGCACAGTTCGACGATGGCCTGCATCTCGGGCATGACCCGGGTGGCGAGCGAGCTCTTCGTCAGCTCCCTGCGCTCCTCGGGCGCCTCGAGCGCCGCGACGAACGTCTCGACGAGCAGGACGTGCCCGAAGCGGGTCCGTCCGCCGGTGAGCGAGTAGGGGCGGACGCGGGCGGGCCTGCGGTCGCCGCCGCGGACCGGGAGCGTGTGCTTCTTCGGCTGCTCGCTGGTCATCGGGGGCTCCCGGCGGACTCCTGCTCCAGGGACTTGCGGAGCTCGCTGCGGAGTTCGGGGGTCAGGACGTGGCCGGCGCGGCCGACGAACAGGGCCATGTGGTAGGCGACCACGCTCATGTCGCAGTCGGCGGAGCCGTGGACGCCGAGCAGGCTGCCGTCGCTGATCGACATCACGAACAGGCTGCCCTCGTCCATGGCGACCATCGTGTGCTTCACGGCGCCGGCGCCCATCAGCTTCGCGGAGCCGACGGTGAGGCTGCCGATGCCGGAGACGATGGTGGCGAGGTCGGCGGAGGAGCCGCGGGGGCCGCTGCGCTGCCGCCTGGCCTTGGCCTCCTCGTTGCGGCCCGGGTCGGAGGACAGGAGCAGGAGGCCGTCGGAGGAGACCACCGCTACTGACTGGATGCCCGGCACCTCCTCGACCAGGTTCGTCAGCAGCCAGTGCAGGTTACGGGCTTCACTGCTCAGTCCGAAGGTACTGGGCGCGGTCAACTGCTTGCCTCCTCGACGGTGCCCCCCGTGGCTTCTTCGGATGTGGCCGGCCCTGCGGCCGGCTGCCTGGTCTGGCCGGTCTGTTCGGCGATCTCCGCCTGTACGTCGCGGTAGCCGGCCTGGGCACCCTGGCGGAAGCCGCCGAGTCTCCTGCGGAGGGCTTCCGCGTCGACGGAGCTGTTGCGGGGGCGGGGTGCGGCGGTGGGTGCGGTGATCCTGGGCGTGCGCTTGGGCAGGCCCTTCGACGTCAGGACGTCGGGGGTGTGGTCGTGGGTCGCCTCGTCGTCGCCGTCGTCGCCGCCGTCGACGGCCGCGGGGCGGGTGGGGGACGCGTCCGGTTCCGGCGCGGGCCGGGCGTGGGCTTCCTCCAGCGGGTCCGCTGCCGGCAGCGGCTCGGGCGCCGGTGGCGGGATGAGGAGTTCCATCGTGGTCTCGGCGGGGCGCTCCGGGGATGCCGCCTCCGCGTCCTGCCCGGTGGGTCGCTCCCGTACCGCCTTCTCCGCCAGGGCCACCAGGGGGTCCGCGGGCTTCGAGCGGCCGTGCAGGACGTTGGAGTTGGCCTCGGCGTCGGCGCCGGGGAGGGAGAAGGTGTGGGTGGGCGGGGTGTGCGTGGCGGACGGGACCGCCGTGGCCGGGGACGGGGAGAGCAGGGCGTTCGGGAGGACCACGACCGCCGCCACCCCGCCCTGCTTCTGCTCGCGGAGCTGGACACGGACGCCGTGGCGGTGGGCCAGCCGGGCCACCACGTACAGGCCGAGGCCGAGGCCCGCCTCGCCCTCCTGGTCGTAGGGGGTCTCGGGGTCGAACTCGGCGAGGCGGGCGTTGAGGCGGGTCATGCGGTCGTCGGTCATGCCGATGCCCTCGTCCTGGACGGAGAGCATGACCTCGCCGTTCTCCAGGAGCCAGCCGGAGACCTCGACGGGCAGGTCCGGCGGGGAGAACGCGGTGGCGTTCTCCAGCAGTTCGGCCAGCAGGTGGGACAGGTCGTCCGCGGCGAAGCCGGCCACGTGGGCGTGCGGCGGGAGCGCCGCGATGCGGACGCGTTCGAAGCGTTCGATCTCGCTGACGGCGGCGCGGACCACGTCCACCAGCGGGACGGGGCCCGCGTGCTGCTGGACGTGCTCGGTGCCGGCGAGGACCAGGAGGTTCTCGCTGTGCCGGCGCATCACCGTGGCGAAGTGGTCGAGTTTGAAGAGGGTGGAGAGGCGGTCCGGGTCCTGCTCCCGTTCCTCCAGGCCCTCGATGACCGTCAGCTGGCGTTCGACCAGGCCCAGGGTGCGCAGGGCCAGGTTCACGAAGGTGCCGCCGATGCTCTCCCGCAGCCGCTCCAACTGGGCTGCCGACTCGTCGAGTTCGGCGCGCAGTTCGGCGCGGGTGTCGGCCATCTGCTGCCGCTGTCCGACCAGGTGCTTGCGGTCGGTCTCCAGCGTGGCGATCCGCTCGTGCAGGGCGGCGGCGTGTGCGTGCAGGGCGTTGACGGAGCGGACGACCTGGGCGAACTCGTCGTTGCGGCCGGTGAAGGTGATGGGCTCCTCGGCCGCCGGGTTCCCGGACTCCGCCAGGCGGGCCGAGCCCCGGCGCAGGACGGACAGCGGGCGGGTGAGCGAGCGGGCCATGGCGGTGGCGATGCCGACGGCGACCAGCATCAGGGCACCCAGGACCGCGATCCGGATCTCCAGCGCGGTGACGTCGTCGTCGCGGAGGTGGGCGAGGTCCTTGGTGCGGCGGTCGTAGAGCGCGGACTCGACGCCCCGCATCATGTCGACGCGGGCGGACAGGGCGGCGTCCACCTTGGCCGCGCTGGTGCCGAGTTGGGCCGTGGACAGCGTCGGCTGGGCGGTGAGGGACGCCAGGTACTTGTCGGCGGAGTTGACCTCGGCACCGGTGACCGTGCTGTCGTACGAGTCCACGGCCGCCTGGGGCGCGGTGTCGCGGAAGCCGGCGAGCGCCGCGTCGGCGCGCAGGCGGGCCTGCTGGGCGGCGGCGGTCAGGGCGTTGCGTGTCCTGGCGTCGGCGGCCGAGGAGGTGGTGGCGGTGGTCGGCAGGCCGGTGACGGGGCTGATGACGGTCCGGGTCGACGTCGGCACGTTCAGCGCCGCCAGCAGCAGCCCCCGCGCGGCGGCCGACTGCTGGACGGCCGAGTCGAGCTCGGCGAGGGAGTGGGCGCCGGAGCCGGCCCGCGGCGGCGTCCGCTCGGCCAGCTGGTCGGCGAGCCGGTGCAGGTCGGTGATGACGGCGGAGTAGGCGTTGTGCGCCTCCAGGGCGCTGCTCCTGCCGGTGAGCGCGGCCCGGCGCAGGGTGGCGATGCCGTCGAGGTCGCCGCGCAGGGAGGCCGGCGCGTCCGGGTCGGCGCGCATGTCCTCGACCTGCCGGTCCACCCGCGAGCTCTGCTGCTCCGAGGGTGCCTTCGACTTCGGCCGCCCGGCGGCGATGTAGGGGACCACCTCGTCGCGCTCGTCGGCGAGCGCGTGCGCGAGGGCCAGCGCGTTCTGGGTCTGGCCGGCGAGCGTGACCAGGTTCTGGGAGTCGTTCAGGTCGCCGGAGGCGGCGAGGACGGAGGGGGTTCCGGCTCCGGCGACGGCGGCGGCCACCACGGCGACGGCGACGATGAGCCGGTTGCGTACATGGGTGGGGCGGCCCTTGCCGGTGACAGTGGCAGGGGCGGGCGCACCCGCTCCGGAGGCCGTCTGCTTGCCTGGGCGACGAGGCCGCGTCTTCTGCACCGGTGCTCGCATTCCTGACTCGTGATACTCATTGGGCCCGGGTGACGCTCCGTCAACTTCCACGGACTGCGCGTTCACCTGGTACGGTCCCCGACCCTCCCAGTGCCGGTGGGCGGTGGCCCCGCATCGCCGGGCCCGCCACCCGAAGGAGTGAACATCGGAGGCGAGTGGGCGGGCAAGTTTCTCTGGGGGTTGCAGCGACCTTGCGGGGTGGGCCGGTTGGACGTCCCCGGCGACCGATGGCACTATGTGCCGCCACGCATTCCCGGAACATCGAATTCCACCCCAAATCAGGCGTCTGACCTGCGCGGGTGCGCCAATTCGGCAACCGATGGGGGCCTTTGGTGAACCGCGTGAAGACGTCGTGCAGACTGGCCGAATGCGTACGGAACTTGTTTCGGAGCCGGGCGACGCGAACCGCCCCAACGAGGACTTCGCGGCGGTCGCCCTCCCTGCTTCCGGCCAGGGTGGCGCCCTCGTGATCCTGGACGGGGTGACCCCGCCCCGGGGCGGGACGGGTTGTCTGCATTCCGTCCCCTGGTACACGGCCCGGCTCGGCGGCGCGCTGACCGAACTGACCGTTTCCCTCCCGGATGTTCCGCTGACCGAGGTCCTCGCGCGCGCCATCTCCCGCACAGCTGACACACATTCCGCCACTTGTGACCTTTCTCACCCACGCACCCCGCAGGCAACAGTGGTGGTGGCGCGGTGGTCCCAGGAGACCGTCGACTGTCTCGTCCTGTCCGACTCGGCGCTCCTGCTGGAGGCGCCGTCGGGCACGGTGACCCCCGTCCTGGACGACCGCCTCTCCCGGCTCCCCCGGTCCTCCCTGGCCACCGACGCCTTCATCGACGCGTCGGTCCGCAACAAGGAGGGCGGCTTCTTCACGGCGGCGGCGGACCCGTCGGTTGCCCGGCGGGCGGTGACGCGGACCGTCGCACGCTCCGAGGTGCGCACCCTGCTCGGCCTCACGGACGGAGCGGCGCGGTGGGTGGAGAGGTTCCGCGAGGGCGACTGGCAGGCCTGTCTGCGCCTGGTCCAGAAGGAGGGGGCACAGGCGCTGGTGGACCGCGTACGGCAACTGGAGCGCGCCGACAGCGAGGAACGGACCTTCCTCAGGCGCAGCAAGACCCACGACGACGCGACCGTCGTGTACGCCGAACTCTGAGCTAGCCGACCGTCCCTGAAGCGGTGAGGGTGTGCCACTGGCCGTCCTTCCCCTGGCCGTTGGTCTGTCCGGCCGCGGTGTCGCCGACATAGCGGTACAACGGCCACCCGGCGAGGGTGAGTTGCTTCTGGCCGTGGCGGTGGACGGTGCCGAGCAGGCTGGCGTGGACGCCCTGGGCCCGTACGGGATCCTGCACGATGACGGGCAGCCAGGTCTTCACGCAGGCGCCGGAGCAGGTCCACTTGGACGGGTTCGGCCTGTCCTTGGCGTACCGGTAGAGGGTCATCCCCCTGCCGTCGGTGACCACGCCGTCCGCGCCGCGCACGGCGATCGTCACCGGGGCCCCGGCGGGCGCGGGGGTGGTCGCGGGGGCCGGCGTGGCGGGGGCGGCCGACGCCACCGGGCCGGTCGTGGCCGGGACGACCGGGGCGGCGCCGGCGGCGGTGGTCGAGGAGGAGTCGCACGCCGCCAACAGGAACGCGGATACGAGCCCTGCGACCGAAGCGAGGACGATGCGGTGCGGGATCACGGAGGTGCCTTTCCTACGGGAGTCGCCGTCGGGTCACTCCCTTGGTACGGCCTGCGCCTCCCGCCCTCTCAGTCGCCGGTGCCACATGACGCACTCTTGACCACCGCCCCCGCACCTCCCCGGCCGGCTACCGCTCCATGCCACGGTTCAGTTGCGCCAGCAGACGGGCGAGTTCGGCCACCTCACGGCGGTCCCAGTGGGAGAGCTGGCTGACGTAGCGGGCGCGGCGGGCCTCGCGGACCTTGGTCACCCGCCGGTGGCCCTCCTCGGTGAGGTGGACCAGCCAGGCGCGGCCGTCGGCGGGGTCGGGCTCGCGGGCGACCAGGCCGAGGTCCTCCAGGGCGCGCAACTGGCGGGACATGGTGGCCTTGCCGACGCCGATGTAGCCGGCGAGCTCGGTGGCGCGCTGGCGTCCGCATTCGTCGAGGCGGATGAGCAGGCCGTAGGCCGCCGACTCCAGGTCGGGGTGGACCTCGCGGGCCATCTCGCCCTGGCTGGCGCGGGCGCGCCGCAGCAGGACCGTCATCTCGCGTTCCAGTGACAGGTACTCCTGGTCCGCACCGCTCGACGCCGAGCCCGCGGGTCCTCGGACCTCGTCCCCGTTTCCGCCTCCGTGCACGTCAGCCCCTGCCTCGGTTCGTCCCGCTCGTGAAGTTTCCGCCGGACCCCGTCGTCACCGCGGCAGGTCAAGTATTTCGCAGGTCCGGACGGTGACACGCGGAAGGCCCGGGCCTCCCTCACGGGACCCGGGCCTTCCCTGTCCGGCAGCGTCCGTCACGCCGCCGCCGGAACCTCCGGCGTCGCGTCGCTCGTGGCGGGCGCGAGGGCCAGCTCCAGCACCTGGCGGACGTCGGTGACGGTGTGGACGTCGAGCTTGTCCAGCACCTCCGCGGGCACGTCGTCCAGGTCGGGTTCGTTGCGCTTGGGGATGACGACGGTCGTCACCCCGGCGCGGTGCGCGGCGAGCAGCTTCTGCTTGACGCCGCCGATGGGCAGGACACGGCCGGTCAGCGAGACCTCACCGGTCATCGCCACGTCCGTGCGGACCAGACGGCCGGACAGGAGCGACGCCAGGGCCGTCGTCATCGTGACGCCGGCGCTCGGGCCGTCCTTCGGGACCGCGCCCGCCGGGAAGTGGATGTGCACGCCGCGGTCCTTGAGGTCCGCGACCGGCAGCTCCAGTTCCGCGCCGTGCGAGCGGAGGAAGGACAGGGCGATCTGCGCGCTCTCCTTCATCACGTCCCCCAGCTGACCGGTCAGGGTCAGGCCCGCGCCGCCCGTCTCCGGGTCCGCGAGGGACGCCTCGACGAACAGGACGTCACCGCCGGCCCCGGTCACCGCGAGGCCGGTGGCCACGCCGGGCACCGCGGTACGGCGCTCGGCCGGGTCCTGGGCGGACTCGGGCACATGGTGCGGCCGGCCGATCAGGGCCCGCAGGTCCTCGTCCCGGATGGTGAACGGCAGCTCCCGCTCGCCCAGTTCGTGCTGGGCCGCGACCTTGCGCAGCAGCCGGGCGATCGAGCGCTCCAGGGTGCGCACGCCCGCCTCGCGGGTGTACTCGCCGGCCAGCTTGCGCAGCGCGCTCTCGTCGAGGGCGACCTCGTCCTTGTCTAGGCCGGCCCGCTCCAGCTGGCGCGGGAGCAGGTGGTCCCGGGCGATGACGACCTTCTCGTCCTCGGTGTAGCCGTCCAGGCGGACCAGCTCCATACGGTCGAGCAGGGCCTCGGGGATGGCCTCCAGGACGTTCGCCGTCGCGAGGAACACCACGTCGCTCAGGTCGAGTTCGACCTCCAGGTAGTGGTCGCGGAAGGTGTGGTTCTGCGCCGGGTCGAGGACCTCGAGCAGGGCGGCCGCCGGGTCGCCCCGGAAGTCGGAGCCCACCTTGTCGATCTCGTCGAGCAGGACGACCGGGTTCATCGAACCGGCCTCCTTGATCGCGCGGACGATCCGGCCGGGCAGCGCGCCGACGTAGGTACGGCGGTGACCGCGGATCTCGGCCTCGTCGCGCACGCCGCCGAGGGCGACGCGGACGAACTTGCGGCCCATGGCGTGGGCCACGGACTCGCCCAGCGAGGTCTTGCCGACGCCGGGCGGGCCGACGAGGGCCAGGACGGCACCGCCGCGCCGGCCGCCGATGACGCCGAGGCCGCGGTCGCTGCGGCGCTTGCGCACCGCCAGGTACTCGGTGATCCGCTCCTTCACGTCCTCCAGGCCCGCGTGCTCGGCGTCCAGGACCGCCTTGGCGCCCTGGATGTCGTAGGCGTCCTCGGTCCGCTCGTTCCAGGGGAGTTCGAGGACGGTGTCCAGCCAGGTGCGGATCCACGAGCCCTCGGGCGACTGGTCGCTGGACCGCTCCAGCTTGTCGACCTCCTTCAGGGCGGCCTCCCGCACCTTCTCCGGCAGGTCGGCGGCCTCCACGCGGGCGCGGTAGTCGTCGGACTCCTCGCCGTCCTTCTCGCCGTTGAGTTCGCGCAGTTCCTTGCGGACGGCCTCCAGCTGACGACGGAGCAGGAACTCGCGCTGCTGCTTGTCGACGCCCTCCTGGACGTCCTTGGCGATGGTCTCGGCGACGTCCTGCTCGGCGAGGTGGTCGCGCAGCTGCTGGGTAGCGAGCTTGAGGCGGGCCACCGGGTCGGCGGTCTCCAGCAGCTCGATCTTCTGCTCGGTGGTCAGGAACGGCGAGTAGCCGGAGTTGTCGCCGAGCTGGGACACGTCGTCGATGGCCTGCACACGGTCCACGACCTGCCAGGCGCCGCGCTTGCGCAGCCAGGCGGTGGCGAGGGCCTTGTACTCCTTGACCAGTTCGGCGACCTGGCCGGGCAGCGGCTCGGGCACGCTCTCGTCGATCCTCGTCCCCTCGACCCACAGCGCCGCACCCGGGCCGGTGGTGCCGGCGCCGATCTTCACGCGGCCACGGCCGCGGATGAGGGCGCCCGGGTCACCGTCGGCCAGCCGGCCGACCTGCTCGACCGTGCCGAGCACACCGGTGCTCGCGTACGTCCCGTCGACACGGGGGACCAGCAGGACCTTCGGCTTTCCGGGCTCGTTGCGCGCGGCGGCCTGAGCCGCCTCCACCGCGGCGCGCACGTCGGCGTCGTTCAGGTCCAGCGGAACCACCATTCCGGGCAGCACGACCTCGTCGTCGAGCGGCAGCACAGGCAGGGTGAGCGGTGTGGACGTCGAAGCCATGATTTTCCTTCCTACAACCAAGTTGAGCTATGCCGACTCAATGCAGGAGGCTTCCCGAATGTTCCCCACGGCAGCCGCCGTTCGCTGACGGCGATCAGAAACGCCGACACCCCCACGGGGAGTCCGGGGGGTGCTAATGCCGCGGCAGGCGACGTTCGCCCCGTCGCGCCGCCCGGCACGCCGAGAGGACGCTCCCCCACTCTCGACTTCGCTCGAGCGGGAGGGGCCCCACGTCGCCCCTCCTTCCCGGGCAGACGTTGCCTGCCGCGGCACTGGGTCCGGCTGAAGGTGGGCATGGCTGTACGAACTCGGAAACCGGCCGTCGTCTTCCTCGACCGGCGGCTGATCCCGTGCGCTGCGGGCGCCGCAGACGTGCGGCTGGTGGGCCGGCTCGGCCCGAGCAGTGCCGCCTAGGCGACGGCCCGGCGGGTGCGCTGCCAGCGGCGGAGCAGGGGCCAGGTGCTGACGCCTATCGCCAGGGAGATCAGGTGGCCCCAGTCGGTCATCGGGTCGGTGAACGTGCTCAGGTCGTCGATGAGCATGGCGGCGAACAGCGTCAGCATCGGCCAGCGCAGCCACGGGGGCAGCAGGCCGGCCAGGGCGCCGAGGCTGGTGGCGACGCCGAAGCTGATGCCGAAGTCGAGGCGGTGCAGTGACGTGCCGGGAAGGTCGCCGACCAGCACGGAGACGCCCACCGTGCCCTCGGTGGCGAGCGTGGCCAGCACGTGCCCGAACACGAAGACCACGGCCGTCCGCGCCCCGCCCACCCGTCGCTCCAGCGCGGTCAGCACGAGCAGGAAGCAGGCCACGTACGGCGAGGTGAACCCGCCCGCGACCCACAGCGCACTGGCCACCAGCACCTCCCCGGGCTCGCGCACGAGATGCGCCACATCGGTGCTGGAGGCCTGGTACAGCGCGTTGACGAGGGGCGACGAGGCATAGGTGGCGAACAGCGAGGTGACGGCCAGCAGGGCCGCGTAGCCGAAGGTGAACGGCGTGCCGGTGGGGGTGGGGAGCAGTCTCCAGACGCGGGGGAAGCGGATTCCGGGGGCCGGGACCGCTGCCGGTACGGCGGCCGCGCAGGCGGTGGCCGAGCCGCGCTGCCGCGGCATGCCGTCCAGCAGGTCGAAGACCTCGGGAAGGGGCGCGACCGAGGACTTCGTGTCGGCCGTCGCGGTCTGTTCCACGCCGTGTTGCTCCTTCCGTTGCCCCCACCATTCGGGATCCCTGGAGCAACTGTCTATGACGGACACCACGAGGAGGCCGATTCTCAGCAACCTCTCAGCGTGTTGACGAACATCTCATGGGCCGTCAGCCCGTCCGCCACCGCGTGACCCCGCGTAATTCCCAGGGCCCGAAACGCCGGTTCGTGCAGGATGGGGCCATGACCGCCCCCTACGACACCCCTGTGGTCCTGGACCGTCGCGAGGGCCCGTACGGCGAGGTCGTGCTGCGCCGGCACGGCGAGTTGCTGCAGATCATCGCCAACGGCTGCTTCCTGATGGACACCTCGGACGGCCGCTCGGAGCGGCTGCTGATCGACGCGGCGCTGGCCGCCCTGGGCGGCCGCGAGGCCCCTGACGTGCTGATCGGCGGCCTCGGCGTCGGCTTCTCGCTCGCACACGCGGCGGCGGATCCGCGCTGGGGCGCGATCACCGTCGTGGAACGGGAACCCGCGATCATCGACTGGCATCTGCGCGGCCCGCTCGCGGACCTGTCCGCCCGGGCCCTCGAGGATCCGCGCACCCGGATCGTGGAAGCCGACCTCGTCGCACACCTCGGTGAGACATCCGCCACGTACGACGCCCTGTGCCTGGACATCGACAACGGGCCCGGCTGGACTGTCACCGAGGACAACGACGGGCTGTACTCACCGGCCGGACTCGCAAGCTGCGCAAGGGCGTTGAAGCCCGGCGGCGTGCTCGCTGTGTGGTCCGCGCAGCCGTCTCCGGAATTTGAAGGAACACTGCGGAATGCCGGGTTCCAACAGGTGCGTACCGAAGAGATCCCGGTTGCCCGGGGCGTTCCCGACGTCGTGCATCTCGCCGTCCGACCTGGATAGCCGAAGCGCGGTTACTCCCCGTACCCTGCTTCCCTGACGCGGATCATTCAAGCGTCAATCGCAAGCATGCGCAGGCATAGCCAGTCAGCGGAATGACCCCCACCATTCCGGAAAGCAACTCAGGGGCGGGCGATGGAGCAGACCCACACTTCCCACAACGGCACGACGGCGACCCAGGGCGCGCAGCGCCGGGTGCTGGTGGTCGAGGACGACCCGACCATCGTCGACGCCATCGCGGCCCGCCTGCGCGCCGAGGGCTTCCTCGTGCAGACCGCCGGCGACGGCCCGGCCGCCGTCGACACCGCCGAGGCCTGGCAGCCCGATCTGCTGATCCTCGACATCATGCTGCCGGGCTTCGACGGGCTGGAGGTCTGCCGTCGGGTGCAGGCCGCCCGTCCGGTGCCGGTGCTGATGCTCACCGCGCGCGACGACGAGACCGACATGCTGGTCGGGCTCGGTGTCGGCGCCGACGACTACATGACCAAGCCCTTCTCCATGCGGGAGCTGGCCGCGCGGGTGCACGTGCTGCTGCGCCGCGTCGAGCGGGCGGCGCTGGCCGCAGCGACGCCGCGCAGCGGCATCCTGCGGCTCGGCGAGCTGGAGATCGACCACGCGCAGCGCCGGGTGCGGGTGCGCAGTGAGGACGTCCACCTCACGCCGACCGAGTTCGACCTGCTGGTGTGCCTGGCCAACACCCCGCGCGCGGTTCTCTCCCGGGAGCAGCTCCTTGCGGAGGTGTGGGACTGGGCGGACGCCTCGGGCACCCGGACCGTCGACAGCCACATCAAGGCGCTGCGCAGGAAGATCGGCGCAGAGCGGATCCGCACCGTGCACGGTGTGGGCTACGCGCTGGAGACCCCGACGCCATGAGTGGCGGGCCGCCCGCGCGGTCAGGCCCCGGGAAGGAGCCCTGGGGCAGCGTCCGCCCGTTCTCGATCAAGACGAAGCTGGGCACTCTCGTCGTCATCGCGGTCCTCATCACCACCGGACTGATGATGATCGCGATGCGCACGGCCACCGAGCTGCGCTTCATCACGGTCTTCTCGATGATCGCCACGCTGCTGATAACGCAGTTCGTGGCACACTCGATCACCGCGCCGCTGGACGACATGAACGCGGTCGCCCGCTCCATCTCGCACGGCGACTACACCCGCCGGGTGCGCGAGAACCGCAGGGACGAGCTGGGCGACCTCGCCCAGACCATCAACCGTATGGCCGACGACCTGGAGGCGCAGGACCGGCAGCGCAAGGAGCTGGTGGCGAACGTCTCGCACGAGCTGCGCACGCCCATCGCCGGTCTGCGCGCGGTGCTGGAGAACATCGTCGACGGCGTCACGAGCGCCGACCCCGAGACCATGCGCACGGCCCTGAAGCAGACCGAGCGGCTCGGCCGGCTGGTGGAGACGCTGCTGGACCTGTCCCGGCTGGACAACGGCGTCGTACCGCTGCGCAAGCGGCGCTTCGAGGTGTGGCCGTACCTCTCGGGCGTCCTGAAGGAGGCCAACATGGCCGTGCCCGCGCGCGCGGGCATCGCCTCGGGCTCCGGCAGCCACACCCGCACGGACGTCCATCTGCACCTCGACGTCTCACCGCCGGAGCTGACCGCGCACGCGGACCCGGAGCGCATCCACCAGGTTGTGGCGAATCTCATCGACAACGCGGTCAAGCACAGCCCGCCGCACGGCCGCGTGGTCGTGAAGGCCCGGCGCGGCGCGCTGCCCGAGTCGCTGGAGCTGGAGGTGCTGGACGAGGGTCCGGGCATCCCGCCCGCGGAGTGGCACCGCGTCTTCGAGCGCTTCAACCGGGGCGGCGCGGGCGCGTCCAACGGCCAGGGCGGGGACGGCGGTACGGGTCTGGGGCTCGCGATCGCCCGCTGGGCGGTCGATCTGCACGGAGGCCGGATCGGAGTGGCCGAATCCCAGCGGGGCTGCCGGATTCTTGTCACCCTTCCGGGAGAGACATCCGTGCCAAGTTGACGTAAAGTCCGAACCGGAGCCTCAAGATCCATCCGCGGCGGCGCTGCCGGACCCGTGTGATCAGGCACCCGCCCACGCGCACCGCGTGCTGGGCTTTCGTCGTCGCATCCGGACCCGCCCGCACGCGCCCGCCACACAGCGGAACCTCGCTTGTTTCCCGCCATTTCCAGCCCCGAAACACGGTTTCCGGTGTGACTTACGCGACGATGACCTTGCTCGGCCTGACCTGACCGGCCATGGGGGCGTAGCCTTTATTTCCGCTGTCCATCACCTTGTGAAGCGGAAGAGGGCGGTTGCCGCCGTGTCGCCACAGTCCCCCAGTAACTCGAGCGTCTCCACCGAGGACCACGGGAAGAACCCCGTAGCCGCGTTCGGTCCCAACGAGTGGCTCGTCGACGAGATCTATCAGCAGTACCTCCAGGACCCGAACTCGGTCGACAGAGCCTGGTGGGACTTCTTCGCCGACTACAAGCCAGGGGCGGCCGCCACCCCTGCTCCCGCGGAGACCACCTCGGTGGCTCCGGCGCCCGCCGCGCCCCCGTCCGTGCCCGCGCCGGCCCAGGCCGCCCCCGCGGCGCCCAAGCCCGCGGCCGCCGCCCCGGCCCCCGCGAAGCCGGCCACCCCGGCCCCGGCTCCGGCCGCGCCCGCCCCGGCGAAGCCCGCGGCCGCCGCCCAGCCGGCCGCCAAGGCGGAGCCGGCCGCCCCCGCGGACGGCCCCGAGCTGGTGACGCTGCGCGGCCCCGCCGCCGCCGTCGCGAAGAACATGAACGCCTCCCTGGAGCTGCCGACGGCCACCTCGGTCCGCGCGGTCCCGGTGAAGCTGCTGTTCGACAACCGGATCGTCATCAACAACCACCTCAAGCGCGCCCGGGGCGGGAAGATCTCCTTCACGCACCTGATCGGCTACGCGATGGTGCAGGCCATCAAGGCCATGCCGTCGATGAACTGGTCGTTCGGCGAGAAGGACGGCAAGCCGACCCTGATCAAGCCGGCGCACGTCAACCTGGGCCTCGCCATCGACCTGGTGAAGCCCAACGGCGACCGTCAGCTCGTCGTGGCCGCCATCAAGAAGGCCGAGACGCTGAACTTCTTCGAGTTCTGGCAGGCCTACGAGGACATCGTCCGTCGCGCCCGCGACAACAAGCTGACGATGGACGACTTCACCGGTGTCACGGTCTCCCTGACCAACCCGGGCGGCCTCGGCACGGTCCACTCCGTGCCGCGTCTGATGCCCGGCCAGTCGGTGATCATGGGCGTCGGCTCCATGGACTACCCGGCGGAGTTCCAGGGCACCAGCCAGGACACCCTGAACAAGCTCGGCATCTCGAAGGTCATGACGCTGACGTCGACCTACGACCACCGGGTCATCCAGGGCGCCGCCTCCGGCGAGTTCCTGCGCGCCGTCGCGAACCTCCTCCTCGGCGACAACGGCTTCTACGACGACATCTTCGAGGCGCTGCGCATCCCCTACGAGCCGGTCCGCTGGCTCAAGGACATCGACGCCAGCCACGACGACGACGTCACCAAGGCCGCCCGCGTCTTCGAGCTGATCCACTCCTACCGGGTCCGCGGTCACGTCATGGCCGACACCGACCCGCTGGAGTACCGCCAGCGCAAGCACCCCGACCTGGACATCACCGAGCACGGCCTCACCCTGTGGGACCTGGAGCGCGAGTTCGCCGTCGGCGGCTTCGCCGGCAAGTCGATGATGAAGCTGCGCGACATCCTCGGCGTGCTGCGCGACTCGTACTGCCGCACCACCGGCATCGAGTTCATGCACATCCAGGACCCCAAGCAGCGCAAGTGGATCCAGGACCGCGTGGAGCGCGGCCACACCAAGCCGGAGCGCGAGGAGCAGCTGCGCATCCTGCGCCGGCTGAACGCGGCGGAGGCCTTCGAGACCTTCCTGCAGACCAAGTACGTCGGCCAGAAGCGCTTCTCCCTCGAGGGCGGCGAGTCCGTCATCCCGCTGCTGGACGCGGTCCTCGACAGCGCGGCGGAGTCCCGCCTGGACGAGGTCGTCATCGGCATGGCCCACCGCGGCCGGCTGAACGTGCTGGCCAACATCGTCGGCAAGTCCTACGCGCAGATCTTCCGCGAGTTCGAGGGCAACCTCGACCCGAAGTCGATGCACGGCTCCGGCGACGTGAAGTACCACCTGGGCGCCCAGGGCACCTTCACCGGCCTGGACGGCGAGCAGATCACCGTCTCGCTGGCCGCGAACCCCTCCCACCTGGAGACGGTCGACCCGGTCATCGAGGGCATCACCCGCGCCAAGCAGGACATCATCAACAAGGGCGGCACGGACTTCACCGTCCTGCCGGTCGCCCTGCACGGCGACGCGGCCTTCGCGGGCCAGGGCGTGGTGGCCGAGACCCTGAACATGTCGCAGCTGCGCGGCTACCGCACCGGCGGCACGGTCCACATCGTCATCAACAACCAGGTCGGCTTCACCGCGGCCCCCGAGTCCTCGCGTTCCTCCATGTACGCGACGGACGTGGCCCGCATGATCGAGGCCCCGATCTTCCATGTGAACGGCGACGACCCCGAGGCCGTCGTCCGCGTCGCCCGGCTGGCCTTCGAGTTCCGCCAGGCGTTCAACAAGGACGTGGTGATCGACCTCATCTGCTACCGCCGCCGCGGTCACAACGAGTCGGACAACCCGGCCTTCACCCAGCCGCTGATGTACGACCTGATCGACAAGAAGCGCTCGGTGCGCAAGCTGTACACCGAGTCCCTGATCGGTCGCGGCGACATCACCCTGGAGGAGGCCGAGCAGGCCCTGCAGGACTACCAGGGCCAGCTGGAGAAGGTCTTCACGGAGGTCCGCGAGGCCGTCACCTCCCAGCCGGCGGGCGGCCCGGTGTCGGACCCGCAGGCCGAGTTCCCGGTCTCCGTGAACACCGCGATCTCCACGGAGACCGTGAAGCGGATCGCCGAGTCCCAGGTCAACATCCCCGACACCTTCCACGTCCACCCGCGTCTGCTGCCGCAGCTGCAGCGCCGGGCGGCGATGGTCGAGGACGGCACGATCGACTGGGGCATGGGCGAGACGCTGGCCGTCGGCTCCCTGCTGCTGGAGGGCACCCCGGTCCGGCTGTCCGGCCAGGACTCCCAGCGCGGCACCTTCGGCCAGCGCCACGCGGTCCTCATCAACCGCGAGACGGGCGAGGAGTACACCCCGCTGCAGTACCTCGCCGAGGACCAGGCCCGCTACAACGTCTACAACTCCCTGCTGTCCGAGTACGCGGTCATGGGCTTCGAGTACGGCTACTCGCTGGCCCGCCCCGACGCCCTCGTGATGTGGGAGGCGCAGTTCGGCGACTTCGTCAACGGCGCGCAGACCGTGGTCGACGAGTACATCTCGGCGGCGGAGCAGAAGTGGGGCCAGACGTCCGGCGTCGTCCTGCTCCTCCCCCACGGCTACGAGGGCCAGGGCCCGGACCACTCCTCGGCCCGTGTGGAGCGCTTCCTGCAGCTCTGCGCCCAGAACAACATGACGGTCGCCATGCCGACCCTCCCGTCGAACTACTTCCACCTCCTGCGGTGGCAGGTGCACAACCCGCACCACAAGCCGCTGGTGGTCTTCACCCCGAAGTCGATGCTGCGCCTGAAGGCCGCCGCGTCGAAGACGGAGGAGTTCACCTCGGGTCAGTTCCGGCCCGTCATCGGCGACTCGACGGTGGAGGCGGCCGCGGTCCGCAAGGTCGTCTTCGTCGCGGGCAAGCTGTACTACGACCTGGAGGCCGAGCGGGCCAAGCGCGGCGTCAACGACACCGCCATCATCCGCATCGAGCGCCTGTACCCGCTGCCGGGTGCCGAGCTCCAGGCGGAGATCGCGAAGTACCCGAACGCCGAGAAGTACCTCTGGGCCCAGGAGGAGCCGGCCAACCAGGGCGCCTGGCCGTTCATCGCCCTGAACCTCATCGACCACCTGGACCTGGCGGTCGGCGCGGACATCCCGGCGGGCGAGCGCCTGCGCCGGATCTCCCGCCCGCACTCCTCGTCCCCGGCGGTGGGCTCGGCCAAGCGCCACCAGGCGGAGCAGGAGCAGTTGGTGCGCGAGGTGTTCGAGGCGTAGGCCCCGACGGCACCGCGGAAGGCCCGGCCCCCTCGGACAACGGGGGTGCGGGCCTTCCGGCTGTCCGGGACAGCGTGGCGTCAGGCCGGCTGCGGCTCGAACTCCCAGTAGGGGCGCACCCGTTCGCGGGCCGAGACGGTGTGGATGTGCTGGGGGCCGAGAGTCGTCGCGAGCCGGCGCAGCGCGTCCTGCTCCAGTGGATCGGCCTCGTCGCCGCGCTGGGCGTCGCGCAGGTCGCAGGCGAGAGCGACCTGGGCGGTGAGCGTCATCGGGTGGTCCTCGCCGAGGACGGCCCGGCAGCCGTCGTAGGTCACCACGGACAGGGCGTACGCCTCGGCGAACCGCCGGGTGAAACTGCGGCCGGCCGAGGCGTTCACGGCACAGCCCAGGGTCCAGGGGTGGCGGGAGCCGAGCGCGTTGTCCATGCCGACGAGCGCCTGCTCGCACAGGCTGTGCGCCTCCTCCCGCTCGCCCTGGGCGCGCAGTACCAGCCCCAGGTTGCTGACCTCGCCGAGGTAGAAGGGGTGGGCCAGGCCGAGCTGGCGGTGGTAGGCGCTGACCACGTCCTCGGTGATCCGCCGGGACTCCTCGAGGCTGCCGTACTCGCGCAGGTAGGTGGCCAGGTCGGAGGCGATCATCAGCGTGGCCGGGTAGTCGTTGCCGAAGACGCGTCGGCTGCGTTCGTAGACGTCCTGCAGGGCGTCGCCGGCCCGGTTGAGGTCGCCACTGCGGCGCCGGCACAGGGCGAGGTTGTGCTCGGCGAGCAGGGTGAGCGGGTGGTTCTCACCGAGCAGGGCCCGGTTGAGCCGCAGGCTCTGTTCCTGGTGGGACAGAGCCTCGCCGTAGCGTCCCATCAGACGCAGGCCGAGCGCGCACGAGATGCCGGAGCTGAGGGTGTTGAGGTGCCGGGCCCGCAGCACCCGCTCCCGGCGGCGCAGGGTGTCCAGGTCGAGGTCGTAGGCCTGCTGGTAGCGCCCCAGCAGACGCAGCGCCACGGCGAGGTTGTTCTGGGCGGCGAGGGTGGTGGCGTCGTCCTCGCCGAGCAGGGCGCGGTAGGTCGACCAGCAGTGCTCGAACAGCTCGTGCGCGGTGACGTACTTGGCGGTGCGCATCAGCACGGACCCGAGCATGCTCATCGCCCGCAGGGTTTCCAGGTCCCGCTCCCCGCGCTTCTCGGTGAGCTGCTCCACCATGCGCCGGCTGAGCTGCTCCGCCCGCCGGAACTGGCCGAGCATGCGCAGCGCGGCGCCGAAGGTGTAGCCGAGTTCGCGGACCTGGGCGTGGTTGTCGCCGAGCTTGGCGCGCCACTGGGCGTCGGCCTCCTCGCACAGGGGGAGGCAGGTGCGGTACTCGCCGCTGAAGTTGAGGAAGCGCAGACAGCGCAGCACGAAGTTCTGGATCTCGGGGTTGCTGCTGGTCAGAGCACCAGAGGGAGCCAGGTGCGGGATGAGCTCGGCATACCGGGGCCAGTTGCGGGGTTCCTCGGGGCCACCGGGGTCGGCCTTGGCGAGCACCCGCCGCACGGCCCGCTGCAACTGCACCGCGTCGTCGGAGGCGACGTCCTGCCGTACCACCTCGTAGACCATGTTGTGGAGCTGTACGGTCTCCACGCTTCCGCCCGCGTCCACCGAGTGCTCGGAGTACTCCAGGCCGGCCACCGAGAACTGGACGAGCTTGTTCAGTGCCGCGTTCCACCGGACCTGGTCGTTCATCAGGCCGGTGTACTCCTCGGGCAGGTCCGTCGCGGGGATCTGCCGCAGCAGCCGCAGCGGGACCCGCCCCGGGGCGAAGAACACGCACAGCCGCAGCAGGGCGCGGGCGTCGGGGAACTCCTCGCGGATGCTGTTGAGGAGTATGGCGATCGACTGCGGGAACGGGGTGGGGAACTCCTCCGAGACCCGCAGCATGTCCGGTGCGTCCAGGCGCCGTTTGAGCAGCTCCAGATAGGCGGGGACCGTCATCGGCGAGTCGGCCAGCCAGCCCGCGGTCTGGTCCAGGGCGAGGGGGAAGTCGCCCAGCGCGCCCGCCAGTTGCTCGGCCTCCTCGGCGCCGAGCCGCAGGGCGCGCCGGCGGATGAAGATCACGCTCTCGCGCCGGGTGTAGACGGGTACCTCCACGAGCTGGGTGTTGCGGACGGCCCAGTCGCGGTTGCGCGAGGTGATGATGACGTCGCCCGCGCCGGACGGCAGCAGGTCGACGAGGATGTCCGGCTCGTCGCACCCGTCGAAGATCATCAGCCAGCGGTTGTAGGGGCGGCCCTTGCGCAGCGCCTCCAGGGCGGTGCGGATGCGCTCGCCGTAGCTCGACGCCTCGGCCCCGAGCTGGAAGGCGGGGGCCAGGTCCGCGAGGCGTTCGCGCAGGCTGGCCCGGTCCTCGGCGGACACCCACCACACGACGTCGTACTCGGAGGCGTACCGGTAGGCGTACTCCGCCGCGATCTGGCTCTTGCCGACGCCGGACATGCCGAGGAGGGTGACGACCTTGGCTCCGGGCGGTGCCTCCTGGAGCTGGTCCCGCAGCCGGTCCATGACCTCGATGCGGCCGGTGAAGCGGGGATTGCGGCGCGGTACGCCGCCCCAGACCTCCGGCGGGTCGTTGGGGAAGCGGGGGCCGCGGCGGCCGCTGCTCACGCCGAGGTGCTCGACCGGCAGGCCCAGCCTGCGCAGCACCCGGAACTCGGCCTCGCGGGCGTCGATGCCCCACAGTTCGACGGGCTCCAGGGCGGCGCTGGCGCCGGGGGTGCTGCCGCTGGTCAGACTGACCCCCACGTAGCGGCCGGGGTGCCGCTCGGTGACCGCGCCGAGGGCCTCGTTCCACTGCGCGGTGGTGTGACCGCCGCGGCTGAAGTACCGCTCGCTGAGCACCATGATCACCTTGCCGCTGGCCCGGCCCAGGTCGGTCAGGGCGTCGGTGAGCGTCGCACTGGCCAGCGGGTCCAGGGGCCGCAGGGTGATGCGGTGGCCGTGCTCCTCCAGACGGTGGCCGATCCACCGGGCCCAGGTGCGGTCGTAGCCCACATAACTGACCAGGAAGTGCTGCGGCTCGGCGTCGTTGTCTGCTGCTGCCCTAGTCACTGCCGTCTCTCTTCGTCCACACGAGTTGCTCGCGTCCGTCGTGTCCTGCCCTGTCGGCGTTCCGTTCAGCGGATTAACGCCTGGTGAATGTGTCGGCGTTCCGGCGTCGTTTCTTGATCGGTGATGCGCGACCGGCTCTTCGGGGCGTGCCCCGGCGGTCCGAATCCGCGTTCCGTGGCCGCCATGGCGAGGGTGAACTCGCGCCCCGCTGGGGTGAGATGGGCCGACCCGACCAGATCGGGCAGGACCGCGGCGACCTGCTGCCGGTAGCGGATGTGCGCCTCCCAGGCCCCCGTCACCCCGGCGAACGCGGCGCGAGCCCACCAGTCGGCCAGCGCGAGGTGGGCGTACGCCCCCTGCAGCACGCCCTCGAAGGGGCGCGGGTCGGGACGCCACGGCACCCGGTGGCGCGGCTCGGGGTCCGCGGTGTGCAGCCGTACCAGGTCGCTCAGGGCGGCGAGTTTGCCGTGCTGCACCTCGTGGACCAGCGCCGCGGCCAGTTCGCCCCGGGGACGGGGCCGCAGGAGCACGGCGCCGTGGGCGGCGGGGGCCGTCGCTCCCGCCGTGGGCGAGGTGCGGGCCAGCGGTACCACGCAGGACAGGAGCGTGCGGATCTCCTCGGCCCGGGCCGGGTCCACGCGCTCCAGGACCGCCAGGGCCCCGGTGAGGCGCGCGTCCCAGCGGGCCTGGCCGCCGGGGCCGAGACGGCGGGACGGACGCAGCGAGGCCGAGGGGCGGGGGGTGCGATAGGGGTCGAGGTCGTCGAGGACGACGGCCGGGTCCGCGATCCGGTGCAGGGGCAGGGCCTCGGTGCCTTCCGGCGGCTGCCGCCAGGACGTACCGGTGACGGTGAGGGCACCGGGCCGGTCGCGGCGCAGCGCGCCGAGCGCCGGGAGCGTGAGGAGCCGGCCTCCGGTCCTGAGCAGCAGGGTGAAGTCGAGGCCCGCGCTCAGTGCCGCCGAGGCGGCCAGCGCCCCGAAGTGGGCGAGGTCGGTGGGCGCCTCGGAGCGGGGGGCGTGCAGCCTGCGCAGGGTCTCCTCGGCCCAGGTGCCGATCGTGGGGTGGTGGAGCACGGTGTGCACGGCCCCGGGCGCCGTGCGCTCGGCCTCTTCCAGCAGCGCCCAGTGGTCGTGGCTCTCGCCACCGCGGGGCAGGGCGTCCAGGATGCCGCGTAGCAGCAGAAGGCGCTTGCTGTGGCGGGCGGTGAGCAGCAGACCGGCGGTGTACGCGTCGGGGGCTGTGGTGCCGAGCTGCCGTAACCGGGCCGTGGACACCTCCAGGCGGCGGGCCCCGCGTGCGGGCCGTGGCGGGGCGGCGGTCAGCATGGCAGTGCTCCCGCCCGTGGCTGCGCCTGCGGCGTGGGGCGGGCCGGTACGGCGGCGTGCAGTCGAGCGGCGATGTGCCGGATCAGCGCGTCGAGTTCGGCGCAGTAGACCGAGGGGTTGGCGAAGCCCTGGCCGTCGCGGAAGCGGTGGACGTAGTGGCCGCCCCCGCAGACGGCGACGAGGTCACAGGCCTGGCAGACGGGGGCCAGGGCGTCCGTGCCCAACTGCCGGGCGACGAAGCCGGGATGGTCCAGCGCCTCGTCGAATCCGTCGCGGGCGACGTGCAGTCCGGTGTGCGTCGCGCCCTCGTAGGCGGACTTGAGGGCGTCCGTCAGCTCGATCGCTCCGTCGGTCTCGACCACGGCCGTCACCGAGGCGGCCGGACCCAGTACCTCGGTGCCGGTGGGGAGGCCGAACAGCAGCGCGATCACTTCTTCGAACAGCCGTATCCGGGTGCGCCGGCGCCCGGCCCCCCACCAGTGGTCGAAGACGGCGAGGAGCCAGTCCGCGTAGGGGGTCCGGCCGGGCCGCCGGCCCGGTGGCGGGCTGCTCCAGTTGGCCAGGGGCAGCCGCAGGTCGAGGGTGGGCGGCGCGAACCGCAGCAGGGACTCGTAGGTCTCGACGGGATCCTGTTCGAGGTCGACGACGCTGAGCAGCCCGGCGAACACCTCCGGACGCCCCGAGAGCAGCCGCAGCCCTCGCGCCGCCGCCGGCCAGGAGGGGCGCCCGGCGTGGTCGACGCGCCGGGCGTTGTGTCCGGGGCCGCCGTCCAGACTGACGCCGACCCGGATCCCCGCTGCGGCGAGCGCGTCGAGGCGGCCGGCGGTCAGCAGGGTGGCGTTGGTCTGCACGGTGACCGACAGGGCGCAGTGGGCCGGCAGCCGCTGCCGTAACCGCCGGACCAGCTCGGCCAGTTCGGCGGCCGGGGTGAGCAGGGGCTCGCCGCCGTGCAGGACCAGGTCGACGCCGGGCAGGCGGTGGCGCCGGGCGTGTTCGGCGATGCGACGGACGGTCAGGGCGCGGGTCGCGGCGTCCATGACGGGTGGCCGCTCGCGCCAGGTCGCGTCGGCCATCGTGTAGATGTAGCAGTAGGTGCAGGCCAGGTTGCAGCGGCTGTTCACCTTGAGCACGAACTGGCGGAACGGCCGGGCCCGCCGGCCGGCGGCCCTCAGCGCCGGCACGTCCAGCGCCGCGTAGGGCCAGGGCGCGCGAGCGAGGTGCGTCGCCCACCGGTCCTGCTGCTGGGCCTCCATGTCGTGCCCTCCCCGTCGGGCCCTCCCCCGGGCCTGTGTGGCATGCTGCGGCCGGTCGGCCCTCAGCCCGCTTTCTGGTCGTACTCGGCCAGGACGCCGGCCGGATCGGTGACCCGCACCAACAGGTCCTCGATCACTTCGGCCAGTACCGGGTGGTCCAGCCCGCGCAGGGCGGCCAGATCGACCCCGGAGAGGTCCACCAGTCGGCCCGTGCCTGCGGTCGCGTCGTCCACCGCGACCGCCGAGTCGTTCGGGTCCTTCATCGGTTCGGCTCCTTTTCCGGCTGTCCCGTGCCTTCTCCCCCTCCGCCCAAGGCAGGAAACGGCACCCGGGGCCAGCGGCCGGGTCAGGGCGTCTGCAGGGCGCGGATGCGTTCCTGAAGTCCCACTGTGTCCAACTCGTACGCCTCTGCCGCCCTTTCGGCCCCTTCCGTCGCTTCCCCGTCCGGCTGAGGTGCTTCCGTCTCCGCCTCGGTCCACAGGTCCAACGCGATGCGGTAGGCGTCCAGGGCGCCGCGCGGCCGTCCCATCCGCTCCAGGACCTGCCCCCGCAACTGCTGCAGCCGCGCCGCGTACCGCAGCCCCTCCCGGCGCCGCTCCCCGCCCGCGTCGAGCGCCGCCCGCCAGGCTCTGCGGTAGGAGTCGGCGGCGTGCTCCAGCCATCCGAAGTCGGCCGTCCTGTCGTGGAGTTCCAGCTGCACGTCGCCGTGCTCCCGCCAGGCCCGGGCGCGCAGCAGCGGGTGGCCGGGGGCCTTGGCGGCGAGGGAGAGGAGATGCTCGGCCTCCCAGAGGTCGACCATGTCGCGTTCGTGACGGTAGCGCAGCCGCAGTCCGCGGGCGAGGGCCAGCAGCCGCCGCGCGGACTCGGGGTCGGTGCGCGGCAGCGCCGCGCGGCTCTCCCGCAGCACCTGTACGGCCGTGGAGACATGGCCGGCGCCGTGCGCGGTCGCGGCCAGCTCCAGCAGCGTCTCGCCCCACTCCGGCAGCAGGTCCGCGTACCGGTCGTCGTCGCGGGCGGCCAGCGGCCGGGCGGCGGCATAGGCGGCGGCCGCCGCGTGGAGATCGGCGGGGTCCCGGCCGGTGGCGTAGCGGGCGCGGTGCACGCGGGCCGTCCGCATCAGCACCGCCAGCCGCAGCGGCTGGTCGCCGGTCGCCTCCGTCAGGGCCCGTCGGAGGTGGTCGAGCGCCTCGTCGGTGCGGCCCGGGACCCGGCTGAGCGCGTCGGCCAGGTCCAGCCGGGCGCGGGCCCGTCGGGTGGCGGGGGCCTCGGGGTCCAGCACGGCGAGGCCGACGGCCAGTTGGTCGGCGGCGGCCTGGGCGGAGGCCGGCTGCGGGTCGGCTTCGGCGAGGGCGAGCAGCACCTGGCCGAGGACGAGGTGCAGGGTGCTGTCGGGTTTGCCGCGCTGGCGTCCCTCGCGGCGTTCGAACTCCTCCAGGGTGGCCACCGCGTCCCTCAGATAGCCCGGCGCGCCCTGCAGACGGTGCAGTCGCAGCAGGATCTCGGCCCGCCGCACGGCGCAGTCCCGGCCGAGTTCGTACTCGACGCCCTCGGTCACGCAGACCGCGGCGAACTCCTGCTCCGCCTCGCTCAGCGCCTGCGCCGACGGTGCCGGGCGGGCGGCGAGCGCCTGCTCGTACAGGACCTGTCCGAGCACGGCGCGCGCCCGCACCATCCCGGGTACGGCCGTCACCCGGCGCAGCACCGTCTCGGCCTCCTCGAGCAGGCGCGGGTCGTGCTGCACGGCCCACAGTTTCAGCAGCACCCGGCCCAGCTCGAACCGGACCTCGCCGCCGGGCCCGTTCCCGGGCACGTCGTCGCGCAGTCCCTCCGCGGCCCGGCGGAGCACCGCGGCCGCGGTGTGCAGTCCGTTCTGGTTGCCGTCGCGCTCGTAGTCGGCGACGAGGGTCCGCGCCGTCTGCACCGGCCAGGCCAGGTCGGTGGCGGCGGGCGAGGCGTCCTCCCCGACCGGCGGCTCCTCGCGGACGGGCTCCAGGAACCGCCGGACGACCGCGGCCGGGACCTCGGCGAAGGGCCGGGGCACCGGCACCTCGGCGGCGGCCGGCTCCGGCCGGGGCAGGTGCCCGGCCCGGTCCAGCTGGGCGACCGCGAGCGCCGGGAAGTCCCGCGCGCCGCGGCCGAAGTGGCGGCGCACGTAGTCGGAGCAGTGTTTGAGCACCAGCCTGGCGTCGTCGCGGTCGAGCGGGCCGAGGAGGACGTCCCGCACGCCGGGCACGAACTCGTACCAGTCGCCCGGCTCCTCCCCACTGCGCCGCAGCAGGCCGCTGAGCAGCACCTCGGCCAGATCGGAGGGGCCGGAGCCGGGCAGCATGGTGTGCTGCACCATCCGCATCACCGGCAGCACCAGCGGGGCCGCCGACAGGAACACCGCGAGGTTCATCGCGTGCGGCGAGGCGGTGGAGCGGAACCGGCTGACGAGCTCCTCCGGGCCGGGCTGCGGGGCGTCCACCTCGGGCGTCGGCGCCGCGGGGTGGTCGGCGTGCACGCGGCCCGTCGCGGCCGGCACCGGGCGTCCGCCGAGGCCGGCGAGAAGCCGCGCCCAGGCCCCCATGGCCATCGGGCTCGGCGGCAGCATCGGCACGCAGCGGCCGCCGGTGCGGGCCGGGCCGCGGGCCAGGAACCGCAGGGGCACGCCCCGGCCCTCGCCCCGCTGCAGGGTGCCGGGCTCGGCGGGCAGCCAGGTGCGGCTCCACAGCCGGTGCGGCAGCGGCTGCACGAGCACGGTCGGCGAGTACTCCGTCCAGCGGTGCACCATGCGCTGCGCCCAGCCCTGGCGCCACAGCGGTCCGGTGCAGTCGGTCATGAGCAGCGTCAGGGAGCGTCCGGACGGGTCGCGCAGTTGGTCCGCCGAGCCGCCGACGCCGTTCGGGTCGGGGCTGCGGCCGAGGAAGGCGGTGCCGTCCGGGCGGCTGTGCAGGTAGTGGGCCTGGATGTCGCGGAAGGCCCCGATGCGCTCGAAGACGCGGCGCAGTTCGGCGAAGAGCTCGCGCCAGACGACCATGGACGGCGACGCGTCGAGCACCAGGTGCAGCGTGGCCTCGCGTCGCCCCTCGGGGCGCAGTACGGGCACGACCAGCCCCATGGCACGGGCGCTGGCGTCCGCGGTGGCCTCCTCGTCGAGCACCAGGCGCCGCGGCGGAGCGGGCAGTTGGAGGCGCTGCAGCGGCCTCAGGGCGCGCTGGAACTCCAGGTGGCCCGGCAGCGCCGGTGGTGCCGGCGCGCGCACCTGGACCGCCGGGGGCGTGCCACCGGCCGCCCTGGAGGGCGGTCCCGGGCCGCGGCCGTCGGCGAAGAGCGAGACGGCGGCACGGTGGCGCGGCGGACGGCGCGGTACTGCGTCGTCCTGGGCCGAGGCGTCCTCGTCCCCCACCGGTTCCCTGCCGGTGATGGTCTCGGCGGCGGAGGCGGGCGTGACGGACGTCGCCGCCTGTGGGGACGGGGTGAGGTGAGCGCCGAGCCACAGGGCGTCGGCCAGCTCCTGGGCAGTGGTCTGCAGACCGGTCGCGTGCAGCAGCCCGGCCAGTTTCGCGATCTCGTCGGGAGCGCCGCTCACCGGGCCACGTCGCCTTCGGTCGGCGCCTGCCGCCCCGGCGTCCCCGCCCGATCGCCGCTCATCCCCCTCACCTGGCCCGGTCGAGTCGCTGGACGAGCAGATCGGCGAGGCTCTCCCGGGTCGGCGGGGCCGCGTAGTGGGTGAGGAAGATGGCGTTGAGCAACTGATCGGCTGCTATCACCTCGTGCTGGGCGCGGGCCAGGAACTCCCGTATCAGGTCGTTGCCTCGCTCCGCCGCCTCGTCGCCGAGGTGGGCCTTGACCATCGCGCTCAGCCGCTTCTCGTCGGGCGGGGCCAGCTCCAGGTGGATGCAGCGGCGCAGCAGGGCCGCCGGGAAGTCCCGTTCGCCGTTGCTGGTCAGCACGATGAACGGGAAGGCACGGCAACGGATCCGGCCGCCGCGCACGGCCACCTTGCGGCCCTCGTCGGTCAGGACGTGGACCTCGGGCTCCCGCTCGGCCACCCGCTCCAGTTCGGGGATGGCGAACTCGCCCTCCTCCAGGACGTTGAGCAGGTCGTTGGGCAGGTCGATGTCGCTCTTGTCCAGCTCGTCGACGAGCAGGACACGGGGGCGGGCCCCGGGCAGCAGTGCCGTGCCGAGGGGGCCCAGGCGTATGTAGTCGCCGATGCCGGGCACGTGTTCGGGGCGGCCCGCGTTGGCGGCGATCTGGACGTCCTGGAGGCGCGCGATGGCGTCGTACCGGTAGAGGCCGTCCTGCAGGCTGCTGCGCGAGACGATGGGCCAGCGCAGCACCCTGCCCAGTTTCAGTTCGTGGGCGACGGCGTGCGCCAGGGTGGACTTGCCGGTGCCGGGGCGGCCGGTCACCAGCAGGGGGCGGCGCAGGTAGAGCGCGGCGTTGATGACGTCGAGTTCCTCGGCGTCCGGGCCGTCCAGGCGCACGTCCTGGCGCCGGCTGCCGAGGCGGCGCAGCGTGGCGTTGTCGCCCTCGTGCGTCGTGGTTTCCGGTGGCGCGTCGTCGTCCGGTGGTTCGTCGGCGGGCGCCCCGCCGTCGAACGCGCGCCAGGGCGGTGGCGCGGGCAGCCGCTCGATGCCGTCGTGGGGAACGCCGACGCCGCGGTAGATGAGCCATTCGTTCATGTCCTGCTCCTCGTGGGTGAGCGGCGTGTGGTGCGGCGTCCCGGCCGCGGGTGCGGCTGCGTCACAGGTCTCCGTTCAGGGGTGCGCCGGAGGGGAGCGGATGGTCGGGGTCGTCGTAGACCAGCCCCACCCCGAGCGACCAGTAGGCGTCGTACTCCTTGGTGAACGCCTCCGAGCGGACCTGTCGCAGGCGGGCCGGCAACTGCCAGGCTCCGGCGGCGCGTTCCAGTTCCCGCTGTACTCCGCGGTGGAAGCCCGCGCACGCCCCGTCGGCCGAACCCGGCGCCGGTCTTCGGCACACGGCCACCGCGTACCCCGTTTCCCGGACGGCGTGCAGGGTGCCCAGGGTGGGCTGGGCGTCGGCGCCGCGGCAGTGCACCGGCACCGCGTGTTCGGCGAGCCGGTCCAGCCAGTCCTGGTCCACGGTGCGCGGCCGGCCGCCGGCGCAGTCGACCGGCTGGCCCTCCAGCGGGCCCTCCCGCAGCCGGTTCCAGCGGGCCCTGCTGCGCTGCAGCGCCCGCTGGGCGACGGCCAGGGAGCTCGGATACCTGAGGACGACGGGCCGCTGGACGCCGAGCGGTTCGCCGTCGCTGACCTCCCACTCGTCGACGGGCAGGGTGAACAGCTCGGGCAGCACGGCGACATCGAGGCGCGCCCGGTGCTCGTCCCCGGCGTCGACCGACCGGAACGCCTGGACGAGGGGATCGCGCAGTCCGGTCCGCAGATCGTCCTCGGTGGCGGCCTGGCCGTTGTACATCGGCTCGGCCCGGCCGCCCCGGCGCAGTACGGAGACCTGCCAGGTGTACGTCCCCTCCCAGGTGTCCCGCCAGGCCTCGAGCAGCACGGTGGGCGCGTGCACCACCGCGTCGGGATCGGCTCCGGCGCTGTCGGGGACCGGCCGGGCGGGCGCGGGCGGACTCGGCAGGCCGCCCGCCGGTACGGCCCGGCGCACAGCGCGCTGCTGCTGGAGAGCGGCGTACCGGTCGGCCATCTGCCGGCGCAGTGCCCGGCTGTGCCGGCCGGCGAGCTCGAGCACCACCTCCCACAGCCGCTCCTCGAGGTCCGGCGCGGGCGGCCGCGGGTGCTCGAGTGCCGCCACGGCCGTCACGTACCGCAGCACGGTGGCCGTCTCGTCGCCGCCCGGCGGGTCGTAGAGCATGCCCATGCCGTCGCGCCAGGCGAGCGGGGCCGGGCACAGGCCCGAGCCGAACTCCTCGCCACGGGAGGCGTCCACGAGGCGTTTCGCCACGTCGGCGCCGGCCGGCGGCGGCAGTTCCGCGAGCAGTCCCAGCAGCGTCGCCCGGTCGTCGGGGGCGAGCCCGCGACGCCCCGCGGGCCGGCACTCGCGCTGCAGTTCGGCCCAGCCCGGTACGGGTCGGGTGTCGAGGTGACGGTCGAGGTGGTAGCGATCGTGCGCGCGGATGATCTCCTGGTAGCGGGGGGCGGCGCGCACCTGGGTGACGGTCACGGCGAGGCCGCCGCCCCCGGCGGTGCGCCGGGCCTTGACGACGCCGATCACCTCGCCGCGGCGGAGGTCCACCACGGGGCCGCCGGACATGCCGGGTTCGATCTCGTCCGCCGTCCCGAGCCGGGCGAAGGCGCCGCGGGCCGCGTCCCCGATGAGGGTGGTGCGACGGCCGGTGATCTCCGGCTCGCCGAACTCGTCGGTGCAGCCGAAGTACGCGACCTCCTGGAAGCGCGGGCGGGGCCGGTCGCTGAGCCAGACGCTGGCGTGCGAGACGGCGTCCCGCACCCGGACGAGCGCCAGGTCGGGGGCGGCCCAGGGGCCTTTGCGGTCCTCAGGCTCCGTCGGCAGCAGCCACTCGACGAGCCCGGTGGTGGTTCCGGGCGTGCCGTTGTCGTCGGTGAACGAGATGCCGACCTCGCTGCCCACGAGCCTCACCCCGTCTTCCCCCCTCACGGCTGTCCCGTCGGTCCGTACCCCTTCGCCGATCACGTGGGCGCAGGTGATCACCCACCCGGGGGCCACGAAGAAGCCGGAGCCCCAGGTGTCGTCCGCCCCGGGTTGTGCATACCCGGGGCGGTGCGCGTGAACGCGCACACAGGCGGCGAGGATGGAGTGTTCGAGGACCTCGTAGGCGTACGCGGGCTCGGGCGCAGGCGAGTCCGGTATGGCGTCCTCCCGCACTACTCGCCCTCGGGCGGCGTGGGATCGCCGGGCCGCTGCCCGCCCCGCCAGGTCAGCTTCACGGTGACGCTGGCCTTGGCCTCGGAGTTCGCGAGCAGCGAGACCACCGCTCCCGCCTGGACCGAGAGTTCCACCCCGAACGAGACCGACACCTCGTCGGGCCGCACCGCGGCCGTCGCGTCGCGCAGGGCGACCGCGACGCCGTGCACCAGGTCGTCCAGGCCCTCGACGCCGCGGGCGACCCGGTCGGCGAAGCGGCCGGAGTCCGCGTACTTGCCCTGGGCGGGTACGGCGGGCAGCGACGCTCCGCCTGCCATCCGCACCAGGACGGGTCTGCCTCCGATGTCGAGCCGCACGACGTCGTCCTCGTGCGCCGTCTCCAGACCGGCCATGGCTTCGTCCCCTCGCTCCGGCCACCCCCGTGGCAGCGGCCCCCGCTCCACCAACCATCCCTGGAAACAGCAGGGTTGGACTCTCCAGGCTAGCCCCCGGGTGTTTGTCTGAGGGAGAGAACGTCACCACCCGTTTATGCTGGCGGCAACCGGACCATCGCCCTGCACGGAGCTCACCTTGTACTTCACCGACCGCGGCATCGAGGAACTGGAGAAGCGGCGCGGCGAGGAAGAGATCACTTTCGAGTGGCTCGCCGAGCAGCTGCGCACGTTCGTCGACCTGAACCCCGACTTCGAGGTGCCCGTCGAACGGCTCGCGACCTGGCTGGCCAGGCTGGACGACGAGGACGACGAGTAGCCGCCGCCGTCAGTCCCACGGCCGGATCAGCTCGTACGACAGCCCGAGCGCGCCGTGCGCCGGCAGCAGCGCCCCCGCCGTGATCCAGCCGGCACTGCGGCGGCGCAGGCCCCACAGCGCGAGCGGGAGGCCCGTCGCCACCTGGGCGAGGGCCAGGGCGTGGGACGTCGGGGTGCCGGACCAGGGCAGGCAGGGGGCGTGGTGGCCGTCGGCCGCCCCGTCGAGGACCGCGCGGACCGGTTCGGGTGGCTCCGGCCGCTCCACGGTCTGAGCGTCCGGCTGAACGCGGGCCGCCTCGCGGAGGCGTTCGGGGGGCTGTCCGGGGGCCAGGCCCTCCGGCAGCGACACTCCCGCGAGCCTGAGGACGGCGATCAGGCCGCGCAGGCGGGCGCGGGCGTCGGCGGAGGGATCGAGTTCCGTCAGCCGGTCGAGCGCCGGTACGTCGAGGACCGGATCCAGGCCCAGACGGGCGGCGAACGTGCGCATCGCCTCGTCCTCGCCGGCCGGGGTGCCGTTGGCGAGCCAGACGTAGCCGACGGGGCGGCGGAAGCCGGAGGCGAGGATGTAGCCGGCCCGGTCGGCGTCCCACCACAGGGCGAGGACGGGCCAGGGGGCGCCGACGGCGAGGGCGGTGGCCCAGCCTGTCAGGACGCGGTCGACGGGTTCGCCACCGCGCAGCCAGGGCGTGCCCTCGGGGACGAGGACGCTCCAGTCGTCGCCGCCCCGGGTGAGCGTCGTGTGCTCCGCGAGGAGCCGGGCAGCGGCATGGCCACACGCTAGGCGATTTGGGGTGTTTGGGGTGTTTGTGCGTCCTCTTCGAGGCGCGGACGTCCCCGAAACGGATGTCTTGACTTTCCGTGTCCGCGATATATCGTGAATGAGAGAAGACGCGATATGGCGCGTTGGGACGGGGAGGTCAGCATCATGTCCGAGTGGTCCGTCGGGGAGCCCAGGAAGCTCACGTTCGACACACCCGTGAAGGAACTGCACGTTCGCATCGTCAACGGAACGGTGAACGTGGTGGGCACCGAGGAAGGTTCCGCCCGCCTCGAGGTCTCCGAGATCGAGGGACCTCCTCTGATCGTCACCCAGCAGGGCGGCACCCTCACCGTCGCCTACGACGACCTGCCCTGGAAGGGCTTCCTCAAATGGCTCGACCGCAAGGGCTGGCGGCGCAGTGCCGTCGTCTCCCTCGCCGTGCCCGCCGACACCCGCGTGGAGGTGGGCGTGGTCGGTGCCGCGGCCGTGGTCTCCGGGATCGACGGGCGCACGGAGGTGAAGGGCGTCACCGGGGACACCACGCTGGTGCGGCTGACCGGGGCCGTCCGGGCGGACACCGTCTCGGGGAACGTGGAGGCGCAGGCGTTGCGCGGGGACCTGCGCTTCAACTCCGTCTCCGGGGATCTGACCGTGGTCGAGGCGGGTTCCTCGGTCAAGGCGGACTCGGTGAGCGGGTCGATGATCGTCGACCTGGACCCGACGAGCCGGCCGACCGACATCAGCCTGACGAACGTATCGGGCGAGATCGCCATCCGGCTGCCGCATCCGGCGGACGCGCAGGTGGAGGCGAACACCGCGAGCGGTTCGGTCTCCAACGCCTTCGAGGACCTGCGGGTCGGCGGCCAGTGGGGGGCCAAGCGGATCACCGGCCGGCTCGGCGCGGGCAACGGCAGGCTGAAGGCCACGACGGTCTCCGGTTCGATCGCCCTGCTGCGCCGGCCCGCCGTCGAGGACGAGCCCTGGGACGTGGCACCGGAGGACATCGGCCCACTGGTCGAGGACACCCCGGCGGCCGGGGCGCACAGCGAGTCGGGGGACAATTCCGTTTCCGGCCGGGGCGACGACGCGAGCGACGCGCCGGCCGACGGCACGACCGACAAGAAGGTGCTCTGACATGCCTCCCGTATTCGCCCACGGCCGCCTCCGCCTCTACCTGCTGAAGCTGCTGGACGAGGCCCCGCGCCACGGCTACGAGGTGATCCGCCTCCTCGAGGAGCGGTTCCAGGGGCTGTACGCACCGTCGGCCGGCACCGTCTACCCCCGCCTCGCCAAGCTGGAGGCCGAGGGCCTGGTCACCCACACCACCGAGGGGGGCCGCAAGGTGTACGCCATCACGGACGCGGGCCGCGCCGAACTGGCCGACCGCAGCGGCGAGCTGGCCGACCTGGAGCTGGAGATCCGCGAGTCGGTGGCGGAGCTGGCCGCCGAGATCCGGGCCGATGTGCGCGGCGCCGCGGGCGACCTGCGGCGCGAGATGCGGGCGGCGGCCTCGGAGGCCCGGCGCGGGGGCGCCACCGGGGGACGCGGCGAACAGGACGGCTCCCCGGGAGACTTCGGCCACGCGGACAACGAGTGGCGCGCCGCCAAGGAGGAGATGCGGCGGGCCAAGCAGGAGTGGAAGGAGCAGGCCCGGCGCGCCAAGGACGAGAGCCGCCGGTCGCGCGAGGAGGCCCAGCGCGCCCGGCGCCAGGCCAAGGAGGCGCAGGAGCGGGCGCGGGCCCAGGCCGCGGAGGAGGTGCAGCGCATCGCCAAGCGGGTGCAGGACAGGGTGCAGGACCACTTCTCGCGGGGCGACTGGCCGACGGGGGTGCGGGAGGGACTGACCGAACTGGCCAAGGAGTTCGGCGACTTCGGAATGGACTTCGGCAAGGAGTTCGGCAAGGACCTCGGGTTCGGGCGGGGTGGCACCGACAGCGCCGCCGCACAGGCCGAGTACTCGCACACGCCCGAGGACTTCCCGGCCCAGTACGAGCCCGCCTGGGCGCACGAGGCAGCGACCGGCGACCCGGCCCGCGACCTCGACCGTCTGCTCGACCGGTTCCGCGACGACATCCGCGACGCGGCCCGCGACCACGGCGTCACGGACGACCAGCTCCGCGCCGCCCGCGGCCACTTGTCGACGGCGGCGGCCCACATCAGCGCGATACTGCACACGCCGAGAAGCTGACGTGACCGGGGCGCCCGCGCGGGCGGATGTCGGGCGTACCGGCGTCGGCCCAGCTCCTCAGCCGGCCTTCGCCTCGCCGCCTCCGCCGTGGAGCACCCGGGACAGCGTCTCGTACGTCACCCCGTGATCGGCGAGCACCTCGGCACAGAACCCGGGCAGGAGGGTCAGCGACAGGAGGAGGTGTTCGTCGCCGATGTGCCGGTCGTCGTGGGCGACGGCCGTACGCAGGGCGCGTTCGAGGACCTGCTTGGCGCCCCGCCCGAAGGTGTTGCGCCCCGACCACCAGCCCTTGTTCCCGCGGTCGCCGGACATCGCCCCGGCGCCGTGCACCTCCTCGACCCGGGCGACGACCTCCGACACGTCGATCCCCAGACCGGCGAGGGCGCCGGCCTCGGCCCGGGACAGCCCCGCCCGGCGCCGCGCCTCGGTCAACGCCCGCCGCACCGACTCCTTCCGCTCCTCGTCGAGACCGAGTGCGAGGAGGGCGAACGAGCCCCTGCTCGCGTCCCGTTCCAGCAGCGCGAGCAGCAGATGCTCGGGGCCGACGGTGCGTTCCCCCGACCGTTCCGCCTGCTCGACCGCGCTGCGCACCACCTCGCGGGCGTCCTTGGTGAACCGCTCGAACATCAATGCCTCCCGTACTTCTTGTGCACGGCCTGCCTGCTGACTCCGAGTTCCGCGGCGATCTCCTGCCACGACCACCCCTGATGGCGCGCGCTGCGCACCTGCACGGCCTCCAACTGCTCCAGCAGCCTGCGCAGGGCGGCGACGGCGCGCAGCCCGACGAGTGGGTCACGGTCGCCCGCCCGCTCGGCGAGATCCGTTGCTTCGGTCATACTGTCAACTTACGTTGACATCCCACCGCCCGTCAACCCTGGTTGACAAATGCCGACGGCCGACCCGGAAACCGGGCCGGCCGTCGGCACAGGGCGAAGGGGGCACCGTCAGTCGTTGGTGAGCACGATCTTCCCGAACTGCTCACCGGACTCCATCCGTTGGAAGCCCTCTCGGGCCCGGTCCATCGGCAGCACCTCGTCGATGACGGGACGCACCCCCGTGGCGGCGCAGAAGGAGAGCAGGTCCTCCAGCTCGTCCTTGGTGCCCATCGTCGAGCCGACGACCTTGAGCTCCAGGAAGAAGATGCGGGTCAGTTCGGCGTGCGAGGGCCGGTCACCGCTCGTGGCACCGGAGATGACGAGCGTGCCGCCGGGCCGCAGGGACTTGATCGAGTGCGACCAGGTGGCCGCGCCGACCGTCTCGATGACGGCGTCCACCCGCTGCGGCAGCCGCGCCCCCGACTCCACCGCCTCCACGGCGCCCAGCTCCACGGCCCGCTTCCGCTTGGCCTCGTCCCGGCTGGTCGCGAAGACGCGCAGCCCCGCCGCCTTGCCGAGCACGATCGCGGCCGTGGCGACACCGCCGCCGGCCCCCTGCACCAGGACGGAGTCGCCGGGCCGCACACCGGCGTTGGTGAAGAGCATGCGGTAGGCCGTCAGCCAGGCCGTCGGCAGACACGCGGCCTCGGCGAAGGACAGCTCCCGCGGCTTGGGCAGCACGTTCCAGGTCGGGACGGCGACCTGCTCCGCGAACGTCCCCTGATAGCGCTCGGTGAGAATGGAGCGGGGCTCCCTGGGGCCGACCCCGTGACCGCTCTGGCCGATCACGGAGTGCAGGACGACCTCGTTGCCGTCCTCGTCGACCCCGGCGGCGTCACAGCCGAGGATCATCGGCAGTCGCTCCTCGGGCAGACCCACGCCCCGCAGCGACCAGAGGTCGTGATGGTTGAGAGAGGCGGCCCTGACGTTGACGGTGCTCCAGCCGGACCGGGCCTCGGGAGCCGGACGGTCCCCGAGCTCAAGGCCGTTGAGCGGCTGGTCGCGGTCGATTCGGGCGGCGTAGACGGCGAACATGACCTTGACGATAGGCGCCCGCCCGAACCGACGGAACCGTATGGGCTTGTGACACACGCCCTCTTGCCACCGACGCCGTCGGCACCGTTCGGCGAACCCCAAAACCCGGAAGACACCCGCCCTCGTTCACCCGAACAGGTGGACCTGAGGCAAAGGATCGGCCCCGCCCGGACGGGCGGGGCCGATCTGCCGACATCAGCGACGGGCGACGCCCTCCGCCCGGGCCGCCGCCGCGACCGCGGCGGTGACCGCCGGCGCGACCCGCTCGTCGAACGGCGAGGGGATCACGTAGTCCGCGGCGAGGTCGTCCCCCACCACCCCCGCCAGCGCCTCCGCCGCGGCGATCTTCATGCCCTCGGTGATCCGGGAGGCCCGCACCTGCAACGCGCCCGCGAAGATGCCCGGGAACGCCAGCACGTTGTTGATCTGGTTCGGGAAGTCGGACCGTCCGGTCGCCACGACGGCCGCGTACTTGTGCGCGACGTCGGGGTGCACCTCGGGGTTCGGGTTGGCCATGGCGAACACGAACGCGCCCTCGGCCATCGAGGCGACGGCCTGCTCCGCGACCGTACCGCCGGAGACGCCGATGAAGACGTCGGCGCCCGCCAGGGCGTCCTCCAGCGACCCGCTGAGGCCGGCCTTGTTGGTGAAGGAGGCGAGCTCGCGCTTGACGTCCGTCAGGTCGTCCCGGTCGGCCGACACGATGCCCTTGCGGTCGGCCACGGCGACGTCGCCGATGCCGGCCTCGACCAGCATCCTGGCGATGGCGACACCGGCCGCGCCGGCGCCGGAGATGACGGCCCGCAGGTCGGCGAGCCCCTTCCCGGTGAGCCGGGCCGCGTTCCTGAGGGCCGCCAGCGTCACGACGGCCGTGCCGTGCTGGTCGTCGTGGAAGACCGGGATGTCGACGCGCTCCTGGAGCTTGCGTTCGATCTCGAAGCACCGGGGTGCCGAGATGTCCTCCAGGTTGACGCCGCCGAAGGACGGCGCGAACCGTGCCACGGTCTCGACGATCTCGTCGACGTCCGTGGTGGCCAGCGCGATCGGCACCGCGTCCACGCCACCGAACTGCTTGAACAGAATCGCCTTGCCCTCCATCACCGGGAGGGAGGCCTCGGGGCCGATGTCCCCGAGTCCGAGCACCGCCGTGCCGTCGGTGACGACGGCCACCACGGACGACTTCCATGTGTAGTCGTGGACCAGTTCCGGCTGCTCGGCGATGGCGCTGCACACCTTCGCCACGCCGGGCGTGTACGCCAGGGACAGGTCGTCCTTGTCCCGGACCGGCACGGTGGCCTGCACGGCCATCTTGCCGCCACGGTGCAGCGCGAACGCCGGATCGAAGGAATCGAGGGGCTCGGCCCCGCCGTCCTGGTCCGTTGTGTTGTCGCTGCGAGGATTGACGATCTCCGCTGCCACTTTGTTTTACCCCTTAAATCTTCATTGGTCTGAGGGTGGCCACTCCTGGTGAGAAGTGGGCGGGACCGCGCATGCCCCGATCTCTTGATGCGTACGGGTCATACGCGACGGGCGCGCCGCACACGCGCCTCGAGCCCCGGATGAGGGGTGTAAAGAACCTTCTTACCGGACAGACCGCGCCGAGGACGAGTCCATAAGCGGAAGGTCACATCCCGGCGCCGAAAGGTCACGTCTCGGCGACAAGATTCGTCACGAATTGTGTACACCCGTCCGCGGCCTTCGGCTGACCGCCGGTCAAACAGTGACCAAGACCTCGCAACCCCTCGTCCACATCCCGAGACAGCACCGAAGATCCTGCGGCCGGAATGAGGGATTCCCGCAGATGATCCCGTCATCTTGTCCGGACCTGGGCCGGTTCGCGGATCACCCGTTATCCGATTTTGACCCCACCGGCCCCCTGAACGGCTCCGTCCGAATGGCAGGATGCGGTAAACCCACGAGGTCGCGGCACCCCATGGTCTGTGTTCTCGTCATGGTGAGTGTCCTCGCCGACTTCATCGGCAACTCCACCCATCCGCCGGAGGAACCCAAGATGACCGCAAGCTCCACCCGTCGTACCACCGCCGCGCATCACCGTCTGGCCGCGGTCGGTGCGATCGCGGTCGCAGGCGCGCTGATTCTCACCGGTTGCGGTGACCACACCGACAAGGGCAGCAGCAGCTCGGGGACGTCCTCGTCGACGGCACCCCTGGCCTCCAAGCTGCCGGCCGACATCCGCAAGGCAGGCGTCATCAAGGTGGGCTCCGACATCGCCTACCCGCCGGTCGAGTACATCCAGAGCGGCCAGGCGGTCGGCATCGACCCTGACATCGCGGACGCCCTCGGCAAGCAGCTGGGTGTGAAGTTCCAGTTCCAGAACGGCAAGTTCGCACAGCTCATCGTGGGTCTTCAGGCGAACCGCTTCAACGTGATCATGTCCGCGATGAGCGACACCAAGGACCGCCAGAACGGTATCGACACCGACACCGGCAAGAAGGTGGGCAACGGTATCGACTTCGTCGACTACTTCACGGCGGGCACCTCGATCCTGGTCCAGAAGGGCAACCCCAAGGGCATCAAGTCCCTGGACGACCTGTGCGGAAAGGTCGTGGCCCTCCAGCAGGGAACCACCTCGGAGGGCATCGCGAAGGACCAGAGCAAGAAGTGCACGCAGAGCGGCAAGAAGGCCATCACCCTGCAGACCTTCGACACCGACCCGGAGGCGCTGCTGCGCCTGAAGCAGGGTGCGTCCGTCGCCGACCTCAACGACTTCCCCGTGGCCGCCTACAACGCGAAGACCTCCGGCGGCGGCAAGGACTTCGAGGTCACCGGCTCCCAGATCGAGGCGGGTCCGTACGGCATCGGCATCAGCAAGCAGAGCAGCCAGCTGCGTGACGCCCTCCAGGCGGCCGTGAACGCGATCATCAAGAACGGCGAGTACCAGAAGATCCTGCAGAAGTGGAACGTCACTGACGGCGCGGTGACCGAGGCAAAGATCAACGGCGGCTCCTGAGCCTCGCGCAACGCTGAAGGGCAGTCACTGTGACTGACACTCTCGACAAGGCTCCGGCGGCCGTACCGCCGGAGCAGATCAAGGCCATCCCGGTGCGCCACTACGGCCGCTGGGTGGCCGCCGCCGCGGTCATCGCCGTCCTGGTGCTGATCGGGATCGCCTTCTCCAACGCGAAGATCAACTACAGCATCATCCCGACCTACCTGAAGGACGGGACGATCCTGTCCGGCGTCTGGCACACGCTGTACATCTCCGTGCTCGCGATGGTCGTCGGGCTCGTGCTGGGCGTGATCCTCGCCGTGATGCGCATGTCCACGAACCCGGTCACCAGCACTGTGGCCTGGCTGTACGTCTGGTTCTTCCGGGGCACGCCCGTCCTGGTGCAGTTGCTGCTCTGGTACAACATCTCGCTCGTGTTCCCCATCCTCAACCTGGGGTTCTACAAGAACGAGATGAACCAGGTGATGACCCCGTTCCTGGCTGCTCTGCTGGGCCTCGGCCTCAACGAGGCCGCGTACATGTCGGAGATCGTCCGGGCGGGCATCCAGTCCGTGGACGAGGGCCAGACGGAGGCCTCGCACGCCCTGGGGATGACCCACGGCCAGACGCTGAGGCGAGTGGTCCTCCCGCAGGCCATGCGGGTGATCGTGCCGCCGACCGGCAACGAGTTCATCAACATGCTGAAGACCTCGTCCCTCGCGTACGCGGTGCAGTTCAACGAACTCATCAAGCGTGCCCAGGACATCTCCAGCACCTCGCTCGCGGTCGTTGAGATGTACTTCGTCGCGTCGGTCTGGTACCTGATCCTCACCAGCGTCTTCAGCGTCGGCCAGTACTACCTCGAGCGCCGCTACGCCCGCGGCTCGACGCGCAGCCTGCCGCCGACCCCGCTGCAAAGGCTCAGGAAGAACCTCCGCCTGTTCGGTTCGTTCCGCCGTCCGGAGGTGACTCCATGAACGGTCTCAGCAAGGACACGGGCGGCCGTCCGATGGTCAGGGCCGAGGGTGTCCACAAGTCCTTCGGGCTGGCGCACATCCTCAAGGGCATCGACCTGGAGGTGAACGCACGGGAGGTGTTCTGCCTGATCGGCCCGTCCGGCTCAGGCAAGTCCACCTTCCTTCGGTGCATCAACCACCTGGAGAAGATCAGCGCCGGCCGCCTGTATGTCGACGGCAACCTGGTCGGCTACCGGCAGAGCGGTGACAAGCTGTACGAGCTCAAGGAACGGGAAGTCGCGGCACAACGACGGGACATCGGCATGGTGTTCCAGCGATTCAACCTCTTCCCCCACATGACGGCGCTCGAGAACGTCATGGAGGCGCCCATCCAGGTCAGGGGCGAATCCAAGGCCGTCGCCCGCGAACGGGCACAGCGGCTGTTGGACCGTGTCGGCCTCGTGGACAAGACCGCCCAGTACCCCGCCCAGCTCTCCGGCGGCCAGCAGCAGCGCGTCGCCATCGCCCGAGCACTGGCAATGGAGCCGAAGTTGATGCTCTTCGACGAGCCCACCTCGGCGCTCGATCCTGAGCTCGTCGGCGAAGTCCTGGACGTCATGCGGGATTTGGCGGAGGACGGCATGACGATGATCGTCGTGACGCACGAAATGGGCTTCGCCCGCGAAGTCGGCGACTCGCTGGTCTTCATGGACGACGGCGTGGTGGTCGAGTCCGGCCACCCACGCGAGGTCCTGACCAACCCTCAGCACGACCGCACGAAGTCCTTCCTCTCGAAGGTGCTGTGAACCAAGCGGGGGCCTGCGCTCCGTGTTCGAAACGCAGGCCCCCGACGGTGTCCCGGCACAGCGAAGGACGAGTGAAGCCCATGAAGGACACGTAGCTGTTTACGCCCTCTGATCGGCGCCGCTACTTCAGCGCCAGCAGCAGCGTGTCCGACGGCGACGCCCACACCGCTCGCGCCTCCCCGAACCCCTCCTCGCGCAGCACGCGCGCGTGCCAGGCCGCCGAGGGCATCTCGCCGTCCGCGTGGGAGCCGTAGATCTCGAAGCGGCGGGCCGTGGGGGCGGCGAGGACCGGGTCCTTGGCGGCCAGGGCCCACCACTCGGCCCAGTCGAGGGCGCCGTCACGCATCGCCCGCTCCATCCGGGCGCGGCTGTGGGCGGCCTCGGCCGCGTTGATCCGGGGCGTGGTGTCGTCGGGCATGTGGTCGGCGTTCATGAACACACCCCCGTACCGGACGAGTTCGGCGATCCGGCCGTACAGGGCCGCGAGCGGCTCGGTGCGCAGCCAGTGCAGGGCGGTGGCGGTGAGCACCGCGTCGTACGAGTCGTACGGCAGCGCCTGCGTCCAGCGCGGGTCCTTGAGGTCGGCCTCGAGGAGGGTGACGCGGTCGTCGCCCTCGAAGGTGCCGCGGGCGATGGTGAGCAGGGCCGGGTCGAGGTCGATCCCGGTGCTGGTGGCGTTCGGGAGGCGGTCGAGCAGGCGGGCCGTGATGCTGCCGGTGCCGCAGGCGAGGTCGAGGACGCGCGGTTCGGGGCCGACGAAGGCCTCGACCATGTCCAGCATGGTCCGGAACCGCTCCTCGCGGTCCGGCATGTACCACTCCTGCTGCCGGTCCCAGCTCTGCTGCCACGCCTGCCAGTCGGTTCCCGTCGTACCGGTTGAGGTGATGGTGGTCATGGAGTCCCCTTCTCCGTGCGCCGCTGCTGCGTTCGGCCGCTGAACGCCCGTCGCGTAATACCCTGGGAGCGCAGGCAGCCGTTACCTTCTTCCGCCCACGACCATAGAGCGCCTCCGTAAGGACTACAAGTGGAACTGGCCTATTACTCGGACTACGCCGTACGCCTTGTGAACACCGAGGAGCCGGCCCGGGGCAAGGACTCGCTGACCTCGATCGAGGCCGTACGGGACCTCTTCGGCGCCAACCAGGAGGCGGGCCGGCGGGCCACCGACGCGGACGTCACCCGCTTCCGCTCGGTCCGGGCACGGCTGCGGGCGGTCTTCGAGGCGGCGGACGGCGGCGACGAGACGCTGGCGGTGAACCTGCTGAACTCGCTGCTGCTGGAGTTCCCGGTGAGCCCCCAGATCTCCGGGCACAACTTCCGGGACGACGACGGACGCCCGCTGTGGCACATGCACCTGGCCGACCACCCGTCGAACGCGACGGCGGGCTACGCGGCGATCGCGGCGATGGGCCTGGCGTTCCACCTGACGGAGTACGGCGTGGACCGGCTCGGCCTGTGCGAGGCGGCGCCGTGCCGCAACGCCTACCTGGACACCTCCACCAACCGCTCCCGGCGCTACTGCTCCGACCGCTGCGCCACCCGCGCCAACGTGGCCGCCTACCGCGCCCGCAAACGCCTGGAGGCCGACCGGTCGGACAGGACGGGCCTGGCGGCCGACAGCGCCCAGCGCACCAGCGCGAACGGCGAGCGCTGAGCGGGCAGCGGCCGGTAGCGGAAGCGCACCCGGGCCAGCACCAGGTCCTCCGGGACGGTGCCGTAGTCCGTGCTGTCACCGCCCGCGTAGGCGTTGTCGCCGAGCACCCACCAGCCGCCCTCGCGGCGCTCGGCGGCCCGCTTGACGACGAGCAGGTCCTGCTGGAAGGGGTGGCGCAGGACGACCACGTCCCCGGGGCGGATCCTGGCCCCGTACTGCACGACGAGGCGGTCCCCGTGGTGCAGCGTGGGCACCATCGAGGGACCGGTCACCTCGGCCACCCCGAAGGGCAGCAGCGGCCTCCCGCGCTCGATGTCCTGCGACAGCTCCGGCATGCCCGGCACCTCCCCGGTACGTTCCTCCACCAGTCTCAGTCTGACCCCGGACTTTTGTCCTAAGCCCTAGGGGGCACTCGCGAAAACGCCTTCTCCAAGGAGTAATGTCGCACCTGAGAAGACGATCACGAGGAAGGAACGCTTCATGCTTTCCCGCCTGTTTGCCCCCAAGGTCAAGGTCAGCGCGCACTGCGACCTGCCCTGCGGTGTGTACGACCCGGCCCAGGCCCGCATCGAGGCGGAGTCCGTGAAGGCCGTCCAGGAAAAGATGGCCGGCAACGACGACCCGCACTACCAGGCGCGTGCCACCGTCATCAAGGAGCAGCGCGCCGAGCTCGCGAAGCACCACGTCTCGGTGCTCTGGAGCGACTACTTCAAGCCCCCGCACTTCGAGAAGTACCCGGAGCTGCACCAGCTGGTCAACGACACCCTGAAGGCCCTCTCGGCCGCCAAGGCGTCCACCGACCCGGCCACCGGCCAGAAGGCTCTGGACTACATCGCCCAGATCGACAAGATCTTCTGGGAGACCAAGAAGGCTTGATCTTTAATCATGCCTTCTGACCTGCGATTTCTTTGGTTGCAGCGTCTCCCAGTCCGCACCCGGTCCGCAGGCCGCCGAGAACGGCGTCCATGACGGTCCGGGTGCGGTCTTCTTCGCCCGGCCACAGGTGCGCGTAGATCCGCAGCGTGATGACGGCGGACGCCTGGCCGAGGACGAGCTGGACCTGCTTGACACTTGCCCCGCCGGCGGTGAGGGCGGATGCGTAGAAGTGGCGCAGATCGTGGGTCACCTTGTCGGCAACTCGACGGGTTTGCGGCCCTCGCGCTCGGCCGCCTCGTTCTCCGCGGCTTGGAGCGTCCTGCGAGCGCAGTTCCACTCCGTCTTCCAGCGACGGTAGTTGAGGGGTTCGCCCTCCTCCATCGTGAACAGCCATTCCTTGGAGGGGCGTGCGGCGAGGTGCGTGAGAAGGGCGTCTGTGACCACCTCACCGACTGTGATGGTACGCCGGGACTTGGCGGTCTTCGGCGGGCCGATCTTCCCGGACTGGAGGCGCTGCCGCTCGACGCGGATGGCGCCGGCCTCGAAGTCGACGTCCGACACCTTGAGGCCGAGCAACTCGCCTATTCGCAAGCCTGATCCGGCAAGGGTGACGATGGCCGCGCGGATGTACGGCGCATCACGCGGGCCATGGCCTCGACCTGCACGACCGTGGGCGGGGTGACCTCCTCGTCCGGCATGGGCGGAAGGGTGATCCGGCGGCACGGGCTGGAGGCGATGACCTTGTCCTCGACAGCCGCGGTCATGAGGCGCACGAGGACGTCGCAAACGTTGCGCACGCTGCCGGGGCCGAGCAGCTCGAACAGGCTCTTGAAGAGCACCTGGAGGTCGTTGCGGCGTATCGCCGCCATGGCGCGGGGGCCGAGCGCCGGGACGAGGTGGAGCCGGAGCGCGTTGTCGGTGACGCGCTCGCCCGCCTCGCTGGCGATGAGCGACTCCTCCCACTTCTTCGCGTACTTCTCGAAGGTGATCCGTCCGGCCAGCGGGTCGACGTCTTGGCCGGTCACGATGCTGGCCGTGACCTCGTCCAGCAAGCGCTGAGCGTCGATCTTGCGGCAGACCCGCCACTCTTCTCACGACTGGGGGATGAAGCCTGCCGTCCCAACCCGGACGGTCAGCTCTTCGGACAAGTCACTTCCCAAACCCGCCAAAACCGAGCCTACGCCACCGCCCCAACCAGCTTGACAAACACAGAAGCACCCAGGGACACCGCCCTATCCGTCCACAGTGCCCAAGAGCTCCGCGACGTCGCCCGGCAGCCCAACCACCGACCCGCATCGCGCTCGGCGACAAGAGCCCCGCCGAGGCCATGAGTGAATGCCCCACGGGCCCATTGACCAGGTGATTCGCAACCACTATTGGAATCCGCCGACACGCAAGTCAGTCGGCATCGGCGACGATGGATCCGACGCGTTCAGCCAGGCTCGGGTCGCGGCGGACCAGGAGGGCTGCGTAGCCGACGGCGGCGAGGAGTGCGGCCAGGGCGGCGTAGGGGAACCAGTTGTACGGTGCGGGCTGGCCGGGCTTGGCGAGGTAGTAGAGCGGGACCAGGATGGCCACCGTGCCGAGCGCGGGCAGTACCAGATGCCGTACCTTCCGGAACTCCTGGGGGCGGTATCGGCGGTAGTACAGCGGCAGCGCGATGTTGGACGCGAGGTAGACCAGCAGGATCAGGATGGCGCCCATTGTCGAGGACTCGGTGAAGAAGACCACCGGGTTCATCGAGCCGCCGTCGGGTCCGAGCAGGTGGCCCAGGGCCCAGCCTCCGACGATCAGCAGAGAGGTGGCGGTGAAGGTGACGATCGCCTTGTTCGGTGTACGGCGGATGGGGTGGACGTAGCCGAGGAAGGACGGGAGCAGTCCCTCGCGTCCGGCGTTGAACACCAGGCGGGCCTGGGAGTTGATGCCCGCGATCAGTACGCCGAGGGTGGAGGTCAGGCCGCCGAGGTAGGCGAGGAACGCCAGCGCGCCGAGGGTGTGGTGGGCGACGTCGATGAAGGGCGTGGGGGAATCGCCGAGCCGGGCCACGTCGTAGCCGAAGCCGGTCAAGGTGGAGTAGGCGAAGAGGATGTAGCTGACGGTCATGATGGCGACGGAGGAGAACACGGCGCGGCCGACGTTGCGCCGCGGGTTCTCTGTTTCCTCTGCGAGTGCCGCGGAGTTCTCCCAGCCGACGAACATATACACCGCCAGGGGGAAGCCCGCTGCCAGGCCTTTGAAGCCGTGGCTGATGTGGCCGGGCAGGAAGGGGGCGGCCGAGAGATCGCCGCGCTGTTCGACGATCGCCGCGACCGACACGACGACCAGCATCAGCATCTCCACGCCGAAGAAGTAGCCGGCCCACTTGGTGGAGACCACGACGCCGCGCAGCATCAACACCACGGCCAGACCGGTCAGCAGCAGCGTCCAGATGATCCAGGGGAGGTCGACGCCGGTGTAGTGGTGCAGGGTGATCTGCACGAACCCGCCGGAGATCGAGATGACACCGGCCATCGCGACGATGTAGCCCAGCGTCGCCAGCAGAGCCGTGGTCACCGCGCTGACCGGCCCGAACGTCGTGCCGACGAAGGTGATGAAGCTGCCCGCCGAGGGGTGCGCCCGGGAGAATTCGGCGAGCGTGTTGCCGAGCAGCGCGACCGCGACGCCCGCGGCGACGATGGTCAGCGGAGACCCCTCACCCGCGGTGGTGGCCAGGAAGGCGAAACTGAAGAAGAAGCTCATGGCCGGGCCGACGTTGGCCATCGTGGCGGCGGCGATGTCCGCCATGCCGAGAACTCCGCCCCGCAGGCGCTGGGGCGCCCCGGCGGCGGGTCCCGACGTCGGCGGCGGGCCGACGGCTCCGGGGTTGGGCATGGCAGCGTCTCCTTGTGCGGTGTGGCGGTGCGCAGTGGGGGCGCGGGGGGGCTGCGGGTCGGCAACAACCCGATGTCAGCTGGGTTGGGCCTCCTGGTGGATCTGTTGGTGTGCCTTCACCGCCCGCACGGCCGGATCCATCGCTCCCCGGCCGAGTTCTGCCAGCAGTTCGGCATGGCAGCGGTTCCGCGCCCGTATCACCTCGGGCGTCGGTGCGGGCGCCAGCAGGCTGAGCCGGCCCAGCAGGTCTGAGGCGAACTCACGGACCCCGGGGCCGCCGAGAGCCTCGGCGAGGTCGAGGTGGAAGAGCGTCTCCAGTTCGAGCAGTCGTGCCGGGTCGTCGGTCAGGTCCATCTCGTCGACCAGCGCCTGTAGTTCCTCAAGCGGCGCGGCCGGTACCTCGTCGGCGCTGTGCGCCACGAGACCGCACTCGAGCAGCAGGTGGAAGGCGTCCAGCGAAGCCGTCTCCTCGGCGTCGTGCATCAGGGCTACGACGGCGTCCCATCCCTCCGCCACGAAGGTCCCGCCGGCGCGGCCCCGCCGGCGGTCGAGCAGACCGTCCTGGCACATGCCCTCCAGCGCACGGCGCACGGTGATCTCACTGATCCCCAGCTCCTCGGCGAGGACGCCGGCGTCCGGCAGCCGGTCCCGGGGTGACACCGACCCCAGACGCACCCGCAGGGCGATCCGCGATCGGACGAGTTCCGAGCCCGTCGGACCCCTCCCGGGCAGGAGACGGGTGTCCCCGCCGCCGTACGGTCCGAACTTGCCCGCTGCATTCACCACGGCGCCACTTTAACGGCCTGCTGAGCGGGGTCACGGTGTTGCGCATAGGGGCTCCCAGGGGGCCGGTTCCGCGATGCGCCAAAAAATAGAGCATGCTGAACACTTAAACAAGACGACCATGTCTTGTTTTTTTAGATCGCAGTGAACTAATTTCCGGTCTCGGCACCTGCAGCCCTCGTCCGCTCTCCCTCAATGGATGTCGAGATGACCACACGTCCCCCTGTTTCCGCTCCGGACCCGGTGACCACCACCGGGTCCGCCTCCGCAGGATCCGGTCTTCAGGCCGGCCTGAAGAACCGCCATCTGTCGATGATCGCCATCGGCGGTGTGATCGGCGCCGGCCTGTTCGTCGGCTCCGGCTCCGGCATCGCCGCCGCGGGCCCCGGCATCCTCATCTCCTACGCCCTCGTCGGCGTCCTCGTCGTCCTCGTCATGCGGATGCTGGGCGAGATGGCCGCGGCCAACCCCACCTCGGGCTCGTTCTCCGCGTACGCCGACCGTGCCCTGGGGCGCTGGGCCGGCTTCACCATCGGCTGGCTGTACTGGTTCTTCTGGGTCGTGGTGCTCGCCGTCGAGGCGACCGCCGGCGCGAAGATCCTGGCCGGCTGGATACCGGCGGTCCCGCAGTGGGGCTGGGCACTGATCGTCATGGTCGTGCTGACCGCCTCCAACCTGGCCTCGGTCAGCTCCTACGGCGAGTTCGAGTTCTGGTTCGCCGGCATCAAGGTCGTCGCCATCGCCGCGTTCATCGTCGTCGGCGCTCTCGCGATCTTCGGCCTGCTGCCCGGCTCAGACCACCCCGCGTCCGGCTTCTCCAACCTGACCGGCCACGGCGGCTTCCTGCCGCACGGGCCCGGAGCGATCCTCACCGGCGTGCTGATGGTGGTCTTCTCCTTCATGGGCAGCGAGATCGTCACGCTCGCCGCCGGCGAGACCGCCGACCCGCAGGGCGCCGTCACCAAGGCCACCAACAGCGTGATCTGGCGTATCGCCGTGTTCTACCTGGGCTCGATCCTGATCGTGGTCTCGCTGCTGCGCTGGGACGACCCGGCCATCCTCAAGGACGGCTCCTACGTCGCCGCGCTGAGCTCCATCGGCATCCCGCACGCCTCGCAGATCATGAACGCCATCGTGCTGACCTCGGTGCTGTCCTGTCTCAACTCGGGCCTGTACACGGCCTCGCGCATGGCGTTCTCGCTGGCCCGGCGCAGCGACGCCCCCGCCTCCTTCGGCCGCACCACGCGGCGCGGTGTGCCGCAGGCGGCCATCCTGGCCTCGGTGGTCTTCGGCTTCGTCGCGGTCGCCTTCAATTACCTGTGGCCGGACACGGTCTTCCAGTTCCTGCTCAACTCCTCCGGTGCGATCGCCCTGTTCGTATGGCTGGTGATCTGCTTCTCGCAGCTGCGGATGCGCAGGATCATCGAACGGGAGACGCCGGAGAAGCTCGTCGTCAGGATGTGGCTCTACCCCTACCTGACCTGGGCCACCATCGCCCTGATCACCTTCGTCCTCGGCTACATGCTGACCGACACGGCCAACGGCGGCGGACGCGACCAGGTGGTCCTGTCCACCCTGGTCGCCCTCGGTGTGGTCGCCTTCGCACTGGTCCGCGAGCGGGTGGCCCGGAGAGGTACGCATGAAGTGACCCCGTCCTAGGGACCGGGCTCTGTAGGGCGACAGCCGGCCCTCGACCGGCGGCGGTGGTGCGCTCCCCCCGCACCGCCGCCGCCCCATACGGCCCGGACCGCTGATGCAGAACCGCACCCGGGACCGCTTTGCTTCCTGCGCCTCACGTGAGGGTCAGCGAGCAGGTCTTGCCCGAGTCCCCACTCTCCTAGGTTGACCCGCATGTCATTCCTGTCGACTCGCCGCAAGGCCTCCCGCATCGTCCTTGAGCTTGACGACGTGCACCTTGGGAAGCTTCTCAAGTCGCTGCGCGCCACGACGCGATCGGGCGCGATCGCGAGCACGGATCTGCGCGTGGTGCAGATCGCCGACTTCCTGAAGCACCACTCCCAGGACTGGGACCGCCACACGTTCCGCCTGGCGGTCCTGGCGCATTTCCTGGCGGATACGCCGGTGCCCTCGAGGTGGGCTGAGCGGGAGCCGGACAGCGCCACTGCCCTTGTTCTGCACGCCTGGTCCGAGGTCTTCCGGGCGCGTGCAACGGGGAAAGCGGGAGGTGCCTCGCGAGCAAGCACGAACTGCCTGCGCGCTGCGGATCTCGCCCCGCTGGACCCCACCCCGTGGATCGTCCTGCTGGAGCTAGCGCGCCTGGAGCGCCACCGCGCAGCTGAAACCTTCTACGTCTGGAACGAGCTACTGCTCCGCGACCGCTGGAACCGCGATGCCTACCTGAGCATGATGCGCTACCTGACCCCGGACGAGGCCGGTTCGCGACTGCAGGTACTGGAGTTCGTCGACTCCCTCCGGTCGCGCATGCCCGCCCATGCGCCCTGCGCGGCTACGGAACTCACCTCCCAAGTGCTGCACTATCAATCGATCCGGACCCGGGGAGGAGTGGAGGGTCTCATGGCACGAACCTACTGGACCGATGTGTATGTCACAGCAGCGCTCGACCGTGCCTCGCAGCACTGGACACAGCCCTCGTTCCTCAGCCATGCAGCCGCGCTTGCCGACCTCAATACACTCGCCTACGCGCTGATGTCCGCCGATCGCCACCGTGAGGCCCTTCCCGTCTTCCGGGCCATCGGCGGTGCGGTCACCACCTGGCCCTGGCGGTTCGAAGGAGACCCGCTGACCGCATTCCAACGGGCGCAGGCCCGTGCCGAAGCCGGCCGGTGACACCATCCGAAGATCTTTGACGCTGCGGGTTCCTCACCGCCGTCCGAGCGGCCCGGCCGGCACGCGTCGTGTTCTCCATCAGCGGCTTCCCGATCGATCACGCCGTCGGCGGTGCTGCCGCGACACTGCCCGCCGGCCTGGCCGACAGCGGTGAGTCCCGCAACCGTCGAGCGCGCCCGCACCCGTCGAGAACCGTGCACTGATATCGCATCAGCCCCTGCCTGGTCCGCACACAGTCCGCAGGACACCCGATCAAGGCCGTCGCACCCCATCGCCAGCCATCACCAAAGGCCGGGTCAGCGACCTGCGACACCCAACGCCGCAGCTCACCGACCCGCCTCATTACTAGGAGACCAAGAAGGCCTGAGCCCGACGAACTTCCCAGGGGCCCCGTCGACTTCGGTCCGACCGGGCCCCTTCGTCGCCCCGGCCCTCCTCGTCGGAATCCTCGTCAGGGGCGGTCCCCGTCGTCCTCGCCCGCCTCCAGCAGGCCCGCCGCCGCGCCCACGATGCGGGGGTCGGGGCGGCCGACGACCTGCTCGTCCTTGTCGGTGTAGTCGAAGCGCGCCAGCACGCTGCGCATGGCCTCGACGCGGGCCCGTTTCTTGTCGTTGCTCTTGACCACCGTCCAGGGGGCGTGGTCGGTGTCCGTCGCGCGGAACATGGCGACCTTGGCGGCGGTGTAGTCGTCCCAGCGGTCCAGTGAGGCCAGGTCCATGGGGCTGAGCTTCCACTGCCGTACGGGGTCGACCTGGCGGATGGTGAAGCGGGTGCGCTGCTCGCCCTGGGAGACCGAGAACCAGAACTTCACCAGGTCGATGCCGTCGTCCACCAGCATCCGCTCGAAGAGGGGCGCCTGGCGCATGAAGCGCCGGTAGTCGTCGTCCGAGCAGAAGCCCATCACCCGCTCGACCCCGGCCCGGTTGTACCAGGAGCGGTCGAACAGGACGATCTCACCCGCGGTGGGCAGGTGCTGGACGTAGCGCTGGAAGTACCACTGGCCGCTCTCGCGCTCGGTCGGCTTCTCCAGCGCCACCACCCGCGCACCGCGCGGATTGAGGTGCTCGGTGAACCGCTTGATGGTGCCGCCCTTGCCGGCCGCGTCCCGTCCCTCGAACACGACGACGAGCCGACGGCCGGTCGCCTTGACCCAGTTCTGCAGCTTCAGCAGCTCGATCTGCTGCAGCCGCTTGTGCCACTCGTACTCCTTGCGCTCCATGCGGTGCGCGTACGGGTAGTTCTCCCGCCAGGTGTCGATGGGGGAACCGTCCGGCCGGATGAGGACGGGGTCGTCGGGGTCGGTGTAGTCGACCTTCAGGTCGGCCAGTTCGGACAGCAGGGGCGGTGTCGTCATGGGTGCTCCTGGCTGAGGTCAGTGGAACTGCGGAACGATCAGGTAGATCCCGTACGCCACCACGGCCGCGCAGGCGAGGAAGCACAGGCCCGCCTGCGCGAAGCCGGCGGCCGAGGTGCCGCCGCCCGCACGGGCCCCCTCGTGGCGGGCGAGGCCGAGGACCCCGAGGGCGAAGACGACGACCACGGCGACGGTGACGCCTATGCTCACCGCGGTGACCTGGCCGAGAGCGGCCCAGTCGAGACTCATGTGCACAACTCCTCATGTCTCAGCGTGTCTCAGGGGGTCTCAGGCGGCCGTGCCGACCGTGGCCGGCTGCTCGGCGCGGAGGGTGACCTCGTGGGCGTCGTTGACATTGCCCGCGTGCACCGGGTTGCGGCGCGAGAGCAGCACGATGCCGCCCGCGAGCGCGGCACCGACCAACGCCACGACGACCGTGCCGACGTCGCCGCCGTGCTTGACCGCGCTCGCCGAGATGCCCCCGACCAGCGCGGCGGCGGGCAGCGTGATCAGCCATGCGGCCACCATCCGGCCCGCGACGCCCCAGCGGACCTCCGCCAGCCGCCTGCCCAGCCCGGCGCCGAGGATGCTTCCGGAGGCGACCTGCGTGGTGGACAGGGCGAAACCCAGGTGCGCGGAGGTGAGGATGACGGTCGTCGAGGCCGTCTCGGCGGCGAAGCCCTGCGGTGACTGGATCTCCGTCAGGCCCTTGCCCATGGTGCGGATGATCCGCCAGCCGCCCAGGTAGGTGCCGAGGCCGATGGCGAGACCGGCCGAGGCGATCACCCACACCGGCGGGCCGGCGTCGTGGCCGAGGGCGCCCGCGGAGATGAGGGTGAGTGTGATGACGCCCATCGTCTTCTGCGCGTCATTGGTGCCGTGCGCGAGCGAGACCAGGGAGGCCGAGGCGATCTGCCCGAGCCGGAAGCCCTTGGTGACGGAGTCCTTGCGGGCGCGGGCGGTGAGCTTGTAGGCGAGGTAGGTCGCGATCAGGGCGGCGACACCGGCCACCAGCGGCGAGGCGAGCGCCGGGATCAGGATCTTCTCGACCACCTTGTCGACGTGCACCCCGTGCGAGCCCGCGCCGACCCACACGGCCCCGATCAGCCCGCCGAACAGGGCGTGCGAGGAACTGGACGGCAGTCCGACCAGCCAGGTCAGCAGGTTCCACAGGATCGCCCCGACCAGCCCCGCGAAGATCATCCCGGGACTGACGAGGGTGTCGTCGACGATGCCGCCGGAGATCGTTCTGGCGACTTCGGTGGACAGGAAGGCCCCCGCGATGTTGAGGGCCCCGCTCAGCAGGACCGCCGTCTTCGGCCGGAGGGCGCCGGTCGCGATGGAGGTGGCCATCGCGTTCGCGGTGTCGTGGAACCCGTTGGTGAAGTCGAAGGCCAGTGCCGTGACGATGACGACCGCCACGAGGAACGTGATGTGGTCCATGGCCCCATGGGAACAAGCGCTTTCGTACGGGAGGCGAACCCCAGGCGAAGCGCGCTCCAGGTTCCTGCGCCCGGCCGGTGCGGATCGTGCGATCCTGACGTGGTGAACCGTGAGGATCTGGTACGGCTGCGCAGGGCCCGCGACCGCATGGACCGCGAGTACGCCGAGCCCCTGGACATGACCGCCCTCGCCGGCACCGCCCTGATGTCCGTGGGCCACTTCCAGCGCAGCTTCCGCGAGGCCTACGGCGAGACGCCGTACAGCTATCTGATGACCCGCCGCGTCGAGCGTGCCAAGACCCTGCTGCGCCGCGGCGACCTCACGGTCACGGAGGTCTGCTTCGCGGTCGGCTGCACCTCCCTCGGCTCCTTCAGCTCCCGCTTCACCGAGCTGGTCGGCGAGACGCCGAGCGCCTACCGGGCCCGCTCGCACGAGGAGAGCGCGGAGATCCCGCCCTGCGTGGTACGGGCGTACACCCGCCCGACCCGGGCGTACCGGCAGTTTTGACCTTAGGTTGGAGCAATGGACCTCAAACTCACCACGTGTTTCATCGCCGTCGACGACCATGACAAGGCGATGGAGTTCTACTGCGACGTCCTGGGCCTGGAGGTCCGCAACGACGTCAAGTACGAGGGGATGCGCTGGGTGACCGTCGGGTCGCCGCTGCAGCCGGAGGTGTCGATCGTGCTGGAGCCGCCCGCGGCGAACCCGGACCTCTCCCCGGCCGACCGGGAGGCCATGGAGCAGCTGCTGGCCAAGGGCGTGCTGCGCGGGGTCAACTTCACCACCGAGGACTGCGACGCCCTCTTCGCCCGGGTCCGGGAATCGGGCGCCGAGGTGATCCAGGAACCGATGGACATGCCGTACGGGGTGCGCGACTGCGCGTTCCGGGACCCGGCGGGGAACATGCTGCGGTTCATGGAGCGGGCGGGGTGAGCCGACGGGTCCTGTGGACGTACGCGTTCATCGACCGGCCGCTGGAGGACTTCGGCCGCGCCTGCGCGTTCTGGACGGCCGTCACGGGCACGCGTCTGTCCGAACTCCGAGGCGATGAGAAGGAGTTCACGACCCTCCTGCACGACGGCGCCGATGCCTGCGTCAAGGTGCAGGGCGTCGCGTCCGGGCCGGGCGGCGCGCATCTGGACCTCGCCGTGGAGGACGAACCGGAGTTCAGGGGCGCGGCGGTGGGACTGGGGGCGGAGGTGGTCGCGGACCACGGGTCCTGGGCCGTCCTGCGCTCGCCCGCCGGGCAGGTGTTCTGCACCATGCCCTGGAGCGGTCAGTCGGTCCGCCCGCCGGTCGTGCGCGGCAGCCGCCTCGATCAGGTCTGCGTCGACCTCGCGCCGTCCGCGTACGACGCCGAAGTCGCCTTCTGGAGCGCCCTCCTGGACGACTGGGAGTCCCGGCCCGGCTCCCTCCCCGAGTTCCATGTCCTCCAGCCCCCGCACGGTCTCCCGGTCCGCGTCCTCCTCCAACGTCTCGGCGAGGAACGCCGGACGACCGCCCACCTGGACCTCGCGTGCGCCGACATCGCGGCGACCCGAGCCGAACACGAGCGCCTGGGCGCCGAGTTCGTCGCCCGGGGCGCGAACTGGACGGTGCTGCGGGACCCTACGGGCGGCCTGTACTGCCTGACGGGACGCGATCCGGAAACGGGCGGACTGCCGAGCCGGTCCGGCACTAGCGCGTCCTGATGAAGCAGAGCACGGCCGCGTGACCGTCCGCGTCCGGCGTGAGGGTCGGGCATTGGCTCTGCCACCCTTCCGGTGGCGACTGAGTGGGACTGCTCTGCTCCCATCGGGCCGCCGGCGGGGGCTCCGCCGAGTCCTGCAGCCACAGGGTGAGGCCGCCCCCGACGACGACCGCGACCAGCCATACGGCCACGGCCCAGCGCCACGCCTTCCGCCGTGCTAAACCGCTCACGTCCACGGCTCCACGGCCACCACGGCGTCCACCGGGATCGGCCCGTACACGTGCGGGAACGCCTCGGCGCCGGGCTCCGGGGCCTCCCACTTCAGCGGTGCGTCGAGCCGCCCGGGGTCGACCACCAGGACCACGAGATCGTCCAGACCCTCGTAGAAGCGGGCGGTGCCCGGCAGTTGGGCGCGGGTCGAGAAGTGGATGAAGCCCTCCTCCTGGAGGGTCTTGCCCCGGGTCGAGATCTCGTACGTGCCCTTCGCGCGGGCCGCCTCCCAGTGGGAGCGTTCGGTGAGATGCAGGATGTGGTCGGTCATGGGATCACGCTACGACGTCGGACGAACTGCCCGCTCCTGCGACAAACGCTGGTCCTCGGGCTCACCGCCCTCCGGGACGCCGCCGGGTTCGCGCCACATCGGCCACATGTGCGGGCCGTCGGGGAGGGCGAGGGGGGTGCCGGTGGGTTCGAAGCCGAGGCGCTCGTACAGGGCGCGGCTGCGTGCGCTGCTGGCCTCCAGATAGGCGGGCAGGCCCTCGCGGTCGCAGCGGTCGAGGGCCTGCCGGATGAGCGCCGAACCGAGGCCCTCGCCCTGGCGGCCCGGACGCACTCCGATCATCCACAGGTATGCGTGGGCGCGGCCCACGGGATGGATGTCCTGGGTCAGTCGTGCGATCAGCTCGACGCGTTCGTTGTCGGGGTCGACGGCGGCCCGCAGCTGCGCGGCACCGTCCTCGTCGGAATCGGCGGCGGCGTGGGGGCCGGCCTGCACGGGCAGCCAGAGCGCGGACGCGCTGCCGTCCTCGGTGACGTCGACGCGCCCCTCGGCGAGCACGAGATCGGTGAAGGCGGCCATCAACCGGTGGTGCGTGGTGCGGCGGTGCTCCTCCTCGGGGAAGACCCAGTTGCTGACCGGATCGTCCTGGAAGGCCGCGTCCAGCAGCCGCACGACCAGTTCCCGGTCACCCTCGCCCGCCGTCCGGATCGCCACACCCATGGGCCGCCCCTCCGCCTCAACCACCTTTGCCGGTCCGGGCGTTGAGCCTACCGGGCGCGGCGCAGGGCCCGCACACCGTGGGGATGTGCGGGACCCGCCGTCCCGGAGTGGCCGGGGGCCGGGGGGGGGGGGGGGCGCCCCCGGCCCCCCCCCCCCCGGGGGGCCGGGGCCGGGCCCCGCAGGGGCCGGGGGGGGGCCGGGCCCCGGGGGGGGGGGGGGGGGGGCGTCCCCCGGCGCCCGGCCCGGGGGGGGGCCGGGCCCCCCCGGGCCCCCGCCACACCGGGGTCCTCGGGACGCGTCAGCTGCTGCGCCGGGTGACGAACTCCGCCAGCGCGAGCAGACCGCCCGCCGCGTCCGGGGCGGGGATCGCGCGGGACAGCTCCTGCATCGCAAGGGCCATCCGGTCGGCGGCCTGGGCCTGCGCCCAGTCCCGCCCGCCGGCCTGCTCGACCGCCCGCGCCGTCGGCTCCAGATCCTCCTTCTCGTACGGCACCTCGTACAGCCGGGCCAGTACGGCCGCCGCCGGGGTGCCCGAGGTGAGCGCGGCGACCACGGGGAGGGACTTCTTGCGGGCCGCGAGATCGGCGCCGGCCGGTTTGCCGGTGCGGCCCGGGTCGCCCCATATGCCGATGACGTCGTCGATGAGCTGGAAGGCCAGACCGGCCTGCCGGCCGAAGGAGTCCAGCGCGTCGACGTCCTCCTCCGGCGCGCCCGCGTACAGCGCGCCCAGGGCGCAGGCGCACCCCAGCAGCGCGCCCGTCTTGGCCTCGGCCATGGTCAGCACCTCGTCGAGGGTGACCTCGGCGGGGTGGCGCAGCTCCATCGCCGTGTCCGCGTGCTGCCCGGCGCACAGCTCGACCACGCAGGCCGCGAGCCGGGCGGCGGCCGCCGCGGACGCCGGGTGCGGGTCCTGGGCGAGCAGCCGGAAGGCCAGCGCCTGGAGGGCGTCCCCGGCGAGGGTCGCGTCGGCGTCGCCGAAGACGGTCCACGCGGTGGGCCGGTGACGGCGGGTGGTGTCGCGGTCCATCACGTCGTCGTGCAGCAGCGTGAAGTTGTGCACCAGCTCCACCGCCGCGGCCGCGCGCACCGCCGACTGCGCGGCCGCCGGTCCGCCGAGCGCGGCGGCCGCGGTGAGGACCAGCGCGGGACGTATCGCCTTGCCCGCGTTGCCCGCCGCCGGTGTGCCGTCGGCGTGCTCCCAGCCGAAGTGGTACAGCGCGATACGGCGCATGGACCCGGGCAACGAGTCGAGGGCGGCGCGCATCTCGGGGTCGACGGAGGTCCGGGTGCGCTCCAGGATCGCCGTCGCCTCGGACCCGTCCGGCCCGCCCGGGTCCATGGGGCCCCGCCCGCGCCCGCCGGGCCGGCGCTTCGCCTCCGTCAAGAACTCGGCCATGAGGTCCCCCTCGGTCAGTTCGCGGACGGTGGCGCTTCCGCTCGGGCCTGGCACATACGACCGGGGTGTACTACCCCGCCCGACGTGCGGGGACACGGCTCCTTGGTGCAGAAACGTCACCTCCACCGGCCGATCTCGACGTTCTCCAGGACACCCAGCGCGTCCGGGACGAGCACGGCGGCCGAGTAGTACGCCGTCACGAGGTACTTGATGATCGCCTGCTCGTTGATGCCCATGAAGCGGACGGACAGGCTCGGTTCGATCTCGTCCGGGATGCCGGCCTGCTGCAGCCCGATCACCCCCTGCTCGGCCTCGCCGGTCCGCATGGCGATGATCGAGGACGTACGGGCCTCGCTGACCGGGATCTTGTTGCAGGGGTAGATCGGCACGCCCCGCCAGGTCGGGATGCGGTTGCCGGCCACCTCGATGGTCTCGGGGACGAGTCCGCGCTTGTTGAGTTCGCGGCCGATCGCGGAGATGGCGCGAGGGTGGGCGAGCAGCAGCTTGGTGCCGCGGCGCCGGCTGAGCAGCTCGTCCAGGTCGTCGGGGCTGGGCACACCCGCGTGCGGCTGCAGCCGCTGGTCGTACTCGCAGTTGTGCAGCAGCCCGAACTCGCGGTTGTTGACCAGTTCGTGCTCCTGGCGCTCCTTCAACGCCTCGACGGTCAGCCTGAGCTGCTGCTCCGTCTGGTTCATCGGCTGGTTGTAGAGGTCGGCCACGCGCGAGTGGATGCGCAGCACGGTCTGGGCGATGCTCAGTTCGTACTCGCGGGGCCTGGCCTCGTAGTCGACGAAGGTGTGCGGGATGTCCGGCTCACCGCTGTGGCCGGCGGCGAGGTCGACGGCCTTCTCCCCGTACTTGTTGGTGCGCTGCCCGGGGATCGAGCGCTGTTGCCGGAGGTGGTCGCGCAGGGAGTCGGAGCGCTCGGCGACCTGGTCGACGTCCTGGCGGGAGAGGACCAGCACCGTGCACGCGGTGGCCGCGCGGGCCGTGTACTCCCAGATGGCCTCCGGGTCCAGGAGCGCCGCCTCGCCGAGGTGGGCGCCGTCGGCGAGCACCCCGAGGACCGCGTCGTCGCCGTAGGGGCCGGTGCCGACCTTCTCCACCCTGCCGTGCGCCAGCAGGTAGACCTCGTCGGTCCGGCTGCCGAAGGAGGCGATCATCGAACCGGGCGCGAACTCCTGCTGCCGGCAGCGCTGGGCGAGCTCCGAGAGCACCTCCTCGTCCTCGTAGCCGCGCAGTGCCGGCAGTTCGCCCAGTTCCGCGGGGATGACCTCGACCCGGTCGCCGGTCTTCACGAACGTGATGCGGCCGTCCCCCACCGCGTAGGTCAGCCGCCGGTTCACCCGGTACGTGCCGCCCTGCACGTTGACCCAGGGCAGCATCCGCAGCAGCCAGCGGGAGCTGATCTCCTGCATCTGGGGTGCGGACTTGGTCGTGGTGGCCAGGTTCCGCGCGGCGGCCGTGCCGAGACTCTGCTGCGGCTTGCCCTGCTCCGAACGGACCTCTTCGCCTACCGACATATGAGAATTGCCCTCCCGGTCATGCGGCCGCACGGTCGGCGCCGCCGCATCGCGATCTGCACACACCAGCGTTCCATCACGGTCCGTGCCGGTGCTATTACACGAAAGAGCGGGGTTGGATCTTCGGACGGCTGGGCACACATGGGGCTTCGCCCAAGGGCCCCGGACGCGGTGCCCGCCGCCTGACCGGGCGACAATGGTGCCGTGACCGGCCTCGACCCCCTGCGCCCCCGTCTCCCCTCCCCTCTGCAGGAACTGTCGGATCCCCGCTTCACCCGCCACGGCCTGCGGCTCCTCCTCAAGCGGGACGATCTCGTCCACCCCGAGCTGATCGGCAACAAGTGGCGCAAGCTCGTGCCGAACCTCAGGGCTTCGGGCGGGCGGCCGCTGGTCACCTTCGGCGGCGCCTACTCCAACCACCTGCGGGCCACGGCGGCCGCCGGGCGGCTCCTCGGAGTGCCGACGGTCGGAGTGGTGCGCGGGCAGGAGCTGGCGGGGCGGCCGCTCAACCCCTCCCTGGCGCGGTGCGCGGCCGACGGGATGCGGCTGCACTTCGTCGACCGGTCCACGTACCGCCGCAAGACCGAACCGGACGTCCTCGCGCGCGTGCTGCGCGCGGCGGGCGCGCAGGGGGCGTACGTCGTCCCGGAGGGCGGCAGCAACGCCGAGGCCGTGCGCGGCTGCCGGGCCCTGGGCGGGGAACTGCGGGGGCGGGCGGACGTCGTCGGCGTCGCCTGCGGCACGGGCGGCACCCTGGCGGGGCTCGCCGCGGGGCTGGCCCCCGACCAGCGGGTGCTCGGCATACCGGTGCTCAGAGGCGGTTTCCTGGCCGCCGGCATAGAGGCGCTGCAAGCCGAGGCCTTCGGGGGCCGCCGTGGCGACTGGACCCTCGACGACCGCTTCCACTTCGGCGGCTACGGCCGCACCGGCCCCGAACTCGAAGCCTTCGCCGACGACTTCGAACAACGGCACGGGGTGCCTGTCGAACGTCTCTATGTGGCCAAGTTGCTCTATGCCCTTGTCACCCTCGCGGAAGAGAACGCCCACCCGCGCGGGACGACGATAGCCGCGGTGATCACGGGACGGCCGTTCCCCTGACGGGAGGGCGTTTCCACTGGCGGAGGCCCTTCCCCTGGCGCGAGGCAGTCAGACGACGGGCGAAACGGCACGGCAGCGCGCTTCGTCGTGACGCCCGGCGTACCAAGAGGCCCCACCGGACGAAGCCCCCGGAGTCACGGGCGCCGCAGCCTCTCTGGAAGGGTTGGTGGCGCGGGGTTGCCGCTACGCCGTTTCCCGGTAGGCCGCCGCCTCCTCCAGGTCGAGGCGGCGCAGCAGGGTGCGCAGCATCTCGTCGTCGATGTAGCGGCCGTCGCGCAGGCGGACGAAGACGGCGCGTTCGGCGCCGATCATCTCCCGGGACAGGCGGCGGTAGGTGTCGTCGACGGATTCGCCGGTGACCGGGTTGGTCTGGCCGAGGCGTTCCCAGACGGCGTTGCGGCGGCGCTCCAGGACCTGGCGGAGGCGGTCGGCGAGGGGCGGCGGGAGGGCGTTGCGGTCGTCGGTGAGCAGTTCGTCCAGGTGCTGCTCGGCGACCCGGGAGGCCTGTGCCTGGGCGTTGGCCTCGGCGAGGGTCTCGGCCTGCGCGTCCCGGGCGGGGAACTTCACCAGCCGGATCAACGGAGCCAGGGTGAGCCCCTGCACCACCAGGGTCCCGATGACCGTCGTGAAGGTCAGGAAGAGGATCAGGTTGCGCTGCGGGAAGGGGCCGCCGCCGTGCACGGTGAGCGGGATCGAGAAGGCTATGGCGAGGGAGACCACGCCCCGCATGGCGGCCCAGGAGGTGACGATCGGCCCTCTCCACGTGGGATTGTCCTCGCGTTCCCTGATCCGCGCGGACAGCATGCGGGGCACGAAGGTCCCCGGGTACACCCACACGAACCGGGTCAGGACGACCACCGCGAAGACGGCGACCGCGTACCAGGCGGCGTCCACGCCCCGGTAGTCCCCGAGGCCCCTCAGCACCACCGGCAGCTGCAGGCCGATGAGCGCGAACACCGCCGACTCCAGCACGAAGGCGACCACCTTCCACACCGCCTCCTCCTGGAGGCGGGTGGCGAAGTCGACCTCCCACGCGCGGTGTCCGATGTAGAGGGCGACGACCACGACCGCGAGCACACCGGAGGCGTGCACCTGCTCGGCGACCGCGTAGGCGACGAAGGGGATCAGCAGCGACATGGTGTTCTGCAGCAACGCCTCCTTCACGTGCGTGCGCAGCCAGTGGATGGGTGCCATCAGGACCAGTCCGACCACGACCCCGCCGCCCGCGGCGAGCAGGAACTCGCCGATCCCGCCGATCCAGGAGGCGCCTTCACCGACCGCGGCGGCGACAGCCACCCGGTACGCGGTGATCGCGGTCGCGTCGTTGAGCAGGGACTCGCCCTGCAGGATGGTGGTGATCCGGGAGGGCAGCCCGACCCGGCGGGCTACGGCGGCCGCCGCGACCGCGTCCGTCGGCGCGACCACCGCCCCCAGCGCGAGGGCCGCCGGCAGCGGCAGCCCCGGTACGACGAGATAGGCGGCCCAGCCGACGGCGAAGGTCGCGAACAGGACGTAGCCCACCGACAGCAGCGCCACCGGCCGGATGCTCGCCCGCAGGTCGAGGTACGAGCTCTCGACGGCCTCCTTGTGCAGCAGCGGGGGAAGCACCAGCGGCAGCACGATGTCCGGATCGAGCGTGTACCGGGGCACCCCTGGGACGTAGGACACCACCAGCCCCACCGCCACCAGCCACAGCGGGGCCGGCACCGGGGTGCGCCGCGCGGCCGCGGCGACCGCGGCACTGCCCGCCACCAGCAACAGCAGTGGCATCACGTCCATCGTCCTCGCCCACCCTCGTTTTTCCGCGCGGTCGTCCGCACGGGCGTCGTAATCTGGCAATCATGAAACAGTGCACGCACGCCGACGCGCTTCCGCTCCCGGAACCCGATCCGCTCAGCGAGACGTGCCCGGAGTGCCTGCGGGACGGCACGCACCCGGTCCAGCTGCGGCTGTGCCTCAGCTGCGGCCACGTCGGCTGCTGCGACTCCTCGCCGGGGCGGCACGCCACCGAGCACCACAAGGACTCCGGCCACCCGATCATGCGCACGTTCGAGCCCGGTGAGAACTGGCGTTGGTGCTTCGTCGACCACGTACTTGTGTGACCCTGGACGACCGGGTTCCAGGACGGTTCGACCGTCTGACGTCTGGGTACGTCAACCCGGCGCGCGCTCTTCCCAATTGGAGCCGCAGACCCCTAGACACGGAGCGTGTCCGCAGGTTTACTGTGAGTGACGGCAAGGGTCGGGGTCCTGGGGACAGGAAAGCCGAGAGCGCGATAGCGTCACCGCTGAACACACATCGCGTTACCCCGGGGGGCGACCCTCGGCTCCGTAAAGCTTGTACCACCTTGGAGGTGAGGGTGTCCCAGATCGCAGGCGAGCCCGCGACCCAGGACTTCGTGGAAGTCCGGCTGCCGGCCGCGGGTGCCTACCTGTCGGTGCTGCGTACGGCCACGGCCGGTCTCGCGGCCCGTTTGGACTTCACCCTCGACGAGATCGAGGACCTGCGCATCGCGGTGGACGAGGCCTGCGCGATCCTGCTCCAGCAGGCCGTGCCCGGCTCCGTACTCAGCTGTGTCTTCCGGCTCGTCGACGACTCTCTCGAGGTCACCGTCTCGGCCCCGACCACGGACGGTCACGCCCCCTCGCGGGACACCTTCGCCTGGACCGTCCTGTCCGCTCTCGCGGGCAAGGTCTCCTCCGCCGTGGACGAGGACAAAACCGTTTCGATCAGCCTCTACAAACAGCGCGGCGCGGGACCCGGGCCGGCGTGAGGACAGGGGACGGGCCGGTGCGTGACGAAGAGCGCGGCACACGGGAGCTGCCGGCCGAGGGCGCGGGCGGGTCCCGGCGCATGGAGGACCCCACCGACGGCACGGACGTCACGGCGGGCATGGCGGGCATCCCCGAGCAGGCCCGGCCGCACCCCGAGGACGGGCAGCGGGACCGGGAAGGCGCCGCGCCGGGCACGCCGCCGGACGGGCGGAACGGGATCTCCCCGGCCGGCATGGAGGCGAGCTCTCGGCGAAGGACAACGGGCGGGACGATGAGCGAGCACGAGCGAGACGACCAGCAGGACGCGCAGAGCGTGCGGCAGGCCCCGCGGCACGACGCACACGACCGCAGTGGTGCGCGTGCGATGTTCGTCGAGCTGCGCACGCTCAAGGACGGCAGCCCCGAGTACGCGGAGCTGCGCAACAAGCTGGTCCGGATGCACCTGCCGCTCGTCGAGCACCTCGCGCGCCGCTTCCGCAATCGCGGCGAGCCGCTGGACGACCTCACCCAGGTCGCCACCATCGGCCTGATCAAGTCGGTCGACCGCTTCGACCCGGACCGCGGGGTGGAGTTCTCGACGTACGCGACTCCGACGGTCGTCGGCGAGATCAAGCGTCACTTCCGTGACAAGGGCTGGGCGGTGCGGGTGCCGCGACGCCTGCAGGAGCTGCGCCTGGCGCTCACCACCGCCACCGCGGAGCTGTCCCAGCAGCACGGCCGCTCCCCGACCGTGCACGAGCTCGCCGAGAAGCTGGCGATCTCGGAGGAGGAGGTCCTGGAGGGCCTGGAGTCCGCCAACGCTTACTCCACGCTGTCCCTGGACGTCCCCGATACCGACGACGAGTCGCCGGCCGTCGCGGACACCCTGGGCGCCGAGGACGAGGCCCTGGAGGGCGTCGAGTACCGCGAGTCGCTCAAGCCGCTCCTGGAGGACCTGCCGCCTCGTGAGAAGCGGATCCTGCTGCTGCGCTTCTTCGGCAACATGACCCAGTCGCAGATCGCACAGGAGGTCGGCATCTCCCAGATGCACGTCTCCCGCCTGCTGGCCCGCACCCTGGCCCAACTCCGCGAGAAGCTGCTGGTGGAGGAGTAAGCCGCCGGGATCCACGCCGCCGGGGCCCACGGGCCCGGTGACGCAGGCGCCGCCGCGCCGACGGCCTCCGGGGTCCATGGGCTCCGCACTGCCGTCGGCATCCACCGTCGGGCTCCGGCTCCGGGATCCACTGGTTCGAGCCCACGGCGTCCGGCTTCCCGGGGCTCCGCCGTCGGCGTCCCACTACCAGGCCCCAAACCTCCGGGTTCCACAGGCCCGAGGGTGCACCGCCCCGGCTCCACCGCCACAGTGCCGACGCCCTCCGGGCCCAAGGGCTCCGGGACGCTGCCGCCGGCATCAACCGCCGCCGCCCCACGGCCGTCGGGTCCAAGGGCCACTGGCCCACGGCCACCAGGATCCACCGGGCGACGTCGACACGCTCCTTGCGTCGCCGGCAGAGGGGCAGGAGCCGACTGACCGCGCTCGCCGTAGGCCGCGGCGAGGTCCACGGCCACTGGATCACCGCCTCGGCGCGGTCGCCTTCCGGGCTCCACGGGCGCCGGGACGCTGCCGTCGGCGTTCACCGCCGCCGTCCCGCGTCCGCCGGGCCCACGGCCATCTGCATCCGCCCTGCGAGGCCCCAGCCCAGCACGGGCGGCCCTGGCGCTAGCGGCTGCTGTCGTCCTGGGTGCGGCCCGGGCCCTTGATTCCCAGGGCCTGGGTGGTGGCGGGGTTGACCAGGAGGATCAGGGAGGTTAGGGCGACGGCTGCGAGTGCGATGCCTGCAGGGATGGCCACGCTGTCGGCCTGCAGCAGGTTGTAGGCCACCGGCAGTGCCATGATCTGCGTGATGACGGCCGGGCCACGGCTCCAGCTCCGCCGTGCGAGCAGTCCGCGCGCGGCGAGCAGCGGGAGCAGCGCGAGGACGAGCAGGGTGATGCCGCCGGTCACGGCGGACCCGCGGTCCTCGGGGTGCCCCGCGAGGCCCTCCACGAGCATCCACACGCCCCCGACGGCCAGCGCCAGCCCCTCCAGGGCGGCGAGCCCGGCGGCGTAGGTGAGGCGCCGTGGACGGGGGCCGGTGGTTTCGTCGGTGGTGGAGGTCTGGTCAGTGGTCACCTTTGAAGGGTAGCCCTGGGAGGTGGGGGCCGAGCGGGGGGCGGACCTGGGGACGCACGGGTACCGGGGCGGGTTGAGAACGCACGGGAATTCGCCCCGTGGCGAGACTCACGCCCTCCCCTCTTACCTGATCCCTACCTCGCGCTGTGCCCGGTACCACCCAGTAGGTACGCTGCAACCCATGCGTGCACTTCTCGTGGTCAACCCGGCGGCTACCACCACAAGCGCACGTAGGCGCGATGTGCTGATCCACGCGCTGGCGAGCGAGATGAAGCTCGAGGCGGTCACCACCGAGTACCGCGGACACGCACGCGACCTGGCCCGGCAGGCGGCCGACAGCGACGACATCGACCTCGTGGTGGCCCTCGGCGGCGACGGCACGGTCAACGAGGTCGTCAACGGCCTGCTGCACGCCGGCCCCAACCCGGAGGGCCTGCCCCGGCTCGCCGTGGTCCCCGGCGGCTCGACCAACGTCTTCGCCCGCGCCCTGGGCCTGCCCAACGACGCCGTCGAGGCGACCGGTGCCGTGCTGGACGCCCTGTACGAGGGCCGCGAGCGCGCGGTGGGGATGGGCCTGGCCACCGGCACGCCGGGCACCGAGGACGAGGCGGTGCCGTCCCGCTGGTTCACCTTCTGCGCGGGGCTCGGTTTCGACGCCGGCGTGGTCGGACGGGTCGAGCAGCAGCGTGAACTCGGCAAGAAGTCCACGCACACCCTTTACCTGCGCCAGGTCGCCCGCCAGTTCCTGCACGAACCCAACCGGCGCCACGGCACCATCACGCTGGCCAGGCCGGGCGAGGAACCGGTGACCGATTTGGTGATGTCCATAATCTGCAACACCTCTCCGTGGACGTATCTGGGAAATCGTCCGGTGTACGCGTCACCTAAGGCCTCGTTCGACAACGGGCTGGACGTACTCGGCGTCACCCGCATGTCCGCGGTCACCGGTGTCCGGTATGCCACGCAGTTGCTCACTTCGTCCCCCGAGCGCGGCCCCCACGGCAAGCACGTCGTGGCCCTGCACGACCTGGACGGGTTCACCTTGCAATCGAAGGCGCCTCTCCCCCTCCAGATGGACGGAGACCACCTCGGACTGCGTACGAGCGTGACGTTCACAGGCGTACGCCGTGCACTGCGTGTGATTGTGTGAGCAGAAGGGGCCAAAGTCCTTTCACTCGAACGTTTAGGCCAGGGTCCACCCCATGGAAGTACGGCTGTGACCTAGTCGACACCGAGGAATCAAAAAAAACTTTCCGGAAGGGGTTGTATCCGCCGCTGAGGTTTGCGAGTCTCTACGTGGCGGTCGGGACAGCCCGCAACACCAGCGTCCACAGGCCACCGGAACCCCTCTTCAACCCACAGGACCACGCCGGGGAAGACTCGGCGGACGGCCCTTCACTTGTTGAGGGATTCGTGAAAGCGTTCACATTCACAAGCAACCTGCATGTAATACCAAGGAGAGGTAGCAGCCATGGACTGGCGTCACAACGCCGTTTGCCGCGAGGAAGACCCCGAGCTCTTCTTCCCCATCGGCAACACCGGTCCTGCGCTGCTGCAGATCGAGGAAGCCAAGGCCGTCTGCCGTCGCTGCCCCGTCATGGATCAGTGTCTGCAGTGGGCGCTCGAGTCCGGCCAGGACTCCGGCGTCTGGGGTGGCCTCAGCGAGGACGAGCGCCGCGCCATGAAGCGCCGCGCCGCCCGCAACCGGGCCCGTCAGGCCTCCGCCTGACACCACCCGCCCCGCACAGCCTGAGCTTGGCGGCGCGTACAGCGAGTACGCATCTCCCGCCCCCGAGCCGCAGCGCGCAGTATCCCCGGTGCGCCTAGTAATAGAGCAGCAACGAGCGACTGGCCCCGGATCCTCAGGATCCGGGGCTCTTTGCTGTGCTCCCACTCCCCTGCCCCGGGGGGATCACTTGTGCGCCCGCACCGGTACGTCGAAGATCACGCGGGTCCCCCGCCCAGGCGCCGGCACCATGTCGAACGTGCCGCCCAACTCGCCCTCCACCAGGGTCCGTACGATCTGCAGGCCCAGGTTGCCGGCGGTGTGCGGGTCGAAGCCCTCGGGCAGGCCCACGCCGTCGTCCTGGACGGTGACCAGGAGGCGGGCCTCCTTGGTGGTGCCGCCGCGGACGGCGGAGACCTCCACCGTGCCGGTCTCCCCCTCGCGGAAGCCGTGTTCGAGGGCGTTCTGCAGGACTTCGGTGAGAACCATGGACAGCGGGGTGGCGACCTCCGCGTCCAGGATGCCGAAGCGTCCGCTGCGCCGGCCGGTGACCTTGCCCGGCGAGATCTCCGCGACCATCGCCAGCACCCGGTCGGCGATCTCGTCGAACTCCACGCGCTCGTCCAGGTTCTGGGACAGCGTCTCGTGCACGATCGCGATCGAGCCGACCCGCCGTACCGCCTCCTCCAGGGCCTCGCGACCGCGGTCGGACTCGATGCGGCGGGCCTGGAGGCGCAGCAGGGCGGCGACCGTCTGGAGGTTGTTCTTGACCCGGTGGTGGATCTCCCGGATGGTGGCGTCCTTGGTGATCAACTCGCGCTCGCGTCGGCGCAGTTCGGTGACGTCCCGGAGCAGGACCAGCGAACCGATGCGGGTGCCCTTGGGTTTGAGCGGGATCGCGCGGAACTGGATCACCCCGTCGTGGGCCTCGATCTCGAACTCGCGGGGCGCCCAGCCGCTGGCCACCTTGGCGAGCGCCTCGTCCACCGGGCCGCGGGTCGGGGCGAGTTCGGCGGTGGTCCGGCCGAGGTGCTGGCCGACGAGGTCGGAGGCGAGGCCCATGCGGTGGTACGCGGACAGGGCGTTCGGGGAGGCGTACTGGACGATGCCGTCCGCGTCGAGCCGGATCAGTCCGTCGCCGACGCGCGGCGCGGCGTCCATGTCCACCTGCTGGTTCGCAAAGGGGAAGGAACCGGCCGCGATCATCTGCGCGAGGTCCGAGGCGCTTTGCAGATACGTCAGTTCCAGACGGCTCGGGGTGCGCACGGTGAGCAGGTTGGTGTTGCGGGCGATGACACCGAGGACGCGCCCCTCACGCCGTACCGGGATCGACTCGACGCGGACCGGGACCTCCTCGCGCCACTCCGGGTCGCCTTCGCGCACGATCCGGCCCTCGTCCAGGGCCGCGTCCAGCAGGGGACGCCGGCCGCGCGGGACGAGGTGGCCGACCATGTCGTCCTGGTAGGAGGTGGGACCGGTGTTCGGACGCATCTGGGCGACCGAGACGTAGCGCGTGCCGTCGTGGGTGGGGACCCACAGCACCAGGTCGGCGAAGGAGAGGTCGGAGAGCAGTTGCCACTCCGAGACCAGCAGATGGAGCCACTCGAGGTCGGAGTCGTCGAGGGCGGTGTGCTGGCGGACCAGTTCGTTCATGGAGGGCACGCGTGTGAGCGTACCTGGCGGTCGGTACGGCACCGAATCGCGCGCGGGCCCGGAAACACCCGCGGGCCGCGGCGCCTGGGAGGGACCCTCAACCCACCCGGCACCGCAGCCCGGAGCAGCAACGGCCGCGGGGTGTGCGGTCCCGGTCTCGGCCGAAGGTCGAGGAGCCGGGGCAGTCAGGGCAGAGAGCTCCGGTTCCTCCGTCCGTCCTCCTGTGCGGGGAGGGCGGAAGTTCTTGTCAATTGTGGACTAGACCACTGTGCGTGTCCATGCGTTGGAGCCTGTTGGTTGTTGTTATTTCCCGACCGGCTCTCGGACTACGCGGACGCCCGGGCATCCTCCACGCAGCCTAACCCGTGTGGGTTCCTGTGCGGGGCCAGTTGGCCATGCAATTTCGGTTCAGTGCGTCTGGGTCACCTTCGCCAGGGCGCGGGGAGCGTCCGGGTCCTGGCCGCGGGCGATGGTGACCTCGTAGGCGAGGAGCTGGAGGGGGATGATCTCCAGGATCGGCTGGACCTCCTCGGCGACGCCCCCGGTGGGCAGGACGAACCCCGCCGAGGCCCGCTCCACCTGTTCCCGCGGCCCGACCACGAACAGGTCGGCGCCCCGGCCGCGCAGCCGGTCCAGGACCGGCTGGAGGGCCTCGCCGCCCTTGCCGTCGGTGACCACCGCGATGACCGGGGAGACGTTGTCGACCATGGCGAGCGGCCCGTGCAACAGGTCGGCGCCGGAGTAGGAGAGGGCGGGGATGTAGCTGGTCTCCATCAGCTTGAGGGCGGCCTCCTTGGCCGTGGGGTAGCCGTAGCCGCGGGAGGTGATGACCATGCGCTCGGCGAAGCGGTAGCGGGCGGCCAGGGCGCGCACCTCGTCCTGCCGGGCGAGGAGCTGCTCGGCGAGGTCCGGGAGCGCCTTCGCGGCTCCGCCGTCGCCGCCGCGCAGGCCTTCGACGAAGAGGTAGAGCGCGAGGAGGGAGGCCGTGTACGTCTTGGTCGCGGGGAGGGCCTTCTCCGGTCCGGCCATGATGTCGAGGTGGTACTCGGAGACGCCGGCCAGCGGTGAGTCGGGGTTGTTGGTGACGGCGAGGGTGATCGCGCCGGCCTCCCGGGCGGCACGGGTCGAGGCCACCAGGTCCGGGGAGCCGCCGGACTGGCTGACGGTGATCACCAGGACGTCGGTGAGATCGGGGCGGGCGCCGTAAGCCGTGGTGGTGGACATCGAGGCGAGCCCGCAGGGCAGGCCGAGACGGATCTCGAGGAGGTACTTGGCGTAGAGGGCGGCGTTGTCGGAGGTGCCACGGGCGGTCAGCAGGACGAAGCGAGGGTTACGGGCGGCGATCTCCTGGGCCACCTGCCGGATCACCGGGCCGCCCTCGTCCAGGATCCGCCGCAGGACGGCGGGCTGCTCGGCCATCTCGCGGGCCATGATCCGGCCCGGGACGTCGCTCTGGGGGTCCGGTGCGGTGGCGGTCATGGTGGGCTCCTCCTGGTTCGGGCTGCGGTGCGGTACCCATTGCACTCCCCCGGGCCCCATGGTGCCCGTCGAGCGTGAACGGCGTGCGCACGGGGAGCCTCGAGGGCCGGTCCACCCTGGGCCGGGCGGTCCTGCTCTGTTAGATTGACACCCACAGATTGGTCTAAACCACATAGCGCTTCAGATCGGCAGGCCCAGCGTGGAAGTTGTCATCGTTCCGGACGCCAAGTCGGGCGGCGAGCTCGTCGCCGAGGCCATGGCGCGGCTGCTCAGGCGCAAGCCGGACGCACTGCTCGGGGTGGCCACGGGGTCCACGCCGCTGCCGGTCTACGAGGCGCTGGCGGCACATGTCCACGCCGGGGACGTGGACGTCTCGCGGGCTCGCATAGCGCAGCTCGACGAGTACGTGGGGCTGCCGGCCGAGCACCCGGAGTCGTACCGCTCCGTGCTGCGGCGCGAGGTGCTGGAGCCGCTCGGCATCGGCATGGACGCGTTCATGGGGCCCGACGGGACCGCTCAGGACGTGCAGGGGGCGTGCGAGGCGTACGACAGGGCGCTCGCGGAGGCGGGGGGCGTGGACCTGCAGTTGCTCGGGATCGGGACCGACGGGCACATCGGGTTCAACGAGCCGTGCTCCTCGCTGGTCTCGCGGACGCGGATCAAGACGCTGACGGAACAGACCCGGGTGGACAACGCGCGGTTCTTCGACGGTGACGTCGACGCGGTGCCGCATCATGTGATCACGCAGGGGATCGGGACGATTCTCGAGGCGCGGCATGTGGTGTTGCTGGCGACGGGGGAAGCCAAGGCTGACGCTGTTGCCGCGAGTGTGGAGGGGGCCGTTGCTGCAATGTGCCCGGCGTCGGCGTTGCAACTGCATCCGCATGCGACGGTCGTTGTTGATGAGGGTGCGGCTTCCAAGCTGAAGTTGGCTGACTACTTTCGGCACACGTTTGCCAGCAAGCCGGATTGGCAGGGGATCTAGAGGGTTCGTCGCGGGGTGCGGGTAGTGGGGGTTGATCGCGCCCACGCGGCGGAGCCGCACATCGATACAGCCCCGCGCCCCTAAAACAACCTTGTAGGCGCCGGTCCTTGAAAAGGGCCGGCGCCTTCGACTCGAACAACCCCTGGCTACTCCCCAGCGATGATCTCCGCCGCCGCTCGGCCGCAGACGCGGGCCGCTCCGTGGGTGGCGATGTGGAGGGCGCCTCGGGGTGGGGACTGGGGGAGGCCCATTTCGACCACGATGGTGTCGGGGCGGGTGCGCAGGACCGTGTCCAGGGCCCTGGCCATCCAGGGGTGGCGGTGTTCGTCGCGGACCACGGCGACGATACGGCGGGGGCCCGCCGCGGCGAGGGCGGCCAGACCCGCGTGCTCGTCGGTGAAGGTGCCGGTCTCGGTGCCGGGGAGCAGGCGGGAGAGTTCCGCCGCGACGCCCCAGGGGGTCTCGTCGCCGACGGCGATGTTCGCGACGGGGGTGAGGGCGGCGACGTAGGGCGGCTCGGTCAGGGGGGTGAAGGGCTGGGCGGCGGTCGTCCTCACCGCTCGGCGGGCCGCGCGCAGGCCCACCTCCTCGTCGGCCGGCGTCTCCGCGTCGGAGGCGCCCGCCGCGGCCGTCCAGCGGGCCAGGGCACGCACCCGCTGCGCCGCGTCCGCCAGGCGTTCCTCGGGGAGTTCGCCGGCGCGGACCGCCGAGACCAGGGCGTCGCGCAGCCGCCGTACCGTCTCGTCGTCGGCCAGACCGCCGCCCACGCAGATGGCGTCCGCGCCGGAGGCGATGGCCAGGACGCTGCCGCGTTCGATGCCGTAGGTCGCCGCGATGGCCTGCATCTCCATGCCGTCGGTGACGATCAGGCCGTCGTAGCCGAGTTCGCCGCGCAGCAGGTCGGTGAGGACCCTGCGGGAGAGGGTGGCCGGGTGGTCCGCCTCCAGGGCGGGGATCAGGATGTGCGCGGTCATGATCGCCCGGGTGCCGGCGGCGATGGCCGCGCGGAAGGGAGCGAGTTCGCGGGAGGACAGGGTCTCGGCGGGTACGTCGACGCGCGGCAGGGAGTGGTGGGAGTCGACGGCCGTGTCGCCGTGGCCCGGGAAGTGCTTGGTGCAGGCCGCCACTCCGGCGGACTGGAGGCCGGTGACGTAGGCCGCCGTGTGCCGGGCGACCAGGTCGGTGTCGGGGCCGAAGGAGCGGACGCCGATGACCGGGTTCGCGGGGTTGGAGTTGATGTCGGCGGAGGGGGCCCAGTTGAGGTTCACTCCGCAGACGGCGAGGCGGCGGCCCAGTTCGGCGGCCACCTGCCTGGTCAGCTCCACGTCGTCCACCGCGCCCAGCGCGTTGTTGCCGGGGAAGGAGGAGCCGGTGCGCACCTCCAGGCGGGTGACGTCACCGCCCTCCTCGTCGATGGCGACGAGGACGTCGTCGCGTTCGGCGCGCAACTGTGCGGTCAGAGCCGCCAGTTGTTCGGGGGACGCGATGTTGCGGCCGAAGAGGCCGACCGAGGCGAGGCCCTGCCCGAGGCGGCGCAGCAGCCAGTCGGGGGCGGTGGTGCCGGTGAAGCCGGGTTGCAGGACCGTGAGGGCGTCGCGGGTCAGGGTGTCTGTTCCGCTGGCGATTGTCGTCATCGGGGGGCGTTATCCCTTCACGGCGCCCGCGGTCAGGCCCGCGGCCATCTTGCGCTGGACGAGGAGGAAGAGGGCGACGATGGGCACGGCCATCATGGTGGCGCCGGCCATCATCGGGGCGTATTCGGTGCCGTGTTTGGTGGTGAAGTTGCCGAGCCAGACGGTCGCGGTCTGGTGCTGCTGGCTGAGCAGCATGAGGGCGTAGATGTACTCGTTCCAGGCCTGGATGAAGGCGTAGACCGAGGTCGCGACCATGCCGGGGGCCAGCAGCGGGAAGACCACGCGGACGAAGGCGCCGGTGCGGGAGCAGCCGTCGACCATCGCCGCCTCCTCCAGTTCCCGAGGGATGTTGACGATGAAGCCGCGCAGCGTCCACACCGTGAAGGGGAGGATGAAGGTCAGGTACGTGATGATCAGGCCGGAGAGTTTGTCGTACTGCTGCAGGTCGTTGAGGAGCAGGAAGACCGGGATGATCATGGCGACCAGCGGGACCATCTGGACGGCGAGGATGCCGACGATGACGACCTTGCGGCCGCGGAAGGCGAACCGGGAGATGGCGAGCGCCGCCAGCAGACCGACCACGATGCCGATCACCACGACCGCCAGGGAGACGATCAGGCTGCGGCCGACCGGGCCCCAGAAGTCCGCGATGGCCAGCGCACGGCGGAAGTTGTCCAGCGTGAAGCCGGTCGGGAAGAGGCTCGGGTTGGGGTCGATGGTGTCCTTGGCCGGTTTGATGGCCGTGTTGAGCATCCAGTAGACGGGGAAGCCGGCCGTGAGGAAGACGAGGAGACCGAGGAGGTTCCAGCCGACCTTGGACTTCCGGGGCTTCCGCCCCGTGGTGATCGCGCTCACTCCACCTCTCCGATCTTCAGCATCTGGCGCATGTACACGGCGACCACGCCCAGCAGCAACAGCACGGTGACCAGGGCGATCGCCGAGCCCTGCGCGTAGTCGTTGACCTGGAAGGCGCGGTCGTAGGAGTAGGTGGTCAGGAGCTGGAACTCGTCCTCCGGGTGGCCGCCGCGCATCACGAACACCTGCGGGAAGACGCCCATGTCCCAGATGACCGACAGGGTCGTGAGCATCACGATGATCGGCTTGAGGATGGGCAGGGTGACGTACCGGAAGACGCCCCACGCGCCCGCTCCGTCCAGCCGGGCCGCCTCCTCCAACTCGGCCGGGACCTGGGTGAGTCCGGCACTGAGCGTGATGACGACGAAGGGGACCGCGCCCCACACCACCAGCAGCATGATGACGGCCAGGCCCTGCGGGCCGCTCGCGAACCAGTTGTGACCGATCAGCTGGACCCCGGGCAGCTTGCTGAGCAGCGCGTTGAGGATGCCGTAGTCGCTGTCGAACAGCCACTTGAAGACGGTCGTGGCGACGATGATCGGCATGCCCCAGCTGGCCACCAGCACGATGTTGACCAGCGTCTTCACCCAGCCGGAGACCCGCTGCAGCAGCAGCGCGACCAGCATGCCGAGGACCATCGTGAAGATGACCGAGCCGGCGGCGAAGAGGATCGTGCGCAGCACGACCTGCCAGAACTGGCTGTCGCTCAGCACCCCGCTGAAGTTGGCGAACCCGACCCACTCGGCCGGCTGGAAGCCCCACAGCTGGGACTGCCCGAACTTCTGGAAGGACAGGGTGACCAGGCGGACCAGCGGATAGCCCATGACCAGGCCGAGGATCAGCAGACAGGGGGCGAGCAGCAGCCACGGTGTGGCGGCGCCGCCCGAAGTGCGGCCTCTGCGTGGCGGGTTCGGGGCGGACGGTGGTGACGGCGGCGCCTGCCGCGGCGGCGGCACCTTGGCAGGGGTGGTGGTGTCTGCGGCACTCATCGCGCGCTCCTCAGCGGTCCCTCAGGTCGTACGTCGTACGGTCGTACGAGAAGCAGGGCCCCCGCCCCGAACTGCCCCCGGGGTCGAAAGGGCCCTGCTCTCAGGTCACTTGGTGTTGATGACCTTGTCGATCGCGGCGTCGGCGGCCTTCGCCGCGGCCTCGACCGACTGCTTGCCGGTGCCGATGTTCTGCAGCATGGTCTGCAGCACCTGGGCCTTCTCGACCTGGCCCCAGCCGGGCGCCATCGGGACGAACCAGTTGGACTCGGCCGCGGTGGCCGGGACCGCCGTCGCGGGGTCGCTCTTCAGGGTCGCGAGGTCGGTCTTGTTGTTCGGCAGGTTGCCCTTCGCCATCAGGCCCTTCTGACCGGAGGAGCCGGTGAAGGCGTTGATCCACTCGGCGGCGAGGGCCTGCGCCTTCGACTTGACCGGGACGGCGAGGTCCGAACCGCCCAGGAACACGGGGAGGTTCTTGCCGGACGGACCCGGCATCACGAAGTTAACGAGGTTGTTCTTGAGCTTGCCGGTCTTGTCGTTCTTCGGGTCGGCGGAGGTCGCGCCCTCCCAGGCGGCACCGAAGATCATGCCGGACTTGCCCTGGCCGTAGACGATGTAACGGTCGGACTCGTCCTTGGTCTTGTCACCGTGCATGTACTTGTCGATGACGTTCTTGAACTCGGTGAGTCCCTTGATGGACTCCGGCGAGGAGAGGTTGCCCTTCCACTGGCCGCCGGCCTGCGTGGCGATGGAGCCGCCGGCGTCGTAGACGAAGGACATGGCCGCGTACCAGTCGCGGGTGGGCTGGTACCAGGCGGAGAACTTGTCGCCCTCCTTCGCCTGCACCTTGTCGAGGTCGGCGGTGAGCTCGGCGTAGGTCTTCGGCGTGGACTTGACGCCCACCGAGGCGAAGACGTCCTTGCGCCAGTTGCCGACGCGGCCGCCCGCGTAGTATGGGACGCCGTAGGTCTTGCCGTCGTAGGTCACCGAGGCCTTGAGGCCGTCCAGCCAGGCGGAGGAGTTGGTGAACTTGGCCGGGTCAACAGGGGCGAAGGCGCCCTTGACCATGTAGCCGAGCATCTCGGTGTTGCCCATCTCGACCACGTCCGGCACCTTGTCGGTGGCGAGGACGGCGTCGAGCTTGGTGTTCTTGTCCGGCCAGCCGTAGTACTCGTGGTTGATCTTGAGGCCCGGGTGCGCCTTCTCGACCGCCGCGTCCGCGGCCTTCACCAGGTTCGGCCAGTTGTTCTGGGCGTCGACGGTGAGCCAGACGGTCAGCTCCTTGGCGTCGGCACCGGAAGTCGAGCTCTTGCTGCCGCTGCCCCCACACGCAGCGACCGAGACCATCATGCCCGCGATACCGATCGCGGCTGCCAGCTTGCGCTTCACGCCACCCTCCTCAGGGATGCCCACACCTCCCCGCCCCACGCCGGGACCTGAACCAATGGTGTAGACCAGTAGGTCGGAGCTTGGACCAGACCACGGAGCCTGTCAAGAGTGCTCGAAAAGGCTCTGACCAGCCGTTATGCGACCTACATATGCAGGAACCTTTAAGTAAGAAGCCAGCGAAATCAGCGGCGCCGGAGTAGTCTCGTCCGCTAGACCACTTGGCCTCTGTGGACTAGACCAAAACTGGCGGCGACGGTATACAGAAGGGATCACGACGTGATCCGCGTCCGGAGCCGGGAAGGCAGAGAATGAGTACCGACGTCAGCAGTGCGGAGAACGAGGGTGGGGCGAATGTCCGTACCGCGCGCGTGCCCAAGTACTACCGCCTGAAGAAGCACCTGCTCGACATGACGGAGACGCAGTCGCCCGGCACCCCGGTACCGCCCGAGCGCACGCTCGCCGCCGAGTTCGACACCTCGCGCACCACCGTGCGACAGGCCCTGCAGGAGCTGGTGGTCGAGGGGCGGCTGGAGCGGATCCAGGGCAAGGGCACGTTCGTCGCGAAGCCCAAGGTCTCGCAGGCGCTCCAACTCACCTCCTACACCGAGGACATGCGCGCGCAGGGCCTGGAGCCCACCTCGCAGCTGCTGGACATCGGCTACATCACCGCCGACGACCGCCTCGCCGAGCTGCTGGACATCACCGCCGGCGGCCGGGTGCTGCGCATCGAACGCCTGCGCATGGCCAACGCCGAGCCGATGGCCATCGAGACCACCCACCTCAGCGCCAAGCGCTTCCCCGCCCTGCGCAGGTCGCTGGTCAAGTACACGTCCCTGTACACGGCGTTGGCCGAGGTGTACGACGTCCACCTCGCCGAGGCCGAGGAGACCATCGAGACCTCGCTGGCCACCCCGCGCGAGGCCGGCCTGCTCGGCACCGACGTGGGTCTGCCGATGCTGATGCTCTCCCGCCACTCGCTGGACCGGGAGGGACAGCCGGTGGAGTGGGTGCGGTCGGTGTACCGGGGCGACAGGTACAAGTTCGTGGCGAGGCTGAAGAGGCCGGTCGACTGAGGCGGGCGGGGGCGGCGATTCCACCGCCCCCGCGGTCTTCACGGAATCGACATACCGATATCCCGATGGGGTCTTCCACTGCCACGACGCCGTGACCTACATTGCCTGCGCATTACACAGACGTGATCACAGGTGATCGTGAGGGGACGGAGCCGCCGTATGTCCGAAGTACCCGAAGTGAGACCACCGGTGGTGACCCCACTCCGCGTGATCATCGCCGTCTGCCTGGTCGCGCCCTTCGTGGCGATGCTGTGGGTCGGTTCCTACACCAGGACGACCCCCACCTTCATCGGCATCCCGTTCTTCTACTGGTACCAGATGCTCTGGGTGCTGATCTCCACGGCGCTGACGATGACCGCGTACAAGCTGTGGCAGCGTGACCAGCGTGCCCGCAAGGGAGGTGAGGGCAGGTGAAGAACGGCGTGAACGGCGTCGCACTCGGCGTCTTCATCTTCTTCTTCGTGGCCGTGACGGTCATGGGCTTCGTCGCCGCGCGCTGGCGCAGGGCCGAGAACGAGCACTCCCTCGACGAATGGGGCCTGGGCGGACGGTCGTTCGGCACCTGGATCACCTGGTTCCTGCTCGGCGGCGACCTGTACACGGCGTACACCTTCGTCGCCGTGCCGGCGGCGATCTACGCGGCGGGCGCGGCGGGCTTCTTCGCGGTGCCGTACACCATCCTGGTCTATCCGCTGATCTTCACGTTCCTGCCCCGCCTGTGGTCGGTCTCGCACCGCCACGGATACGTGACGACCTCGGACTTCGTGCGCGGGCGCTTCGGCTCCAAGGGGCTGTCCCTGGCGGTGGCGCTGACCGGCATCCTCGCGACGATGCCGTACATCGCGCTCCAACTGGTCGGCATCCAGGCCGTCCTCGACGTGATGGGCGTGGGCGGCGGCGAGAACACCAACTGGTTCGTGAAGGACCTGCCGCTGCTGATCGCCTTCGGCGTCCTCGCGGCCTACACCTACTCCTCCGGCCTGCGGGCCCCCGCGCTGATAGCGTTCGTGAAGGACACGCTGATCTACATCGTCATCGCGGTGGCGATCATCTACATCCCGATCAAGCTGGGCGGCTTCGACGACATCTTCGCCAAGGCGAGCCACGCCTTCGCCCAGACCAACAAGGCGACCGGGAAGCCACGCGGGGCGCTGGTCCCGGGCGAGGCCTCCCAGTGGACGTACGCCACGCTCGCGTTGGGCTCCGCGCTCGCGCTGTTCATGTACCCGCACTCGGTCACCGCGACGCTCTCCTCGAAGAACCGTGAGGTGATCCGCCGCAACACCACGATCCTGCCGCTGTACTCGCTGATGCTCGGCCTGCTGGCGCTGCTGGGCTTCATGGCGATCGCGGCCGGAGTCAAGGTCACCAACGGCCAGTTGGCGATCCCGCAGCTCTTCGAGGACATGTTCCCGAGCTGGTTCGCGGGTGTCGCCTTCGCGGCGATCGGCATCGGCGCGCTGGTGCCGGCGGCGATCATGTCCATCGCGGCCGCGAACCTGTTCACCCGCAACATCTACAAGGACTTCATCAAGCCCGACGCGACACCGGAGCAGGAGACCAGGGTCTCCAAGCTGGTCTCGCTCCTGGTGAAGGTCGGCGCCCTGGTCTTCGTCCTGACCATGGACAAGACGGTCGCGATCAACTTCCAGCTGCTGGGCGGCATCTGGATCCTGCAGACCTTCCCCGCCCTGGTCGGCGGCCTGTTCACCCGCTGGTTCCACCGCTGGGCACTGCTCGCCGGCTGGGCGGTCGGCATGGTCTACGGCACGGTCGCCGCGTACGGCGTGGCCTCCCCGACCCAGGCCCACTTCGGCGGCTCGTCGAAGGAGATCCCGGGCATCGGCGAGATCGGCTACATCGGCCTCACGGCGTTCGTCCTGAACGTGGTGGTGACGGTGGTCCTCACCTTCGTCCTGAAGGCCGCGAAGGCCCCCGAGGGCATCGACGAAACCAGCCCGGAGGACTACACGGCGGACGCGGGAGACCCGGGGGTGGAGGTGGAACTTCCGCCAGCGACTGCAGGAAGCGCCCACTGAAACGCTTTTAGGGGCGCGAGGCTGTATCAATATGCGGCTCCGCCGCGTGGGCGCGACCAGCCACACACAATCCGCAGCGGGCCACCGAGAGAACGACCCTCGGCGGCCCGCTCTTTTGTGCCCGAGACACGGCAACACAACATCTAGGGGTGCCGCCAGAACACGACACAACATGTATGCTCAACCTCGCTGTCGCCGCAGGGGAATCCGGTGCGAATCCGGAACTGTCCCGCAACGGTGAACTCGTGCACGCCCGTGCACGACCCAGTCCGAGGACCTGCCGACAGCGCACCCGGCCACCCCGGCCCGGGTGCCGACGTCCGGGCCTCGTGGAATGGGCCGGTGGACGCGACGCTGCGCGCGTCCGTGCTGCCCCCTGCCCGCAAGGCCCCGTGCCGAGCGAGGGAGAGCCCCACGTGACCATCGCGCCAGCCGACCCGGCTTCAGCGACCGAGCCGGAGACCGACGGCCACGGTGCCGCACTGTTGCGCACCCTGACCGAGCTGACCGCCGACCTCCCCGACGCCGACCCCGGCCGGATCGCCGCCGCCGCCCTGCGCGGCCGGTCCGCGCATGCGGACGAGACGGAGTTGCGCGAGCTGGCCACGGAGGCGGCGGCCGGCCTCATCTCCGAGGACCCGGCGTACAGCAGGCTGGCGGCCCGGCTCCTCACCCTCGGCATCGCCGCCGAGGCCGGCTCGCAGGGCGTCACGTCGTTCACGGAGTCCGTCGCCGTCGGCCACCGCGAGGGGCTCATCGCCGACCGCACGGCGGAGTTCGTACGGCTGCACGCCCACCGCCTCGACCCGCTGATCGACCCGCACGCCGACGACCGCTTCGGCTACTTCGGGCTCCGCACGCTCCACAGCCGCTATCTCCTGCGCCATCCGATCACCCGCAAGGTCATCGAGACACCCCAGCACTTCATGCTGCGCGTGGCGTGCGGTCTCGCCGATGGGGGTGCCCCCTGTGGGGGAAACACCATCCGCGCCCTGGACGAAGTCGCCGCCCTCTACGGCCTGATGAGCCGCCTCGACTACCTGCCCTCCTCCCCCACCCTGTTCAACTCCGGCACCCGGCACCCCCAGATGTCGTCCTGCTACCTCCTCGACTCCCCGAAGGACGAGCTGGACTCCATCTACGACCGCTACCACCAGGTCGCCCGTCTCTCCAAGCACGCCGGCGGCATCGGCATCGCCTACTCCCGTGTCCGCGCCCGGGGTTCGCTGATCCGGGGCACCAACGGCCTCTCGAACGGCATCGTCCCGTTCCTGAAGACCCTCGACGCCTCGGTGGCGGCCGTGAACCAGGGCGGCCGGCGCAAGGGTGCCGCCGCCGTCTACCTGGAGACCTGGCACGCGGACATCGAGGAGTTCCTGGAGCTGCGCGACAACACCGGTGAGGACGCCCGCCGCACGCACAACCTCAACCTCGCGCACTGGATCCCGGACGAGTTCATGCGCCGGGTCGACGCCGACGGGCCGTGGTCCCTCTTCTCCCCCGCCGACGTGCCGGAGCTGGTCGACCTGTGGGGCGAGGAGTTCGACGCGGCCTACCGGCGGGCGGAGGCGGCGGGGCTGGCCCGCAGGACCCTGCCGGCCCGTGACCTGTACGGCCGGATGATGCGCACCCTCGCGCAGACCGGCAACGGCTGGATGACGTTCAAGGACGCCGCGAACCGCACCGCGAACCAGACGGCGACCCCCGGTCACGTCGTCCACTCCTCCAACCTGTGCACGGAGATCCTGGAGGTCACCGACGACGGTGAGACCGCGGTCTGCAACCTGGGTTCACTGAACCTGGCAGCCTTCGTGGCCGGCGACGAGCTGGACTGGGAGCGGCTGGACGAGACGGTCCGCACGGCCGTCACCTTCCTCGACCGTGTGGTCGACATCAACTTCTACCCGACCGAGGAGGCGGGCCGCTCCAACGCCATGTGGCGTCCGGTGGGACTCGGCGCGATGGGCCTCCAGGACGTCTTCTTCAAGCTGCGCCTGCCCTTCGACTCGCCGGAGGCCCAGCGGCTGTCGACCCGTATCGCCGAGCGCGTCATGCTCGCCGCGTACGAGGCCTCCGCGGACCTGGCCGAGCGTGACGGGCCGCTGCCTGCCTGGGAGAAGACCCGTACCGCTCAGGGTGTCCTGCACCCCGACCACTACGCGACGGACCGCGCCTGGCCGGAACGCTGGGCCGCGCTGCACGAGCGCGTCGCCGCCGTCGGGCTGCGCAACTCCCTTCTCCTCGCGATCGCGCCGACCGCGACCATCGCGTCGATCGCGGGCGTGTACGAGTGCATCGAGCCGCAGGTGTCGAACCTCTTCAAGCGCGAAACGCTGTCCGGCGAGTTCCTGCAGGTCAACTCCTACCTGGTGCGGGAGCTGAAGGACCTCGGCGTCTGGGACGCCCGCACCCGGGAGGCGCTGCGTGAGGCGGGCGGCTCGGTGCAGGACTTCGCGTGGATCCCCGAGGAGGTACGGCGCCTGTACCGCACGGCGTGGGAGATCCCGCAGCGCGCGCTGATCGACATGGCGGCGGCGCGCACGCCCTACCTGGACCAGTCCCAGTCCCTGAACCTCTTCCTGGAGACCCCGACCATCGGAAAGCTCTCGTCGATGTACGCGTACGCCTGGAAGCGGGGCCTGAAGACGACGTACTACCTCCGCTCGCGTCCGGCGACCCGCATCGCCCGAGCGGCCCGGGCCACCGTCCCCGTACCGCGGGTGGCCGACCCCGACGCGGTCGCCTGCTCCCTTGAGAACCCCGAGTCCTGCGAGGCCTGCCAGTGATGCCCAGCACCCGAAACCTGCTCGACCCCGGCTTCGAGCTCACCCTGCGTCCCATGCGCTACCCCGACTTCTACGAGCGCTACCGGGACGCCATCAAGAACACCTGGACGGTGGAGGAGGTCGACCTCCACTCGGACGTGGCCGACCTCGCGAAGCTGACGCCGGCCGAGCAGCACCTCATCGGCCGTCTGGTCGCCTTCTTCGCGACCGGTGACTCGATCGTGGCGAACAACCTCGTGCTCACGCTCTACAAGCACATCAACTCCCCCGAAGCGCGGCTGTACCTGTCGCGCCAGCTCTTCGAGGAGGCCGTCCACGTCCAGTTCTACCTGACGCTTCTGGACACCTACCTCCCCGACCCAGAGGACAGGAACGCCGCGTTCGCGGCCGTCGAGAACATCCCCTCCATCCGTGAGAAGGCGGAGTTCTGCTTCCGGTGGATGGACTCGGTGGAGAAGCTGGACCGCCTGGGGTCCAAGGCCGACCGCCGCCGCTTCCTGCTCAACCTGATCTGCTTCGCCGCCTGCATCGAGGGCCTGTTCTTCTACGGCGCCTTCGCGTACGTGTACTGGTTCCGCGGCCGGGGGCTGCTGCACGGCCTGGCGACCGGCACGAACTGGGTCTTCCGCGACGAGACCATGCACATGTCGTTCGCCTTCGACGTGGTCGACACCGTCCGCAAGGAGGAGCCGGACCTGTTCGACGACGAACTCGGCCGGCAGGTCACGGACATGCTGCGCGAGGCCGTGGCGGCGGAGCTCCAGTTCGCGCGGGACCTGTGCGGTGACGGGCTTCCCGGCATGAACACCGACTCGATGCGCCAGTACCTCGAGTGCGTCGCCGACCAACGCCTCACCCGCCTCGGCTTCCCGCCGGTGTACGGCTCCGAGAACCCCTTCTCCTTCATGGAGTTGCAGGGCGTGCAGGAACTGACCAACTTCTTCGAGCGCCGCCCGTCGGCGTACCAGGTCGCGGTGGAGGGCACGGTCGGATTCGACGAGGACTTCTGACCGTCGTCGCCTGTGACGGAGGTGCCGGCGCGCACCGCAGGGCTGGAGCTGCCCAGGTGGCATCTGACGGCCGGGAGCCTGTTCCAGACCGTCTGGAAACGTCGTCACCGGTCGGCCGCCCACCCACGGCATCAGGCGACGTCTTCCGCATCGACGCCGGTGACCTGTCCTGGGAAGCCGAGGACGCCGTCGTCCGTGCTCGCGTGCCGCGCGCCGTCTACGAGACCAAGTCCGCACGCCGGCGGGAGCAGTGGCCGGAGCTGACCGTGTTGGACTGGCCATAGGGGCTCCATCCGCCGGCCATGGAGTCCCTATGGACCGGCAAAGTTCTTCCTGCGCATCTGTTCGGTTCAGCTACGCCCCGGCTACGTTCCTGCCGTCCTGTCATGTCACCCACAACATCACCACATCAGCGTCACAGGACGATCCATGTGAGCTCAATGTGTCATGCCCATGACGGAACGCGCACCGCCGCCGCTACGCGCGTCACAGGCCTGCCACCCGCGTCGAGAACCCCACTCCAACGACGGAGGCAGTACCCCCATGCGTGAGAAGTCCCGCCGGAGTCTGCGAAGACTCCTGACCGCCGCCATACCCGCCCTCGCCCTCGGTGTGGCGGGCTTCGTCGCCGCGCCGACGACCCAGGCCCAGACCCAGGCCACGACTCCCGCCGCGACCAGTTCCGCCACCTCCAAGGTGGCGCAGAACGCCAAGGCGCTCACCTCCCCCGCCCGGCAGACGTTCCACGTCACCGGCAAGGCGGGCCAGAAGGTGCCGACCGAGCACCTGTGCGCCACCGCCGCCCCCGGTCACGCGTCCTGCTTCGCCCAGCGCCGTACGGACATCAGGCAGCGGCTGGCCTCCGCGGTCGCCGCCGCCACACCCTCCGGCCTGAGCCCGGCCAACCTGCACAGCGCCTACAACCTGCCCTCGACGGGCGGTTCCGGTCTGACGGTCGCCGTGGTCGACGCCTACAACGACCCGAACGCGGCCTCCGACCTGGCCACCTACCGCTCGACCTACGGCCTGTCCGCCTGCACGGTCGCCAGCGGCTGCTTCAAGCAGGTCAGCCAGACCGGTTCGACGACCTCGCTGCCGAGCAACGACACCGGCTGGGCCGGTGAAGAGGCCCTGGACATCGACATGGTCAGCGCGGTCTGCCCGAACTGCAACATCATCCTCGTCGAGGCCAACTCCGCCACCGACGCCGACCTCGGCGCCGCCGAGAACGAGGCCGTCGCGCTCGGCGCGAAGTTCGTCTCCAACAGCTGGGGCGGCTCCGAGTCCTCGGCGCAGACCAGCGAGGACACCTCGTACTTCAAGCACCCGGGTGTCGCCATCACCGTCTCCGCCGGCGACTCCGCCTACGGCGCCGAGTACCCGGCGACCTCCCAGTACGTGACGGCAGTCGGCGGCACCGCCCTGTCCACGTCCTCCAACTCCCGCGGCTGGACCGAGTCCGTGTGGAAGACCAGCTCCACCGAGGGCACCGGCTCCGGCTGCTCGGCGTACGACCCGAAGCCGAGCTGGCAGACCGACAGCGGCTGCAGCACCCGTATGGAGGCCGACGTCTCCGCGGTCGCCGACCCGGCCACCGGTGTGGCGGTGTACGACACCTACGGCGGCTCCGGCTGGGCGGTCTACGGCGGCACCAGCGCCTCGTCGCCGATCATCGCCGGCGTGTACGCGCTGGCCGGCACCCCCGGCTCCGGTGACTACCCGGCGAAGTACCCCTACAGCCACACCGGCAACCTGTACGACGTGACCAGCGGCAACAACGGCTCCTGCTCCCCGGCGTACTTCTGCACCGCCCAGAGCGGCTACGACGGCCCGACCGGCTGGGGCACGCCCAACGGCACCACCGCCTTCACGGCCGGCAGCGCCTCCGGCAACACGGTGTCCGTCACCAACCCGGGCAGCCAGTCGACGACCACCGGCAGCTCGGTCAGCCTGCAGATCAAGGCGAGCGACAGCGCGGGGGCGGCCCTGACCTACAGCGCGAGCGGCCTGCCGACCGGGCTGTCGATCAGCAGCTCCACCGGCCTGATCTCCGGTACGGCGTCCACCGCGGGCACCTACCAGGTCACCGTCACCGCCAAGGACTCCACCGGCGCCTCCGGCTCGGCCTCCTTCTCCTGGACGGTCGGTTCCGGCGGGAGCGGCGGCTGCACCTCCTCGCAGCTGCTGGGCAACCCCGGCTTCGAGTCGGGCAACACCACCTGGGCCGCGTCCAGCGGTGTGATCACCAACTCCACCAGCGAGAGCGCCCACGGCGGCTCCTACTACGCCTGGCTGGACGGGTACGGCTCCAGCCACACCGACACGCTGTCCCAGTCGGTGACCATCCCGAGCGGCTGCAAGGCCACGTTCACCTTCTACCTGCACATCGACACCGCCGAGACCGGCAGCACCGCGTACGACAAGCTGACGGTCAGCGCCGGTTCGACCACCCTGGCGACGTACTCGAACGTCAACGCCGCCTCGGGCTACGTGCAGAAGTCCTTCGACCTGAGCTCCTACGCGGGCTCGACCGTCACCCTGAAGTTCAGCGGTGTCGAGGACTCCTCGCTCCAGACCAGCTTCGTCGTCGACGACACCGCCGTCACCACGAGCTGAGCACGGCATGACCCCGGGCCCCGGCCGCCGCCTTCGCGGCCGGGGCTCCGGCGTTTCCCGGCGCGGGTTCCGGCGTGGATCCCGTTGTGTGGGTGACACGTCAAAGGGGAGAGGAGGCCCCCATGCGTCGATCGATCCCCCACACGACCCTCGCCGTCGCCGCGATCGCCCTCGTCCTCGCCGGCTGCGGCGGCCGAAGCGGCAGTGGCACGGGCGCGAGCGGCACCGTGTCCTCGTCCCCCACCAGCACCCGCACGACCTCCCCCACCCCTACGACGAGTCCCCCGGGGTGCACGGCGGCGACCACGCTCGGCGCCCGCGACAGCGGCCGAACCGTGTGCCTGGCCGTCGGTGACACGCTCCGGATCACCCTCGACGGGACGGCCAAGCGGCCCTGGAAGCCGGTCACCGCGAAGGGATCCGGACTGCAGGCCACCAACAGCGGCTTCGTCCTGCAGCCCGGCGACGCGAGTGCCGCCTTCAAGGCCGTGCGGGACGGCAGGACCCGGCTGGAGTCCACGCGGCCGCTGTGCGCCACGCAACCCGGCCGGGTCTCGTGCCTGGGGATTCAGGAGTGGTGGGTCACCGTGGTGGTGAAGTAGCGCTGCCGGTGGGCGGGGCGTTCCCGTGTCCCCAGGCCTTCGGTCTCCCGGCGGGCACGTTCGGCCTCGCGGATCTGGCGGTCCATGCGACGGTCGTGGGCGATGCCGCTCAGGGCCGGGAGGGCGAGCAGGACGAGGAGAGCGAGAACGGTCAGCATGCCGATCAGTCCTTCGATGTGTGCCGTATCCATGGACACCACTGTCGCGCCGGTAGCTGCTTACCAACAGTGGCAGCACTGCCGTAGACCCTCGAAATGCTGCCAAGGGCGGTGCATACTGGGGACATGCTGCAGAATGTGGCCGCCGTCCTGCTGGACGGCGTGAACCCCTTCGAACTGGCCGTCGTGTGCGAGGTGTTCGGCACCGACCGCAGCGACGACGGGCTGCCGGTGTACGACTTCGCGGTCGCCTCCGCCGAAGGGCCGGTGCTGAGCACCCGCGCGGGCTTCTCCCTGCAGGTCGCCCACGGCCTGGAGCGGCTGGAGGAGGCCGACCTGATCGCCGTGCCGGCCGGTGCCTGCTACGAGACGCGGGAGTTCCCGCCCGAGCTGCTCGAGGCCCTGCGGCGCGGGGTCGACCGGGGCGCGCGGGTGCTCAGCGTCTGTTCCGGCGTCTTCGTGCTCGCCGCCGCCGGGCTGTTGGACGGCCGGCGCTGCACGGTGCACTGGCACCATGCGGACGAGCTGGCGCGGGCCTACCCGAGGCTGACCGTCGAGCCCGACGTCCTGTACGTGGACGAGGACCCGGTGATCACCTCCGCCGGCACGGCCGCCGGCATCGACGCCTGTCTGCACATCGTGCGCAAGGAGCAGGGGCCGGAGGTCGCCAACAAGATCGCCCGGCGCATGGTGGTGCCGCCGCACCGGGACGGCGGGCAGGCGCAGTACATCGAGAGGCCGCTGCCCACGAACTCCTGCGACACCGTGGGCGAGGTGCTGGTGTGGATGGAGCGCCATCTGGACCAGGAGGTCACGGTGGAGCAGCTGGCCCAGCGCGCGCACATGTCGCCGCGCACCTTCGCCCGCCGCTTCCAGCAGGAGACGGGGACGACTCCCTACCGCTGGATCCTGCGCCAGCGCGTGCTGCAGGCCCAGCGGTTGCTGGAGGCGACGGACGAGACGGTGGACGCGATCGCCTGGCGGACGGGTTTCGGCAACGCGGCCGCGCTGCGCCACCAGTTCGTCCAGTCGGTCGGGACCACCCCGAACGCCTACCGGCGCACGTTCAGGGGGCCCGAGCAGGCCGCCTGACGCTCACCTCGGCACCGGCCGCAGCCTGAGCCGCCGTGGGCGCAGGGTGATGCCGATGCGGGGCCTGGCGTCGGAGCCGGGCGCGTGCTCGAAGGCGAAGGCGCGGGCCGCCGCCGCGGTGAGCAGCGTCAGCTCGGCCATCGAGAAGTGGTCGGCCGGGCACTTGCGGTTGCCGACGCTGAACGGGCTCATCGCGTACTTCGGCACCTCGGCCGACCGCCCGGGCAGCCAGCGGTCGGGGTCGAACTCCTCGTGCCGCTCGAAGGAACGCGGGTCACGCTGGATCGCGTAGGGGCTGTAGACGATGTCGGCGCCGGCGGGAATGCGGTATCCGCCGAGCTCGGTGTCGGTCACCGCGCGCCGGGTCAATATCCACACGGACGGATACAGGCGCATTGTCTCGACGACCACATTCGCGGTGTACGTCAGCTTCCGCACGTCCTCGAATGCGACCGGCCCCTCGCCAGCGACCGTATTCACCTCGGCCCGGATCTTGTCCGCCAGGTCGGGGTGCTCGGTGAGCACCAGGAGCAGTGAGATGAGCACCGATCCGACGGATTCACCGCCGGCGGTGAGCATGGCGACGACCTGGTCGTGGATCTCCTGCTCCCCGATGGGGTCGCCATTCTCGTCGGTCGCCGCCAGCAAAGCCGTCAGCAAATCGTCCGGCTTTTGACCGGATGCCCGTCGGTCGGCGACGATCTCGTCCACCAGGAGGTGCAGATCGGCCAGTGCCCGGTTGAATTCGCGGTTGGCCGGAAGCGGCAGCCGATAAAGCGGCCCGAGGGGTACCACCATGCGTTGGTACATACCCCTGAACAGGGTGGTGAGCGCGGCACTGACCCGTTCCGCCCGCGCGTCCGTGCAGCTGCCGTGCATCAGGCAGCCCACCGCGATGCGGACGACCGCCCGGAAGGCCTCCGTGGTCGCGTCGATGGTCCCGGCCGCCCGCCAGCGTGCCATCAGCGCGGCGGCCTCCTGCTCCATGACCGGCCCGTACGCGGCGATCGCGCCCGGCCGGAAGGCGGGCTGAATGACGCGCCGCTGGCGCCGGTGCAGCGGACCGTTCGAGGTGGCCACACCCTCCTTGCCGAGCAGGCTCTCCAGGGACTCCCACAGCGGCCCGGCGATGATGTAGTCGGGGCTGAGGGCGATGGCGCCGGTGAGTTCGGGGGCGGTGACGGCATACACCGTCTTGGGGCCGAGGCGCAGCCGTACGACCTCGCCGCGGTCGCGCAGCCGGACCAGGAAGGCCAGCGGGTCGCGGGCCAGTTTCCAGCCGTGGCCGAGCAGGACGACCCCGCCCTCGGCGAGCGGCGGTTCGTGCGGCGCCCCGGGCCCTTTCGCATATATCTGCGGTTCTGGTTCGACGGACTCGACGGTCATTTCTCACCTGCCGCTTCGTTGTTGACGTACGGGGGCGTGGACCGGTCGTCCCAGCTGTCGACCATGTACCGGCCGGACTCGTGATGGAACCAGTAGACGGTGCTGAACCAGTTCCGCATATTGCTGACGCAGACCCTCGCGGCAGCACTCAGTTCTTTTCCGTGTACGGTACCGTCGGCCAGCGAGTCGGCCAGCAGCACAGCGCCGCGTTCCGCCACCAGGAATTCACACACACAGTTCTCGACGCGTCGCCTGACTTCGGCTACGGCTTCTTCCAGAGTCAGTCCCTCGTGTGTGATGAGACTGATTCCGAGATTGTGCACCTCGTCGCCCGCGATTTCCTTCGGGAGCGAGCACAGGTCGTTGTACCAGGCGGCGAATTCCTGACTCAGCAGTGCCGCCCGCCGATAGGCCGGGTGTTTCCGCACCCGGTCCGGAAGTTCGACTCCCGCACTCGCCTCCAACAGGTCGGTCCAGATCCAGTGCGCGAAAGTGAGCCGGCGCAGCCGCAGGTACTCCTCGACGGTGGGGACGGTGCCCTCGGTGCGGTTGCGGAACTCCTCGTCGTACGCCTCGATCACGGCGTGGAAGTGCCGGGCGAAGCGCGCGTTCCAGGTGCCCGGCAGGAACGAGTACAGGCGCACCATGCTGTCCGCGAACCCCGCGACCAGCGGATCCCGGTGGTGCAGGTGCTCCTCGGGGGCGTCCAGGGCCGCGTGCAACCGGAACCTGAGCCGCCGCCAGGACTCGGGCCGCCGGTGGACGATGTCGCGGTCGTGCCGGTCGTCCCAGACGAAGAACCACGCGCTGTAGTCGGCTATCGCCTGCAGGACCTCGTCCGGGGCGCCCAGGTAGTACCCCGCCATGAGGTCGGTGTAGCAAAGTCGATCGGCATATTCCTCCACCTTGTCCGCCGGCATGAGCCGTTTTTCGAGGAGCCAGGTGCGGGTCTTCTCCTGGAGCCGAGGCCAATACGGGTGCAGTTGCCGGGGAAACGCGGCCTCGATCACCGGGAGGGAGAGCGACGGTGGGACCGCGATCGCGGTCACAGTCGATGTGGTGCTGTGTGGGAAAGCAGGCACGAACAAACCCCTCTCAGCCGCCAGTTGACGCCCACCCCTCCCGCCGTGCCGGGTGTGCGCCGTTGCGTATCCCCGCGCTTCCATTCAGCACCACAACTGACGGATCTGGGAACGGATTTGCTCCATTCATTGCCCCCGGATGCCGAGAATCTCCCCTTGTGTGACTGATTATGGAGCGCTACGAGCCCCGCATACGATCGAACGTGCGACGGACAGACGAACGGCGCCTGGTCAGGGAGGTGAACCTGAACAGGCGCCGTGCGCAAGGGGGTTGGGAGTACTCCCGATGATCGTGAGGTGTCAGTCGTTGGCGACCACGGGGTAGCGGGGCTCGTTCTCGGCCATCTGGCGCAGCGCCTCCTTGCGCTCGCGCTTGGAGAGCCGGTCGATGTAGAGATAGCCGTAGAGGTGGTCGGTCTCGTGCTGCAAACACCGAGCGAAGTAGCCGGTGCCGCGGACCTTGATCGGGTTGCCCTTCTCGTCCTGGCCGGTCACCTCGGCGTAGTCCGGGCGGGCGAGCGGCGCGTACGCGGTCGGCACGGACAGGCAGCCCTCGTTGCTGTCGTCCAGACGGCGCTTGTCGGCGGGCAGGTCGACCAGCTTGGGGTTGCAGACCACACCGACGTGCCGGAGGCCCTCGTCGTCCCCGCAGTCGTAGACGAAGACCTTCAGGTCGACGCCGATCTGGTTGGCGGCCAGGCCCACGCCCTCGGCGGTGCGCTGGCTGGCGAACATGTCCGCGACCAACTGCTGGAGCTCGTCGCCGAAGTCGGTGACGTCCTTGCACTCCTTGTGGAGCACCGGGTTCCCGACGACGGTGATCGGCCGCGAGGTCCCGGCCTCACGCCACGCCTGCTCCCGCTCCTCGGCCTCCCCGGTGTCGATGACGAAGCCCTCGTCGTCCACGGGAAGCACGCCCGCGTGCTGCTGATCGGTGTCCTGCTGCGCCATGACCGACGTATGCCTTCCTAGAAAACAGGGGGATGCTGCTGATACAGGGTACGGGGAACTACGCGACCAGCCACGACGAGCCCGCACCCGGCACCAGTCCTCAGCACACCTCTTCGAGATCCCGCCAGTCCCGCGAGTCCGGACTGTCGGCAACCCACCCGTCCAACAGCCCCCGTACCAGCGAGGCAGGCGCAGCCACCCCACACTCCCGCTCGGGAACCCACATCTGCCCGTCGGTCCGGTGACCGAGTGGCCCCGGGTGCCCCGGCTCGCTGTGATCGTGGGGGTCCAAGTGCTCCCCGTCCCCCTCGTCCGAGGGCATCCGCGACTCGGAACACATCCGGCACAGCAGCCGAACGGACGACGACCAGTCCTCCGCCGCGAACCCGGCATCCGCCGCGAGCTGCTCCAGCGCGTCCCGGTCCGCCTCGGTCGCCGCCTCCAGCAGCACCACCCAGGTCGGCACCGGCGAGGGCGCCCACAGCTCGATCTCGTCGAAGACGGGGTAGGCGTGCCCGGCCGCGGTGGTGCGCTCGCCGTGGGGCACCCCGTCGTGCAGCACGACCTCACCCCAGCGCCGTCCGGACGACGGCAGCGGGATCGACAGCACCTCGATCCGGGCCGGGTCCAGCCGCCGCCCCCAGACCACCTCGGCCTCCCCCTCCGGGGACAGCCGTACGGCCGCGCTGCCGAGGTCCATGCCCAGCGGCTCCCCGGACGCCGTGGCCACGCCCGGCACCCGCAGCCCGTACGCCTGCCAGGCCCGTCGGGCCAGCGGCCAGTCCTGCAGGGCCGTGGCCGCGATGCCGACGTTCCACCAGTCGGGCGCCCCGGTCTGCCGGTCGAGCAGCGCGACGGCGCGCAGTCCGGCCGCGCGGGCCTGCTCCCAGTCGTGCCGGAACTTGTGCAGCAGGGCGAGGTTGAACCAGGACTCGGACAGCCAGGGCTCCAGATCGGCGGCCCGCGTCAGCAGCGCGCCCGCGTCCTCGTACCGGCCGTCCCCGATCAGCGTGAAGGCGCGATCGGTGGCCTGCCGCCAGGAGGCGGAGGGCCGGTGCCGTCCCTTGCCGAAGATCCTCACGATTCCCGCCTGCCAGTTCCGTGGAGTGGGCTGGCTGTACCGCCCCCGGACACCCTCTCATTCGCATCCAACCACGTGCGCCTTGAAGGGCGCTCATTACCCATGGGTTACCCAGCCCAGGGGAGGGTCAGACAGTCCCTCGCCAGGACCCGGCCGAGGGCTTCCACCACGTCGGGCGCGTAGTCGTCGGCGGTGCCGAGCCGCAGTTCCTCCAGCGCCGTCAGCGGCCCGCCGGGACCGGCATCACGCACCTTTTCCTCGTACGCGTTGACGGCCCGCACGATTCTCGCCGCCACCGGCTGCTCCCGGTAGGGGTCGGCCTGCCGCTCGACGACGACCGCGACGGACGGGTCCACCCCCGTCTGCCGTACGACGGCCCCGCCGAGCAGCGCGATCCGCCGCTGCTCGGCGCCCGGCAGGGCGGCCGTTGCACCGGCGGGCACCGGGTCGACCAGGCTGAGCTGACCGATGTCGTGCATCAGGGCCGCCGACTCCAGCACGGCCAGCTCCGGCCGGGTGAGCCCGAGGTCGCGGCCGACGGCCCGGCTGAGCTCGGCCACCCGCCGCGCGTGGCCGACCGGGGTGTAGCCGGCGATCTCGGTGGCGCGGGCGAGGGAGGCGATGGTCTGCCGGTAGGTGGTCCGCACGGCCGCGTACCGCTTGAAGGACAGCTGGGTCAGCAGCAGCGGCAGCGAGAACACCGCCAGCGCCCACAGGCCGACGACGGCGACCGCCAGGGCCATCACCGCGCCGGTCGCGCACACGGCCGAGCCGATGCCGAGCAGGGCGCGCAGCTCGTCCCGCAGCAGCGGGCCGAAGGGCCAGCCGGTACGGGAGTGGGCGAGGGCGGCGGCGAGCACGCAGTCGCACAGCACCGTGAGGGCGAGCAGCGCGAGCAGCAGCAGGGCGTAGGCGGGACCGTTCCAGTGGTCGAACGCCCCACGGTGGTAGAGGGGTTGGAAGCAGACCGCGGCGAAGGCGACGCACAGCAGGCGGCGGGCGAGGTGGTCGAGGGCGGGCCCCTGCCCGCGCGCCACGTGCGGCACGCAGCCCAGCAGCGCGGCGGCGAGCACGACGGCGACGACCTGGGCGACCCCGTGCCGGGTCGGCTGCCCGGCGTCGGCCCCGAGCAGCGCGTACGACAGCGCGGCGGCGGCCCCGAGCGGCGCGGCCTCGCGGACCCGGGCGCCGGTCCAGCGGTCGAGCTCACCGACGGTGACGAGCACCCCGAAGGCGAGAGCGGTGGGGCGCTCCTCGAGACCGGTCCAGAGGGTGACGGCGAGGCAGCCGAGGGCGAGGAGCGCGGCGCAGGCGTGGAGGAGGGTGGTCAGCGCGGGGCGGCGCAGGCGTCGGCCTGCCGCCATGGGTACGGCGGCCGGGCGGCCGGCGGTGGCCGTCATCTGCGTGCTCCCGGGCGTTCCGGGACGGACGGCGGCCGGGGGACGCCGGGGGCCCTGTCCTCGTCCGCGGTCACCGCCGGGTGCCAGCCCTCGCGCGCGAGGGCCCGTGCCAGCGCGGCCACCATCCGCGGGTCGAACTGCGTCCCCGCGCACCGCTCGAGCTCCTCCAGCGCGGCGGGCACGGGCCGGGCCCGCCGGTAGGAGCGGGTGGACGTCATCGCGTCGAAGGCGTCGGCGACGGCCACCACCCGTGCCGACTCCGGTATCTGACCGCCCCTCAGCCCGTACGGGTAGCCGCTGCCGTCCAGCCGCTCGTGGTGGTGGAGCACGGCGGCCCGCGCCTCGCCGAGGAACCCGATGCCGCGCACCATCTCGTGCCCGTACTCGGGATGCAGCTCGATCACCCGGCGCTCCTCGGGCGTGAGCGGGCCGTCCTTGCGCAACAGCCGTGTGGGCACGCCGAGTTTGCCGACGTCGTGCAGGATCCCGGCGAACCGCAGCACCTCGACGCGGGCGTCGTCCATGCCGAGTTCGCGCGCGATCATCATCGAGGCCTGTCCGACCCGTTCGCTGTGGCCGCGGGTGTACTCGTCCTTGATGTCGACGGCCTGGACCAGCGCCCGGATCGTCGCCTGATGCGCGGCCTGCTCCCGGTGGTACTGCGCGAACACCCACCAGGACACACACATCGGCAGCAGCACGAGCAGCGCGGCGACGGGGCCGTACGGGCTGCGCCACAGCACGGCCATCATGAGTCCGGCGAGGCCGTGCACGGCGACGGGGGCGAGGGAGCGTACGAACAGACCGTGCCAGGCCCGCCGTACCGGGATCCGCTCGACGAGCGCGAGGAGCCCGCCGTCCAGGGCCGCGAGGGCCAGGCAGAAGGCGAGCAGGGCGGCTGAGGCGGGAACCAGCGCGTACGGGAAGTCGGACATGGCGACCGCGTCCCGTCCGCCGAGTGCCCAGTGCACCGACCCCGCGGCCCAGACGGCGAGCACCAGGCGGGCGGCGCGCCACACCCGCCGCAGCACGTGCGGGTGGTGCTCGACCGGCGACAGCAGCGCGCCCGGCACCGGTACCAGCGCGGCGGCGGGCGGGGGCAGCAGGAAGGCCGCGGCGAGCAGGACGGGGTAGAACGTTCCGCCGAAACGCCGGCGGGCGGCGGCCTGTTCGCAGCCCGCGTACACCAGGGCGAGCAGCACGACCGCCCACCAGGGCGCACCGGTCGAGGGCAGCGGGAACAGACAGCACAGGGCGGCGATGGCCAGACCGGTCACGTACGCTCGCGCCCGTGCCGGTACCGCCTCCACGCCAACGCCCTCCCGTCGCGCCCGTCCCGGCAACGGAGCCTAGGGCGAGGGATGCGGCACGGGAGCCGCTATGGGGGAATCTGCGGGCATATAGCCCCAGGATTAGCCCGTTCGGGTGAGCGATCCTCGGGGATCGCGACGACCTCGGCGCAGGGGCTCAGGACTCCTGGGGCGTCACCGGCGCGGCCGTCACCTCGTGCTCGGGCACGGCCTGCCCGGAGCGGATCAGCTCGATCCGCCCCATCACCTTGGAGCGCAGGTCGCTCGGCACGTCGTCATGTCCGCAGCAGCGCTTGACGAGCTTCTTCACGGCCTGCTCCAAACCGTACTTCTCCAGGCACGGCGAGCACTCCTTGAAGTGCTGCTTGAACTTGGCGCGATCGACGTCCGGCATCTCACTGTCGAGGAACTCGTAGAGATGGTCGAGGACCTCACTGCAGTCCGTCTCGTGCGGCTCTCCGCAGCTCATGAGCCCGAGCCTTTCGCTTCGTCCGACTCTCCGGCGCCGGCCGGGACCAGCCCGCGCTCACGGGCGTAGTCCTCGAGCATGCCGCGCAGTTGACGGCGGCCCCGGTGCAGCCGGGACATCACCGTACCGATGGGTGTCCCCATGATGTCCGCGATCTCCTTGTACGCAAAGCCCTCTACGTCGGCGAGGTACACGGCGATGCGGAACTCCTCGGGGATCGCCTGGAGCGCTTCCTTCACGTCCGAGTCGGGCAGGTGGTCGAGCGCCTGCGACTCCGCGGAGCGCAGACCGGTCGACATGTGCGACTCGGCGCGGGCGAGCTGCCAGTCCTCGATCTCCTCGGCCGCGGAACGCTGGGGTTCGCGCTGCTTCTTGCGGTAGGAGTTGATGAAGGTGTTGGTGAGGATCCGATACAGCCACGCCTTGAGGTTGGTGCCCTCACGGAACTGGTGGAAGGACGCGTACGCCTTCGCGTACGTCTCCTGCACCAGGTCCTCCGCGTCCGCCGGGTTGCGCGTCATGCGCAGGGCGGCCGAGTACATCTGGTCGAGGAATTCGAGCGCGTCCCGCTCGAAGCGCGCGCTGCGCTCCGCGGTCGACTCCGCGCTGACGCCCTGGCCCTCGGGCAGCTCCGCCTGGCCGTTGTCGGTCCCTGCGTCGATCCCAGTGACCGGACCCACCTCCTCAAGATTCCGGGCAGCATCGAAACCGGTGCCACCGGAATTGGAGGATAGACGACGACCCGTCCCCGCCGCCCCTCGAATAGGGGTGGTCTTGGCCGCAGACAGCACCGTCCAGTCCAGGTCAGCACGGTTGCTGCGGCTCGGGCATGTGGTCGAACCCATGCGGCGGACTTCCTCTCCCACGACGTCGGTGCTGGTGGTTCAGCACTTCTGTCCGCCTCAACCAAGGTCCGGTCCCCGACATTCCCGGGCCTTCACCCCAGTGACCCGGTCCACTCCACGACCGCGTCCGTGACCATCGCCACGGCCCGGTCCTGGGTGATCTCCGCCCGCTTCGGCGTGGCGAACCCGTGATCGGCGTACGGCACCTCGACGAGCCGGAAGTCCCCGTCGGGGAACTCCTCCGGCTTCCCGAACGGGTCGTTCCCGCCCTGTACGACGAGGGTGGGCACCCCCGATCCGAGCAGTTCCCCGGCGCGGGACCGCTCCGGCCGGCCCGGCGGGTGCAGCGGGAAGCTCAGGGCGAGGACGCCGTGGGCGCCCAGCTCGGTCGCCGTACGGCAGGCGACCCGGGCGCCGGCGCTGCGGCCGCCGGAGATCACCGGGAGGCCCAGCTTGGTGAGCGCCGGCCAGATGCCGTACCAGCCGACGTCCAGGGTCTTGGGCGCCGGCGCCATCTTCTTGCCGGCGACCCGCCAGGGTTGCTCCACCAGGGCGACGGTCACGTCGTGCTGCGGCAGGACGTGGGCGAGCGCCTGGAGATCGCGCGCCTCGATGCCGCCGCCGGCGCCATGGCTCACGGCCAGCACGAACCGTGCCTGGGGGGCCGGATGCCAGGTGATGCGGGCGTCGCCCGCCTCCGTAGCAATGATCTCGGTCGTCACGTCAGAACAGTGTGCCCTCTTCGGGGCCCTCCAGCTCCTTCAGCAGCTCCGGTCCGTTGTTGCGGACGTTGCTGACGGCGGTGGAGACCGGGTAGGCCCGCATCAGGCCGGGCGGCGGGGGCGCCAGCAGGGAGCGCAGGTCGTCGAGATCGGTGCGGGAGGGGTCGAGCCAGGAGTCCCAGCGGTCCGGGGTGAGCATCAGCGGCATCCGGGGGTGGATCTCGGCGAGAGCGTGCGGGCCCTCGGCGGGAGAGACCGCCAGGGGGGTCGTCTCCGCCTCCGTGGTGATCACCGAGCAGGTCACCCACCAGGCCTGCGGGTGGTCGTCGGGGAGGGTCTTGTCCCGCCAGAACTCGTACAGCCCGGCCATCGCGAACACCGAGCCGTCGGCCGGCAGCACGAAGTACGGCTGCTTCCGCGGCCGTTTCCTCTTCCCCTCGACCTCCAACTCCCGCTCCCCCTTGCCGGTGACCCACTCGTAGTAGCCGTCGGCGGGGATGATGCAGCGGCGGGAGGAGAAGGCCCGCTTGTACGAGGGCTTCTCGTGGAGGGTCTCGGCGCGGGCGTTGATCATCCGGGCGCCGCCCTCGGGGGTCTTCGACCAGCTCGGCACCAGGCCCCACTTGAGCTTGCGGAGCTGCCGAACCGGGCGCGGGTCCGCCACGTCCTTAAGAGGGCGGTCGAGGACGGCGTAGACCTCCTTCGTGGGGGCCACGTTGTAGTCGGGCGCCAGAGTCTCCTCCGGCTCCCTCCCCCAGAGGCTCGAATCCGCTCGCCCTGGGGGGACCCCCATCTCCACCTCAAAGATCCGCGCGAGATCCTCTGGCCTACGACTCGCTGCATACCTACCGCACATACGTGCCACACTGCCAGATCCGCCGACCCCCCTGGGAGCCACCGCCGAACATGGACAGCACCGCATCCTCGCTCGCGTCCCTCTGGGACCGTGTCTTCGGCACCCAACCCGACCCCGACCTGTGGGTGGTGATCGCGACGCTGGTCGCCGCGCTCGCCGTCACCGTCCCCCACAACGTCTGGCGCGTCGCGCGCAACGCCATCACCATCGCCCACGAGGGCGGCCACGGCCTGGTCGCCCTGCTCACCGGCCGCACCCTCACCGGCATACGGCTGCACTCGGACACCAGCGGCCTCACCGTCAGCCGCGGCAAGCCGCACGGCATCGGCATGATCCTCACCGCGGCCGCCGGCTACACCGCGCCGCCCCTGCTCGGTCTCGGCGGCGCGGCCCTGCTCGCGGCCGGCCACATCACGCTCCTGCTGTGGCTGGCGACGGCTCTGCTGGTGGCCATGCTGGTGATGATCCGCAACGCGTACGGTGCCCTCACGGTGGTGCTGACGGGAGGTGTGTTCCTGCTGGTGTCCTGGCTCGCGGGCCCCCAGGTGCAGGCGGCGTTCGCGTACGCGGTGGTGTGGTTCCTGCTGGTGGGCGGGGTGCGGCCGGCCTTCGAGCTCCAGGCCAAGCGGATGCGCGGCGGCGCGGGCGACTCCGACGCGGACCAGCTGTCGCGGCTCACCCATGTACCGGCGGGTCTGTGGCTGTTCCTGTTCCACGCGGTGTCGCTGTGCTCGCTCATCGGCGGGGGAAGGTGGCTGCTGCAGGCGTGAGAGGGCCTTCGGACCCCCTACGGCGCCGCACGGGTACAACGGCCTGCACAATCAGCTCCTTATAAAGTGAACCCATGGCCCCTAACCCCGCCGAGAACACCGCCCTCTGGCCCGCCCCCCACGCGAGCGGAGCCGTCGACGCGACGGTCCACGTACCGGGGTCCAAATCGGTCACCAACCGCGCCCTGGTCCTCGCGGCCCTCGCGAGCGAACCCGGGTGGCTGCGCCGCCCCCTGCGCTCCCGGGACACCCTGCTCATGCTGGGCGCGCTGCGGGCGATGGGCGTGGACATCGAGGAGGGGGTCGGCCCCGACGGCACCGGCGAGACCTGGCGGGTCCTGCCGACGGGCCTGCACGGCCCGGCCACCGTCGACGTCGGCAACGCCGGCACGGTGATGCGTTTCCTGCCTCCGGTGGCCGCCCTCGCCGACGGCGAGATCCGCTTCGACGGCGACCCGAGGTCGTACGAGCGCCCCCTGCACGGGGTGATCGACGCGCTGCGCGTGCTCGGCGCCCGGATCGACGACGACGGCAGGGGCACGCTGCCGCTGACCGTGCACGGCGGGGGCGCCCTCGACGGCGGCCCGGTGGAGATCGACGCCTCCTCCTCGTCCCAGTTCGTCAGCGCCCTGCTGTTGTCCGCCCCGCGTTTCAACCAGGGTGTCGAGGTCCGCCACGTCGGCCACTCCCTGCCCTCCCTCCCCCACATCCGCATGACCGTCGACATGCTGCGCGCGGTCGGCGCCCAGGTGGACACACCGGAGTCGGGCGGCGAGCCGAACGTGTGGCGGGTGACGCCGGGCGCACTGCTCGGCCGGGACCTGACGATCGAGCCGGACCTGTCCAACGCCCAGCCGTTCCTGGCCGCCGCGCTGGTCACGGGCGGCCGGGTCGTCATCCCCGACTGGCCGGCCCGCACCACCCAGCCAGGCGACCGGCTGCGCGAGATCTTCACCGGAATGGGCGGTTCCTGCGAACTCACCGACTACGGGCTCGAGTTCACCGGTTCGGGTGCCATCCACGGTATCGATGTGGACCTCGGTGAGGTCGGCGAGCTGACGCCGGGCATCGCGGCCGTCGCGGCCCTCGCGGACTCCCCGTCGACCCTGCGCGGGGTGGCCCATCTCCGCCTGCACGAGACGGACCGGCTGGCCGCGCTGACCAAGGAGATCAACGAACTCGGCGGCGACGTCACGGAGACGGCCGACGGTCTGCACATCCGCCCCCGCCCGCTGCACGGTGGGACCTTCCACACCTACGAGGACCACCGCATGGCGACGGCCGGCGCGATCATCGGCCTCGCGGTCGAGGGCGTGCGGATCGAGAACGTGGCGACGACGGCGAAGACCCTGCCGGACTTCCCCGAGCTGTGGACCGGGATGCTCGGGGCGTAGGGACTTCCGCCATGCGCCGCTACGGCAAGCACACCGACGAGGACGACATCCGCACCCGCCCGAACCGCAAGGGCACCCGGCCGCGTACGAACATCCGCCCCGCGCACGAGGACGCGGCCGAGGGCATGGTCCTGACCGTCGACCGCGGCCGGCTGACCGTCCTCGTCGACGACCGGACGGTCATGGCGATGAAGGCCCGCGAACTCGGCCGCAAGGCGGCCGTCGTGGGTGACCGGGTGGCCCTCGTCGGCGACCTGTCCGGCAAGAAGGACACCCTCGCGCGCATCGTCCGGATCGAGGAGCGCACCTCGGTCCTGCGACGGACGGCCGACGACGACGACCCGTACGAGCGCGTGGTCGTCGCCAACGCCGACCAACTCGCCGTCGTCACGGCCCTGGCCGACCCGGAGCCGCGGCCCCGGCTCATCGACCGCTGCCTGGTCGCCGCGTACGACGGCGGCCTGGACCCCCTGCTGGTCCTGACCAAGTCGGACCTCGCCCCGCCCGACAAGCTCCTCGAGCTCTACGGCGACCTGGACATCCCGTACGTGGTCACCAGCCGTGCGGAGCTGGAGAGCGGGGACGCGGCGGACCGGGTGCGCGCGGAACTCGACGGCAAGATCACGGCGTTCGTGGGCCACTCGGGCGTGGGCAAGACGACGCTGGTCAACGCGCTGGTCCCGGAGGACCGCAGGCGCCTGACCGGTCATGTCAACGCCGTGACGGGGCGCGGCCGGCACACCACCACCTCGGCGCTGGCCCTTCCTCTCGCCGGGGACGACGGCTGGGTGATCGACACCCCGGGCGTCCGGTCCTTCGGGCTCGCGCACATCGATCCGTCCCGGGTCATCCACGCCTTCCCGGACCTCGAACCGGGTACGGAGGGCTGCCCGCGCGCGTGCAGTCACGACGAGCCGGACTGCGCGCTGGACGCGTGGGTGGCCGAGGGCCACGCCGATCCCGCGCGTCTGTACTCCCTGCGCCGGCTGCTGGCGACGCGCGAACGCACGGACGGGGACTGAGCACCGCGTTGTTTGGCGGTACGTCAGCTCGGTAAGTGCATAATCGCACCGAGCTGGACATACGGGAGGACAGCACATGGCGTGGCTGCTGGTCATCGTGGCCGGGATACTCGAGACCGGCTTCGCCGTGTGCCTCAAGCTCTCCCACGGGTTCACCCGGCTCTGGCCGACGATCGCGTTCTGCTGCTTCGCCCTCGGCAGCTTCGGTCTGCTCACCCTCTCCCTGAAGAAACTCGACGTCGGCCCCGCGTACGCCGTCTGGACGGGCATCGGCGCGGCGGGCACGGCGATCTACGGCATGATCTTCCTGGGCGACCTGGTGTCGATCCTGAAGATCGTCTCGATCAGCTTCGTGATCATCGGCGTGATAGGGCTACAGCTGTCGGGCTCGGCCCATTAGGCACCGGGCGCTCCTCTTGGGGGCGCTCTACCAGACCGTCTGGCGGGGCAGCGCCGTGCGGATCAGTTCGGGGATGCCGCCGTCGGGTGGGGGAGCCGCTATGCAGGACAGGGCCAGGCGGACCACCAGTTCACAGGAGCGGGTCAGGTCGGCTGTCTCCGACCTGGGGGCGCCGGGGCCGGCCAGTGCTGTCACGGCGCGGTCGCGGACCAGGGCCACGAAGTCGCCGGGGGACGGTAACGGGCCGTCGGCCCGGCGCTGTGCCGGGACGGCCGAGGAGGACGGCACGGCGGACAGGGTCGGCGCGGGGAGCCGTTCGCTCCAGCAGCCGGTGAGCATGGCCCGTACCAGCGCGTTCTCCCGGGCCGCCGACGCCGTCCACTCGGCGGTGGCGGTGAGCCGGTCGCGGGCGTCGGAGTGCGTGCCGAGGGCCCGGTCGACCCCGGCGAGATAGCCGTCGGCCTCCCTTCTGACCAGCGCCCGGGCAAGGCCCTCCTTGCTGCCGAACTCGTTGTAGAGGGTCTGCCGGGACACTCCGGCCGCCGCGGCGACGTCCACCATCCGTACGGCGGACCACGGTCGGCGCGCGAGCGCCGTGTACGCGGCGTCCAGAAGGGATTCCCGCGCTGCAGGCATCATCGCCTCCCTGGGGCGAGCGGCTCTGCGCCCAGATTTGACGCGCGTGAGAGCACTGTCAAGGGTTCGCGAGCGCACGCGAGGGCGCCCTTCGGTCACCGGGGCGCCGTCAATGTGCGGCCGAACCGTGAGCTGGGGCCGGTGGCCCCGGTCCGATCTCGCCGGATAGCGTTCCTTCCATGCCGGACTACCTCGACGACCTCCGTTTCGCCCACGTCCTCGCGGACGCCGCCGACGCGGCGACCATGGACCGTTTCAAGGCCCTCGACCTCAAGGTCGAGACGAAACCGGACATGACGCCGGTGAGCGAGGCGGACAAGGCGGCGGAGGAACTCATCCGCGGCCAGCTCCAGCGGGCCCGCCCGCGCGACGCGATCCTCGGCGAGGAGTTCGGCGTCCAGGGCACCGGCCCCAGGCGCTGGGTGATCGACCCCATCGACGGCACCAAGAACTACGTGCGCGGCGTCCCGGTGTGGGCCACGCTGATCTCCCTGATGGAGGCCGGTGAGACCGGTTTCGAGCCGGTCGTCGGCGTCGTGTCGGCCCCCGCCCTGGGCCGCCGCTGGTGGGCCGCCAAGGGACACGGCGCCTTCACCGGCCGCAGCCTGTCCTCGTCCTCCCGGCTGCGCGTCTCCCGCGTCGCGAAGCTGACGGACGCCTCGTTCGCGTACTCCTCGCTGAGCGGCTGGGAGGACCAGGGCCGGCTCGGCGGCTTCCTCGACCTGACCCGCGAGGTGTGGCGCACGCGCGCGTACGGCGACTTCTGGCCGTACATGCTGGTCGCCGAGGGCGCCGTCGACATCTGCGCTGAGCCCGAGCTGTCCCTGTGGGACATGGCCGCCAACGCGATCATCGTGACGGAGGCCGGCGGCGCCTTCACCGGCCTCGACGGCCGCCCGGGCCCGCACAGCGGCAACGCGGCCGCGTCGAACGGCCTGCTGCACGACGAGTTGCTGGGGTATCTCAATCAGCGCTACTGAGGCACAGGCAAACACACAGATGAGCGCGTGCGCCCTCAATCGGCCACCCGCGCCCCCTTGTTGACTCGCGCTTTACCTGCCACTCTGAGAGTCCCCCCACTTGTGAACTTGTGAATTCCTGAACTATCGGGCACGAGAGCCCGGCAGCGACGGATTCCCTCAGGAGGTGGCTCGAACCCATGCTCGTCCGCGACGCCATGAGCACGGTGGTCCTCACCATCGGCCCCGCACACACCCTCCGCCAGGCAGCCGCCCTGATGTCCGCCCGCCGCGTCGGCGCGGCCGTGGTCCTCGACCCCGACGCCGGCGGCATCGGCATCCTCACCGAACGGGACATCCTGAACGCGGTCGGCCTCGGCCAGGACCCCGACACGGAGCGCACCCACGCCCACACCACCACCGACGTCGTCTTCGCCGCGCCGTCCTGGACCCTGGAGGAGGCGGCCCGCGCCATGGCCCACGGCGGCTTCCGCCACCTCATCGTGCTCGACGGCGGAGAGGCCGTCGGCATCGTCTCGGTCCGCGACATCATCCGCTGCTGGGCACCCGCACGGCCGCAGATGGCCACCCTTCATTAGACCCTGTCTAAAGTCACACCCGTTCGCGACCTGGTCTCCTTCTGTTAGGCTGGACCGTATGAGCGACCTTCTGGAACGGCTGCGCGGACGCGGATGGCGGATGACCGCGCAGCGGCGCGTCGTGGCCGAGGTGCTCGACGGCGAGCACGTCCACCTGACGGCCGACGAGGTCCACGCCAGGGCCGTCGCCAAGCTGCCCGAGATCTCCCGCGCGACCGTCTACAACACGCTGGGCGAGCTGGTCTCCCTCGGCGAGGTCCTCGAGGTCGCCACGGACAAGCGGGCCAAGCGCTACGACCCGAACGCGCACCGGCCGCACCACCACCTGGTCTGCGCCCGGTGCGGCGCCATCAAGGACGTCCACCCGAGCGGCAACCCGCTCGCCGACCTCCCCGACTCCGAGCGCTTCGGCTTCACGGTCTCGGACGTCGAGGTCACCTACCGCGGCGTCTGCCCCAACTGCGCCACGGCGTAACACCCTTCCGAGGCCCCGGCATCCATCGCGTGCCGGGGCTTCGTGCTGCCTACAGGCTTCCCTGATCTGACGGACCGTCATATGGTCGACCGCACCCGTCCGTACGACGCCCACACGTCCGTTCCGCACTCCGCGAGGAGACCCCGTGGGAGAGCCGTATCCGAAACTCGAAGCCGTCGAACTGACCCGCGCCTTCGGCCGAACCCCCCACACCGTCCACGCCCTCGGCCCGCTCGATCTCACCGTCGCCGAGGGCGAGTTCGTCTGCGTCGTCGGCCCCTCGGGCTGCGGCAAGTCCACCCTGCTGCGCATCGCCGCAGGCCTGCTGCGCCCGAGCGGCGGCGTCCTGCGCATCCGCGACGCGGGCGCCCGCCCGGCCGCCATGATCTTCCAGGACTACGGCATCTACGACTGGAAGACCGTCCGCGCCAACGTCCGCTTCGGCCTGGACGTCCAGCGCGTCCCGCGCCGCGAGGCCGACGCCCGCGCCGACGACTGGCTGGCCCGCATGGGCCTGGCCGACTTCGCCGGCGCCTACCCGGCGACCCTGTCCGGCGGCATGCGGCAGCGCGTGGCGATCGCCCGCGCCCTGGCCGTGGAGCCAGGACTCCTGCTGATGGACGAGCCTTTCGCCGCCCTGGACGCCCAGTTGCGCACCATCCTCCAGGACGAACTGCTGGAACTGACACAGGCCCTGAGGACCACGACCCTCTTCATCACCCACAGCCTCGAGGAGGCGCTCGTCCTCGGCGACCGCGTGCTGGTGATGTCCGCCCGCCCGGGCCGGGTCATCGCCGAACGCCGCCCGCCGTTCCCCCGCCCGCGCACCGGCGAGGTGCGCACCGCCCCGGAGTTCACCGCCCTGAAGAGCGAACTGTGGGACCTGCTGCGGAAGGAGGCCGCACCGGCATGACGACGCTCGCCCCCGACACCGGCCCCGAGGCGGTCCTGGTCCGCCGGCCGGGCCCGGAGGAACTGCACCCCGCGCGCACCCACCGCCGCAGGCGGGCCCTGGAACTGTCCCTGGCGGCCGCCGTTCCGGTCCTGCTGATCCTGCTCTGGCAACTGGCCGCCACCCAGGGCTACATCGACCCCCGCGTCTACCCGGCCCCCTCCACGATCCTCGCCGACGGCTGGGACCGGGCGGCGGCCGGCGAACTGTGGCCGGACGTGTGGGCGACCCTCCGCCGCGTCCTGGCCGGCTACGCCGTCGGCACGGCGGCGGGCTACGCCCTCGGCCTCCTGATGGGCTCGCTCTCGCTGGTCAGAGCCGCCCTGGAACCCCTCCTCGACGCCCTCTACGTGGTCCCGAAACTCGCCCTGCTGCCGGTCTTCCTGAACATGTTCGGCCTGGGCGAGGGCCCGCAGGTGGCGCTCGTGGCGACGACGGTCTTCTTCTTCGTCTGGATCTCCACCATGGCCGCGGTGATCGCCGTCCCCTCCGGCCACCGCGACGCGGGCCGGGTCTTCGGCGCCTCCCCCTGGCAGATGTTCCGCCATGTGCTGCTGCCCGCCTCCCTCCCGTCGGTGCTGGTGGGCGCGCGGATAGCGGCGGGTGTGGCGGTGCTGGTGATCGTCGCCTCGGAGCAGATCGCCGCGACGGACGGGCTGGGCCATCTGATCTTCGACTCACGGGCCCTGTTCCAGAACGACGTGATGTTCGTGGGCATCGTGTGCGTGGCCGTCATGGGCGTGGTGTTCTCCGAACTGGTGCGTCTGTTGGGCCGGTTGCTGACGCCGTGGGCACCGAGGGACAGGGGAAGGGGACAGTCGTGATCAGACGTGCCTGCGCGGTCGCCCTGGCCGCGGCCGCGCTGATGGGGTCGGCGGCCTGCTCGGCGCCGTACAAGGACGACACGCAGGCGAGGACGGAGGCTCACCGTACGATCCGGCCGGTCGGGGGCTGCGGCACGTCGTCGTGGACGGACCCGGCCGACCTGTCGGCGACGCGCGTGACGGCCCGCTGCGAGCCGCTCGCCCCCTCCGCACAGCCCCTGTCCAAGACCCGGAAGCTGACCATCGCGACCGGCACGCTGAGCGCGGAGTACGTGGCTCCCTTGGAAGTCGCCCTGGACAAGGGCGAGTTCAAGGCGGAGGGCCTCGACGTCAGGCTCAAGGTCCTGCCCACGCCGGACGCGCTGCCACTGCTCGCCAAGGGCGACATCGACGCGCTGTGGGCGGCGCCGGAGGCGGCCGTGATGAACGGCGTCAAGGGCGGCTTCGACATCAGGTGGGTCGCGGGGAACTTCTCGCCCGACCCGAGCTCGAAGAGCGGCCTGTGGGCGCGGCTGCAGAAGGGCGAGACGGCGGCCGGGGTGCGGCTGGCGGGCCGCTCACTGGGCACGATGATCGGCAAGGGATCGGTGATCGCGTACCCGATGCAGAAGGCGCTGGCCGGGCACGGCGGCGGCCTCGACCGGATCCGGTACCGCCAGCTGGGCTCGGCGGACGTCCTGACGGCCCTGAAGAACGGCGGCGTCGACTCCGCCTGGCTGCTGGACCCGGTCTGGCGCAGGGTCGACGGTGCGCCGGGCTATGCGTTCCTGGGCGGCCAGCCGACCGGCGAGCCCCTGGGCGGCATGCTCTACGGCCGTACGCTGCTGCGGGACGACGTGGACGCGGGTGTCGCCCTGCTGCGGGCCTACATCCGCACGGTGAACACGTACTTCGCGTCGGACTACAAGCGGGACGCGTCCTTCGTCGCCTACCTGGCCGGACTCCTGAAGACCGACGCGTCCGTCCTGAAGTCCACCCCGCCGCTGCGCATGGACTGGGAGATCCGCAAGGGCACGACCGACCGCCTGCAGTCCGCCTACGTCAAGCAGGGCGCCCTGGAGGGCTCCCCGGTCCCCGAGTCCCGCGTCGTGGACCGCGCCTTCTACGAGGAGGCCGTGGGCCACGCCCCCTGACACGACCGAGGGCCGGAACCCATCTCTGGGTTCCGGCCCTCGGCCTTCAGTAGCGGGGACAGGATTTGAACCTGCGACCTCTGGGTTATGAGCCCAGCGAGCTACCGAGCTGCTCCACCCCGCGTCGGTGAACGCAACATTACGTGAGGCACACCGACAGAAGCAAATCGCTGGTGACCAGCACGCTCAGCGGGTCCGGCCGGCGCGGTGTCACGCCGACAGTTCCTCCCGCAGCGCGTCCCGCAGCCGTGCCGCCCGCTGGGACACCTCGTCCGGCCCCAGCGTGACCGCCCGGTCCGCCCACCGCTGCCCCTCCGCCAGCTCCCCTCGCCGCGCGTAGACGAGGGCCAGCCGCAGCGCCGCACGCCCGTGCCCCGCGTCGGCGGCCCGGGTCCACCACACGGCGGCCTCCGGCTCGCTGCCCTCCCGGGCCAGCAGCAGCCCCAGGTTGAAGGCGCCGTTGCGGGAGCCGGCCTCCGCCGCCCGGCGGTACCACCGGGCCGCCTCGACGACGTCCCCGCGAGCAGCCGCCATCATCCCGACCCGCACCTGCGCCCGCCGGTGCCCCTGGGACGCCGCCCGGTCGTACCACTCCTCGCACTCGGACTTCTCGTGCACCGGCTCCCCCAGCTCGTGCGCGGGCTCCGGCGGCCGCCGGGCGTCCAGCACGGTCGCCAGCCGGTACGCGGCCTCGGCGCTGCCGCCCCCCGCCGCGCACCGCAGGTGCCGCTCCGCGGCCGCCTCGTCGCCCTCCCGCAGCCGCGCGATCCCGACCTGCAGCGCCGCCTCGGTGTGCCCGGCCGCCGCGGCCCGCTCGTACCACCGCAGCGCGATCCGCTCCTCGCCGCGGCCGGCGAACAGGATCCCCAGGTTGAAGGCGGCGTCCACGCTCCCGGCCTCGGCGGCCTTGGAGAACCACGGTTCGGCACCGGCGGTGTCCCCGCCCTGCAGCAGCAGAACCGCCAGCGCGTTCGCCGCCTCCCGGTGCCCGGCGTACGCGGCGCGCCGGTACCACTGCTCGGCCTGCGCGGTGCGCCCCTGCTCGGCGCAGAGCAGCCCGAGGTTGTAGGCGCCGTTGTCGTCCCCGGCGTCCATGGCGGCCCGGTACCAGCGCTCGGCGGTCTGTGTCTCCCCGCGCTCGGCGTGCAACGCGCCCAGGGCGTTGGCGGCGTTGCCGTCCCCGTCCTGCGCGGCCCTGAGCCACCACACGGCGGCGCTCTCGGTGTCCCCCGCGTCCCGCAGCAGGAAACCCAGGGCGCAGGCCGCCCGCGCCTCGCCGTCCTTGGCGGAGGTCAGGTACCAGCGTCCGGCCTCCTTGAGCTCCCCGCGCTTCTCCAGGATCGCCCCGAGCTGCAGCGCGGCCCGCCGGTGCCCGCGCGCGGCGGCCTGCCGGTAGAAGCGCTCGGCCTCCTCCAGCAGGGCGACACCGTTGTCGGCCCCGTCCTCGCCCTCAGCGGCCGCTCTGCGGTCCAGCGCACGGGCCAGCCGGTACGCCGCCTCCCGGTGCCCCCGCTCGGCCGCGGCCCGCATCCAGTCGTCGGCCCCGGCGTCCCCGCGGTGCTCCAGCAGATCGGCGAGCGCGTAGGCGCCGAGCGCGTGTCCCTGCTCGGCGGACTGCCGCAGCCAGTACTCGGCGGCCGGCTCGTCCCCGCGCTCACGGTGATGCCGGCCCAGCGCGTGCGCGGCCGCGGCGGACCCGGCGACGGCGGCGATCCGCCACCAGCCGGCCGCCTCCTCGGCGTATCCGCGCTGGTGGAGAAGGACTCCCAGGTTGTTGGCGGCGGCACGGTCGCCCGCGGTGGTGGCGGCACGCAGATGGGGCTCGGCTCCGTCGAGATCGCCACGGCGCAGCAGCAGGGCCCCGAGCACACTCATCGCCTCGACGTCGCCGGCCTCGGCGGCGAGCCGCTGACGCAGTTCCTCGGCAGCCTCGTCAGCAGCCTCCCCCGCGTCCCCCTGGGATGGCTGCACAAATCGCCCTGTCTCGAACAGAGTTGCCTTGTCCCCCATAACGTCCATCGTCGCACCACCTGCAACCCGGGTACACCTGGTATACCGCAGCCAGTGAGGTCACTTCAGCGTTTTGTCGACATGCCCACAGAGAGACAAGTCAAACACATCGACCCCAACTCCCCGCGGCGGCACGGCGCCCCCTTTGTCCGGCACATGCGTTCGCACATCACGAAGGCCCGGATCCTTGAGGATCCGGGCCTTCGATGACAGTAGCGGGAGCAGGATTTGAACCTGCGACCTCTGGGTTATGAGCCCAGCGAGCTACCGAGCTGCTCCACCCCGCGTCGTTGTCTGGCAACCATATCACGACGCGGGAGGGGCAGTTGATCAGTCGCCGCCCTAACCGGAGCTGGGACTGGGGCTGCCGCTCGGGCCGGGACTGCTGCCCCCCTTGCCCGCGCCGCTCTTGCCGGCCCCGGCCTTGTCGGCCTTGGCCTGCGCGTCCTCGGCCCGCTTCAGCGCGTCCTGAAGGTCCTTCTGCGCCGTGCCGTACGCCGTCCAGTCGTTGTTCTTCAGGGCCTGCTGGCCCGCGTCGAACGCCTTCTGGGCGTCGTTCAGCGCCTGTTGGACCGACGGGTTGGTCGACGTCGGCGGGTTGGCCGTCCCGGTGTCCGGCGGCGGCGAGGTCGAACTCTGCGCGCCGAAGACCTTGTTGAGGGCCTCGTCCAGGGTGTTCTCGAAGGCGGTGTTGCCTCCGTAGGTGACCAGCACCTTCCGCAAGAGCGGGTACTTCAGTCCACCACCGCGTACGTAGACCGGCTCCACGTAGAGCAGTCCTCCGTCGAGGGGCACCGTCAGCAGGTTGCCGTACTCGATGTCGGAGTCGCCGCCCTTGAGGAGTCTGATCGCCGCGGCGATCTCCTGTTCGGAGTTGAACTTGCTCTGGACCTGTTTGGGTCCGTCGACGGTCGTGCTGGTCGGCAGTTTCAGGATTCTGATCTTGCCGTAGTCACTGGTGCCGGCGTCGGCGTCCACGGCCATGAACGCGCTGAGGTTGTCGCGCCCGTTGGGGGTGAAGGTCGTGGTCAGCGAGAAGGCCTGCGAGGACTGGCCAGGCATCTTCATGCTCAGGTAGTACGGCGGCACCGCGTTGCCCGACTTGTTGGTCGGGTCGTCCGGCACCTGCCACACCTCGCTGCCGGTGAGGAAGGTCTGCGCGTCCGTCACGTGGTAGCGCGTGAGCAGCTCCCGCTGGACCTTGAACAGGTCCTGCGGATAACGGAAGTGGGCCTGCAGCTCGGGCGTGATGTCCTTCTTCGGCTCCACCGTGCCCGGGAACGCCTTCATCCAGGTCTTCAGGACGGGGTCCTGAGTGTCCCACTGGTAGAGCTTGACCTCGCCGGTGTACGCGTCGACGGTCGCCTTCACCGAGTTGCGGATGTAGTTGACCTGGTTCTGCTGGGCCACCACCGTGCGGTTGTTGTTGGTGGCGGTCAGCGAGTCGGCCGTGGTGTCGCCGAGGGTCGTGCGGGAGGCGTACGGGTAGCCGTTGGTCGTCGTGTACGCGTCCACGATCCACTGGATACGGCCGTCCACCACCGCCGGGTACGCGTCGCCGTCGATGGTCAGCCAGGGCGCCACCGCCTCGACGCGCTCCTTCGGAGTGCGGTTGTACAGGATCCGCGAACCCTTGCCGATCGCACCGGAGTACAGGATCTGCGGCTCGTTGAACGCCACCGCGTAGGCCGCCCGGTTGATCGGGTTGGCCAGATTGACCCCGCTGTCGCCCTGGTAGCTGGTGGTCTTCTCGCCACTGTCGTCGGAGTAGTCGATCTCCTTCTGGGGACCGCCGACGATCGAGTACGTGGTGGTCTTCTCGCCGTAGTAGATCTGCTGCTGGTACTGGCCGAGGTCACCCGTGGACGGCAGGTCGGACTCGGTGAAGACGGGCTGGCCGTCCTGGACCTCGGTGCCCTTGGCGGCGACCACGCCGTAGCCGTGGGTGTAGCGGAAGTGGTCGTTGATCCAGTTGTTCTTCGGAATGCCGTTGAGGTTCAGCTCCCGCAGACCGATGACGGTGTCCTGCTCTTTGCCGTTCTTGCTGTAGCGGTCGACGTCCAGATTGTTCGGGAACGCGTAGTAGTTCCTGATCTGCTGCAACTGCTGGAAGGTGGGCGAGACGACGTTCGGGTCCAGGATGCGGATGCTCGCCGCGGAGTCGACGTCGGCGCGCAGCTTGGTCTGGTCCTTGGTGGTGCTCGTCCCCGAGTACTCGGTCACCTTCGTGTCGTCGATGCCGTACGCCTCGCGGGTCGCCTTGAGGTTCTTCTGGACGTACGGCGCTTCCTTGGCCTGCTCGTTGGGCTGGACCTGGAACTTCTGCACGATCGCCGGGTACAGGCCGCCGATCAGGATCGCCGAGAGCACCATCAGGCCGAAGCCGATCACGGGCAGCTGCCAGGTGCGCCGCCACAGGGTGGCGAAGAACAGCAGCGCGCAGATGACGGCGATGCAGAACAGGATGGTCTTCGCCGGGAGGTAGGCGTTCGCGTCGACGTACCTGAGGCCGGTCCAGTTGCCCGTCGCCTTGAAGTCGCTGGACTTGACCGCGAGGCCGTAGCGGTCGAGCCAGTACGCGACGGCCTTCAGCGCGACGAAGATGCCGAGCAGCACCGAGAGATGACCGGTGGCGGCGGCGGTGGCCCGCGCGCCCGGGGAGGTGACCCGCAGGCCGCCGTACAGGTAGTGCGTGAGCGCGGCGGCGATCAGGGAGAGGATCGCGGCGGCGAAGCCGAAGCCGAGCAGGAAGCGGTACCAGGGCAGGTCGAAGGCGTAGAAGGAGACATCGAGGTGGAACTGGGGGTCCTTCTGCTGGAACGGCACGCCGTTGACCCACATCAGCCAGGTCTGCCACTGGCCGGCGGCCGAGGCACCGGCGATCAGCCCCACCAGGGCGGTGATCCCGAGCAGCAGCCAGCGCTTGTAGGGCGCGATGCCCATCCGGTAGCGGTCGAGGCTCTGCTGCTCCATGGACATGGCGCTCAGCGGCGGCCGCACCCGGTGCGCGAGCCAGATGTTGACGCCGACCGCGACGGCCATGAGCAACCCGAAGACGAAGAACAGCCCGATCTTCGTCCACAGCGTGGTGGTGAAGACGGACGAGTACCTGACCGAGCGGTACCACAGCCAGTCCGTCCAGAACCCCGCGAACATGGTGAACGCCATACCGAGCACGGCAAGGACGCCCAGCGTCATCAGCAGGGTCCGGACACGCCGGGACGGGCGGCCCACTCTGATCCGCGGCCCCGCGGGGCCTCCGCCGCGGTCCGGCATCTGGAAAGCCAAGGTGCGCACCTCGAAGTTCGCTGTCGATACGTCAGGCCCGCGTGTTCGTGGACCTGCCGTGGCCCCCCGTGATCGCGGGCCCACACCTATGCAACTTACTCACCGTTTACTCGGTTCCCGATTCCGGCCATGAACGAGGCAGGATTGTGACCATGTCCAACACTCCCATGGCAGCGAGCCCGCTCACCCGGGCCGTACTCGAGATCGACGAGTACGCCTCCGGCCTCGGCTGGGACCAGCCCGCCCGCCTCTTCGCCCTCGTAGACACCGCTCGGCTGCGGGACCAGGAACCGGCTCTCGCGGCCCAGCTCGGCCTGGAGGACGAGCAGGAGTCCTCGGGTCTCACGCCGATCGAGCAGGACGAGATCCCGGCCGGCAAGGCGCTGGACGAGTTCCTCGCCACCATCGCCTGGCCCGACGCGGTGGCCGGCTGCGCGCTCACCGTGGAGCGGCTGATGCTGCCGCCCTCGGCCGAGGCGTCCGTCCCGGAGGGACTGGACGAGAAGAAGCTCGCCCGCTGGGTGGCCGAGCACCCGGGCCGTCAGGAGGTGCGCATGACCGTCGCGGTGCTGCGCGACGGCGCCCGCGAGTCCGCCCTCAGGCTGCGCGAGAAGGACGCCCCGACGGAGGTCCTCACCGGGTCCGACCTGGTGCCGGGTCTCGCAGAGGCCCTCGCGGCGACCTTCGCGGACTGACCTCCTCGGGTACGACGACGGGGGCGCCCCTGGTGTGCGGGCGCCCCCGTCGTCGTGCGGGTCGGACGTCAGCCCTTGGTCGTGCACTTCGGCAGGGCGGCGGTGTCGCCGCTGCGGATGTCCTTCAGCGCGGCCAGGGCGTCCGCGATGGTGTGCACCTTGACCAGCGTGAGCCCGCCGGGGGTGTCCTTGGCGGCGGCCGCGCAGTTCTCGGTCGGCGTCAGGAAGTACTGGGCGCCCTTGCTGCGTGCGCCGACCGTCTTCATCTCGACGCCGCCGATCGGGCCGACCGTGCCGTTGTCGTCGATGGTGCCGGTGCCGGCCACGAACTTGCCGCCGGTGAGGTCGCCCGGGGTGAGCCTGTCGTAGATGCCGAGCGCGAACATCAGGCCGGCGCTGGGGCCGCCGACGTCGGCCAGCTTGATGTCGATGGTGAAGGGGAAGGTGTGGTCGGTCCCCGCGGAGATCCCGACGATGGCGCGCTTGGCAGCGCTGTCGTTCGAGGCGGCGGTCTTGATCGTGACGTCCTGGGTCTGGGTGGCCGTCTTGTCGGCCTTCTCGGCGTCCGCCTGCGCCTTGGCCGGCACGATCGTGAACACGACGTTCTCGCCCGGCTGGTGCTTGGTCACCAGCTTGGCGACGTCGTTGGGCTGTGTGACCGCCGTACCGTCGACGGCCTTGATCACGTCACCGGCGTGCAGCCTGCCCTGGGCGGGCGAGTCCTTCACCACGGTGGAGACGATCACCCAGGACTTCACCGGGATGTGCAGCTCCTTCAGGGCGGCGACCTTGGCGCTCTCCTGCGACTGGCTGAACTCCTCGGCGTTCTCCTGGGTCGACTGCTGCTCGGTCTTGCCGTCCGGGTAGAGCGTGTCGTGCGGGACGACCTTGTAGTCGTGCGCCAGCCATCCGTAGACGGCCTCCACCATGTTCATCCGGTAGTCGGCGCTGGTGACCCGCACCGTCGTCATGTTCAGATGCCCACTGGCCGGGTAGGTCTTGCGCCCGGAGATCTGCAGCACCGGCTCGCCGTCGTGGTCCCCGAGCGTGTTCACGGTGGGCCCCGGAGACATCTCCGAGTAGGGCACGGGGATGAACACTCCCGCGCACAGGAGCGCGATCAGCATCAGGGTCGAGGCGAGCATCGTAGCGGTGCGGCGTGGCATGCCAAGACAGTACGGGACGAGCCTGTCAGCGCACCGTCAGCCCCGCCTCTGTCATGTACCGGAGTGGGACCTCTCCATGGCCTCGCGGAACCGCGCGTACCCGTCGAGCTCGGGTCCGTCGCCGCGTGCCTTCCGGGTGCGGTTGGCCCAGCTGCCCCACAGGGCGGCCATGATCCCGGCCACCAGCGGGATCAACAACCAGACGAGCGCTCCCATGCCGACCTCCCAACCCCGGTGAGCGACCGCAAGAACTGACTGATCAGCAGATTAACCATCCGCACTGACAACGCTCACGGCAGGGGTGCGGTTACGCAACCGGAGGACCGACGAGGGGGGTTCGGCGCTGCGCGGAGGGATCAGCAGACGCCGACCCGCCCTCCCGTCGCCCGACCGCCACCCCCCAACGACGGCGCTACGCGCCGACCCATTCTTCTGTGCCGTCGGAGAAAGTCTGGTGCTTCCAGATCGGCACCTCGTGCTTGAGATCGTCGATCAGCTTGCGGCAGGCGTCGAAGGCCTCGCCCCGATGCGGGCAGGAGACGGCGACGACGACGGCGAGGTCCCCGACGACCAGGTCCCCGACGCGGTGGACGGCGGCCAGCGCCCGGACCGGATACTCGGCGACGACCTTCTCGGCGATCCGCCGCATCTCGGCCTCGGCGGAGGGGTGGCAGGAGTACCCCAGCCGGTCGACGTCGGCACCCCCGTCGTGGTTGCGGACGGTCCCCACGAACAGTGCCGTCCCGCCGGCGGCGGCGTCCCCGACGGCCCGGAAGACCTCGTCCACGGAGAGCGGCGTCTCACGGATCGCGAGCAGCTTGATGGGGTCCTCCGCGGCCAGCTCACCGGGATGGTCGTATGTGGGTGCCATACGTCCATCGTGCCTCACGCCGCTGACACCCAGGAAGGCGCCTTTCACCCGGCACACACGCGTGCGCTCTTGGACGCTCCTACAACACCGGCAGCCTTTCCGGCTCCCTCAGATCCGCCGCCGGGCCTTCCGCGCCCGCCGCACCACGGCCGCCGCGCCCAGCAGCGCCACCGTCGCGCCCGCGGCCCCGGCCGCCGTCGCGTCCTTGCGCCCCAGTCGGCGCCCGGCGACCGTGTGCCGCCCGGAGACCTCCTCCAGGAGCTCCGCCAGCACCTCCTCGTTGGTCCACTGCGGCCGCCACCCGGCGTCGTGCAGCCGGCTCCCGCTGACCACCCAGGGGTACATCGTGTACGCCAGGTCACCCGCCGGGGACGGTGTCAGCCCGATGCGGTGCAGCCGGGCCGCGGCGCCCAGCGCCACCGCCGAGGGCAGTTCCATCCGCCGGATCCCGCTGAGCTCCTCCACCTCCTCCTGCTCCAGCCACCCGTCGCAGCCCACGGCCAGCTCCCCGTCGACCTTCTCCAGGACGGCGTACTCGAGTGCACTGCACAGGTCCTCGACGTGGCAGAACTGCCAGGCGGGCCGTGACCCCGCGACGACCAGCAGGCGCGGGGACTCGAAGTACCGGGTCAGAGCGGTGTCCGTGCCTCCGACCAGCACCGCCGGCCGCACCACGGTGACATTGAGCCCGGGATGCGCCCGGGGCGCGCGCCGGGCGAGTCGCTCGATCTCCAGGAGGTCGCCCACACCGGTGGCCTCGGCGGTCGCCCGCAGCTCAGCGTCCTCGGACAGCGGCAGCTCGTTGTCCTCCAGCGCGCCGTACACCATCGCGGACGTGCACAGCACGACCCGGTGGACGCCGGCCGCCGCCGCGGCGGTGAGCACGGTCTGCGTCCCCCGGACGTTGTAGGCCGTCCGGGCAGCGGGATCGCTCTCCAGGTCGAGGTCGAGCGCCAGATGCACCACGACGTCGGCGCCCCGCAGCTTGTCCGCGATGACCGGATCCCGCACGTCCAGGATGTGCCACTGGGCGGCCTCGCACTCGCCGCGCCGCTCGTCGATGGCGACGACCTGCTTGATCTCCTCCGAGGCGGCGAGCCGCTCGGTGAGCAGCGCGCCGATACCGGACGCGGCGCCGGTGACCGCGACGACGGGCCCGCGCGTGGCGGAATGGGTTGACTCGTTTCGCGCTGCGCGAACCTGCGGATCTGGGGAACTCACCGGGCGTCTCCAGCGGTTGTCTTCAGTAAGGACGCGAGTGACACGTCCGTACCAGGTGGCATCCATCCTGCCGCAGGCCAAGAGTCGGCGAAGCACCGAGGCCCGAACCGCCCCGGGTGTCTACGCTGGGTGGTGTTATCGGGCAGCCGTGCCGTCGGAGCGAAACCGGCGGCCTTACCAGCCGAGGAATCCCGTGAGCGACACCCCATTCGGATTCGGCCTTCCGCCGGAGGAGCCGGAAGACGGCGACGAGGGCAAGAAGAAGGACCAGCAGAGCGGTGGTGGTCAGGGCCCGGCCAACCCGTTCGGTTTCGGCGGGCTGCCCGGTGCCGGAGGCTTTGGCGGCCCCGGTGCGGACAACCCGCTCGCTGCCATGTTCGGTTCGCTGAACCCCACCGACCTGGGCGCCGCCTTCCAGCAGCTGGGCCAGATGCTCTCCTACGAGGGCGGTCCGGTGAACTGGGACATGGCCAAGCAGATCGCCCGCCAGACCGTCTCCCAGGGCACCCAGGACGGCACGAAGGACACGAGCGTCGGCCCCGCCGAGCGCAACGCCGTCCAGGAGGCCGTCCGGCTCGCCGACCTGTGGCTGGACGACGCGACGTCCCTGCCCTCGGGCGCCGGCTCCGCCGTGGCCTGGTCGCGCGCGGAGTGGGTCGAGGCGACCCTGCCCGCGTGGAAGGAGCTCGTCGACCCGGTCGCCGAACGCGTCGGCGCGGCGATGGGCGACGTGCTGCCGGAGGAGATGCAGGCCATGGCGGGCCCGCTGATCGGCATGATGCGTTCGATGGGCGGCGCCATGTTCGGCACGCAGATCGGGCAGGCCGTGGGCGTGCTCGCGGGCGAGGTCGTCGGCTCCACCGACGTCGGCCTGCCGCTCGGCCCGGCCGGCAAGGCGGCGCTGCTGCCGGTGAACATCGAGGCGTTCGGCAAGGACCTGGGCGTGCCCAAGGAGGAGGTGCGGCTCTACCTCGCCCTGCGCGAGGCCGCCCACCAGCGCCTGTTCGCCCATGTGCCGTGGCTGCGCGGTCACCTGTTCGGCGCGGTCGACGGGTACGCGCGCGGGATCAAGGTCGACACGGCGAAGCTGGAGGACGTGGTCGGCCAGTTCGACCCGCAGAACCCGGACCAGCTGCAGGACGCCCTCCAGCAGGGCATGTTCCAGCCGGAGGACACGCCCGAGCAGAAGGCGGCCCTGGCCCGGCTGGAGACGGCTCTGGCGCTCGTCGAGGGCTGGGTGGACGCGGTGGTGCACGCGGCCGCGAAGCCGCGCCTCGCGTCCGCGGACGCGCTGCGCGAGACCCTGCGCCGCCGCCGTGCGACCGGTGGCCCGGCCGAGCAGACCTTCGCCACGCTGATCGGCCTGGAGCTGCGCCCGCGCCGGCTGCGGGACGCCTCCCGCCTGTGGGCCTCCCTCACGGACGCGCGCGGAGTGGACGGCCGCGACGCCCTGTGGTCCCACCCGGACATGCTGCCGACGGCCTCCGACCTGGACGACCCGGACGGCTTCGTCCACCGCGAGCAGCTGGACTTCTCGGAGCTGGACAAGATGCTCGGCGAGGCGGCCGGCGGTTCCGCCGAGAAGCCGAACCTCAAGAAGGACGAGGACGACGACTCCGAGTGAGCCTGTACGACGACGCGGTCCTCGTCCTGAAGGGGTACGAGGACCAGGAAGAGCTGCGCCAGGTCTATCTGGACCACTTGGCGGCCCACCCCGACGGTGTGTGGAAGGCCTGCCACGCGGGCCACGTCACGGCGAGCGCCCTGGTGATCGACCCCGCACGCGAGCGGGTGCTGCTGACGCTGCACCGCAAGCTACGGATGTGGCTGCAGATGGGCGGCCACTGTGAGCCGGTGGACACCTCCGTGGCTCAGGCGGCCCTGCGCGAGGCCACGGAGGAGTCCGGCGTGGCGGGACTGACCCTGCTGCCGGGCGGCCCGGTCCGCCTCGACCGCCATCCCATCCCGGCGCCGTGCCACTGGCACTTCGACGTGCAGTACGCGGCCCTGGCACCCCCGGGAGCGGACCACGCGATCAGCGACGAGTCGCTGGACGTCCGCTGGTTCCCCTACGACGAGGTCGCGGACGTCGCCGACGAGTCCGTCGTACGGCTGCTCGAAGCGGCGCGCGCGAGGCTGTGAACGGTTGAGGGGCGCCCACCACGGCGAGCGCCCCTTAGGTCTGCTGCCCGGACGATCAGCTCCAGACGTTGCCCTGGTTCTGCGCCCGCGCCCCGTGCTGCCCCATGCCGAACTGCGCGGCGAGGCCCTGGCCGATCTGGGCGTTCTGCGGGGGCAGCAGCTCGCTCGGCTGGACCAGCGCGAAGCCGCTGCCCATGAAGCTGAGCTCCCAGCCCTCGCCGGTGTTGCCGCGGCGCCGCCACACCCCGGAGGAGTGCGTCTGTGCCTGCATCTGCACCCGCAGCCCGGTCGACCAGGCGACGATCGCGTCGGCGTCGCAGTTGACGTACTTGTCGGGCGTCACCTGCATCATCAGCGGCGCGCCCGAGGTCATCAGGGCGACCTTGCCCCGGCCGGTGATGTTGAGCTGGTACTTCCCGGACCCGGAGATGCCGTACAGGCTGTCGACGGCGATGACCTCGTGGTGCAGCGAGGAGTCCATGGCGAGGACGTATCCGCTGTCGACGGTGAGGCCGTCCTGCTCGACGTCCACCACGTGGATGTGCTGGGCGAGGTTGGCGAAGTAGACCGTGCCCTGTCCGTGACAGCGCATCAGGCTGAGGCCCTCGCCGGTGGCCGCGCGCGCGTACGCCTGCCGGCTGCTCTGGTACTCGGCGTCGAACTCGACGAGCCCCTGGTAGGCGACCATCGTGCCCTTGCGGGCCAGGATGTCGTCGTGGCCCTGAAGGGTGACCCGCAGCAGTTGCTTGTTCTGCAGGCTGTAACGCTCCTGGGACTGCGAGTCGTTGAAGGCGAAAAGCGGACTCTGCATGGCTTTCTGGCTCCCCCTCAGCCCCGGAACCGGAGGCGGTCGGTGCTGTCCTCACTGGGCTGGACGACGACGATGCCCTGACCGGAGAAGGCCATCTGGAAGGCCTCGCCGCTGCCGCGGCCGATCAGCGACTGCGCCTTGAAACTGCGCTTGCCCTTCACCTTGAGGTTCGGGGACCAGGCGACGAGCGCGTCCGGGTCGACGTACGTCTCGTCCTCGCCGCCGCCGCAGTCGACGACGATCGGTTTGCCCCGGGAGGTCAGCGCGACCCAGCCCTGTCCGGAGATCCTGGTGTTCCACAGGCCCTGCCCGGCGAACTTCGCCAGGCCCTTGACCCGTTCGACACCCCAGGTGAGCGACGCATCGAAGGCAAGCAGGTTGGTGGCGTTGACGGAGATCCCGTCGCCGCTGAGATTGATGACGACGACGTTCGCGCCGTAGTCGGCGAGGTAGAGCAGTCCGTCGCCGGAGCACTTCATCAGGGGTGCGCCCTCGCCGGTGATCCAGTCGCGGGCGATCTGGCGCACGGCCGGCGGGTTGGGCTCGTATTGAATGAAGCCCTCATAGGCGACCATCGACCCCACGCGCGCGAGGATGTCGTTCCCGGTCTGCAGGGCGACCTTCAGCATGTGGTCGCCGTGGTTCTCCATGCGGGCGGTGACGGGGGCGGGGGCGTGGCCCGCGAGCGGCTGGTACATGACGGGCTCCCTCAGACCTCGTACGGCTGGACGACGACGAAGTTGCCGGGCGCTGCCCGGAACTGCAGGTTGACACTCTCCCCGGTGTCGCCCGGGTAGGCGTTGCGGCGCATCCTGACCTGGCTGGAGACGATCACCTGGGCCGCGGCCGACCAGGCGACCACGGCGTTGGCGTCGGCGAAGGTCGTGGGCGTGACCGGCAGCACCACGGGCGTGCCGTGCGTCTTGACGACGATCGTGCCGGTGCCCTGGAACTGCATCGTGAACAGCGCGCCCCCGGGGATGCCGTGTCCCTCGATGCGACGGACCTCGTACTGGAGGCTCTCGTCGAAGGCGAGGACGTTCTCGGCGGAGACGCAGATCGCGTCGCCCTGGAGCTCGACGGGGTGCAGATGGGTGGACCTCTCGGCGAGGAACACCTGACCCTGGCCGGTGCAGCGCATCAGCTGCATCTCCTGACCGGTCGCGTTGCCCACGACCCGGCCCATGATGCCGGCGCCCTTGTAGGCGAAGTCGACCTTGCCCTGGTAGAGCACCATGCTGCCCTGCCGCGCGAGCACGGGTTGGCCGCCGATGCCGAGGTCGACGCGGATCAGCTTGCTGTTCTGCAGGGTCCAACGCTGCCCGGTGGGCGTCTCCTTGAACTTCTGGAGCGCGGCCCCGACCCCGGCGCCGCCCTGGGGAACGCCCTGCGGAACGCCGTACGCCTGCTGCCCGGGGGCCTGGCCGTAGGGGGGCTGCTGGCCGTAGCCGGGCGGCAACGGGGCGGTCTGGCTCGGGGGTTGACCGTACGGCTGCTGCTGGGGCGGCTGACCGTAGGGTGCGGGCGCCGGTGCGGGGGGCGGGACGGGGGCGACACCGGGCGGGGCCATGGGGGCGACGAGGGTGGGCGCGGCGTGCACGTCCGGTGCGGGCGCGGGCGGCGGGGGCGGCGCGAAGCCCTGCGCGGGCTGCGGGACCGGGGCGGGCGCCGGAGCGGCCGGGGCGCCGAACGCGGGCGGCAAGGTCCGGGCGGGCGGGGCGAAGCCGGGGGCGGCGCCGGTCTGCGACGGCTGGGCGGCGGGCGCCGCGGGCGCCTCCTCCTCCAGGACCTCGCCGCCGAAGTTCTTCAGCAGCGCCTCGAGGCCGCCGTCGAAGCCCTGGCCTACGGCCGCGAAACGCCACACGTCCTTCAGGTAGAAGTCGCCCAGCATGACGGCCCGTTCGGTGGAGAACTCCGAGCCGGTGAAGGAGTAGCGCGCCACCTCCTCGCCGCCCGCGACGACGCGCAGGTATCCGGGGGCGATCTGCGACATCTGTCCGGCGCCGTCGATGGTCGCCGTGAAGGACAGCTTCTGGATCCGCCCCGGGATGCGGTCGAGGGTGACCCGGAAGGACTCCGTGTCGCCGGCCTGCGGCCCCAGGAGCTGGATGGACTCCTCGGGGGACTTGGGCTGGTTGAAGAACACGAAGTAGCGGTCGTCCGAGAGCCGTTCGTCGGCGTCCAGACCGAAGCAGCTGATGTCGAAGGTCAGTCCGGGGCTGCTGATCTGCACGCCTACGTACAGATCGGTGCCCGCGGTGAGGTCACTGATCCTGGCCTTGTGGCCGCGTTGGAATTCCCTGGCCATGCGTAACGACCGTCCCCCATCCCGAATGCGAGTGCGTCGCGCCAGGCTAACGGCTGACGCCGACACCGGGTGAAGTCGGTACAGACCCGGTACACAAGCCCGGGCGGGCCCTCATTCGCCCCGGGCTCCCGGCAGGTGCGGCAACCGCTCGACGGCGACCACCCCTTCGAGGTATCCCCGGGCCCGCTCGGTGCGCGGGTAGCTCTCCAGGAGCCGCCAGAAGCGGGGCCCGTGGCCGGGCACCAGCAGATGGGCCAGTTCGTGCAGGATGACGTAGTCGACGACGTACTCGGGCATGCCCTGCAGCCGGTGCGACAGGCGGATGCTGCCCTCGGCGGGGGTGCACGAGCCCCAGCGCGTGTTCTGGTTGGTGACCCAGCGCACCGACGTGGGCCGCGCCCGGCCGTCGAAGTACTGCGCGGACAGCCGCTCGGCCCGCTCCGTCAGTTCCTCGTCCCCGAGGAGCCGTTTGCTCTCCTGGGCGGCCAGTTTGTCGAGCATGACGGTCACCCAGCGCTGCTCCTCCGCCTCGGACATCCGGGCAGGGATGAGTACGACGGTGCGATCGCCCTCGCGGTACGCGGAGACCGTCCGGCGGCGCCGGGCGCTCCTGCGGACCTCGATCGCGCTCGCCCCCGAGCCGCTCGGCGGCTGGCTCGTCGTGCTGCGCTGTGGCGCTGTGGCGCGGTGCAGTGGGTCGGCGGGCACGCCCCGACGTTACCCGCTGCACATGCGTGAAGTCCCGACTCCGGGACGGGTTCGTGCCGATCCCCCACCGAGCGTTTGATTTCTACGACGAATACCCACTGCCTGTGGACAACTTTCGGCGACCCGCGTGACGTCCGGGCATGCTGGTGCCCGCCGGGTGATCCGCGACCGACCGCCGAGCCGGCCATCGGCCGGTCGCAGAACTGTCCCGCCCGGCCGACGGGGAACTTCCACGAGGGCTACGGGGGCCTGACATGCAAGCGATGGAGACGACGGTTCCGGCCGCTCCGATGGTGAAGCCCGCGCTGCGGCGCGGCTGGCGCGATCTGCACACCGTTCAGTTCGGGATGGCACCCGCGCATGCGATGACGCTGGGTCCGATGGACCCGGCGACGGGCAGCTTCCTCGACCTGCTCAACGGCACCCGCGGGCTGCCGCTGCTGCGCGAGGAAGGGCGCCGCATGGGCCTGCCGGACGGGCATGTCGACGCGCTCGTGGCAAGACTGTCCCGGGCGGGGCTGCTGGACGACGCGCAGGGCGGCGGGCCGGCCGCCGACAGTCTGCGCCGCCGTGAGGACGCCCTCGACCGGTTGCGCCCCGACCTCGCGTCGCTGTCCCTGCTGACCCGTGAACCGGGCGACGCGATCGGCCGGCTGGCCGCCCGGCGCTCCCTGCGCGTGCAGGTGCGGGGCGCGGGGCGGGTGGGCACGGTCCTGGCCTCGCTGCTCGCGGGCGCGGGCATCGGCGAGGTCGACGTGCGGGACGTCGGCCAGGTGGAGCCCTGGGACGTCACGCCCGGCGGGGTGCCCGCCCAGTCCGTCGGTGCCCGCCGGGACGAGGCCGCCCGGCAGGCCGTACGCCGCAGCGCCCCCGGCCGCCCGGGGCGTCGCAGCCGCGCGCAGCCGCCGTCGGCCGAGGACCCCGGGTTCTCCCTGGTGATCCTCGCCCCGAGGGACGACGTCGCCGTCCACGCACCGGCACCGACCACCGCCGAACCCCTCGTCACTTCGGGTACGCCCCATCTGTACGCCGGTGTCGTGGAGGCGACCGGAGTGGTCGGCCCGCTCGTCCTGCCCGGCGAGACGGGCTGCGCGGGCTGTCTGCACCAGGAGCGCACCGACCGTGACCCCGCCTGGCCCCGGCTCGTCGCCCAGTGGCAGTCGGGTCTGGGCAGGCCGCGCCATGTACCGCCGTGCGACCTGGCGCTGGCGACGACGGTCGCCGGACTGGCCGCGGCGCATGCGCTCGCCTTCCTGGACGGCTCGGTCCCGACGAGCGCCGGCGCCCGATGGGAGGTCTCCCTGCCGGGTCTGACCTGGCATGCCCGACCGGTCCGGGCGCACCCCGCATGCCCCTGCGGAGCAGCGGAGAAAAGTAAGAAGGGGGCACGGGCCGCCGAGGACGACGAGGGGCACGAGACAATGGAAGAGCAGCGGTCGCCGAAGGACTTGCTCCGCAGGGCAGACGCGGCGCGGCCGGCAGGGACCTGGAGGGCGCATGTCTGATCTTCCCCGCAAGGCGGTCACCCGGACCGCCAAGCTCGCCGCGCTTCCGCTCGGCTTCGCCGGGCGGGCTACCTGGGGACTGGGCAAGCGGATCGTCGGCGAGTCGGCGGAGATCGTCGGCCGCGAGTTGCAGCAGCGCACGGCGGAGCAGCTGTTCAAGGTGCTCGGCGAGCTCAAGGGCGGCGCGATGAAGTTCGGCCAGGCCCTGTCCGTCTTCGAGTCGGCCCTGCCCGAGGAGGTCGCCGGCCCCTACCGCGCGGCGCTGACGAAGCTGCAGGAGGCGGCGCCCCCGATGCCCACGCGCACCGTGCACACGGTGCTCGCCGAGCGGCTGGGCAAGGACTGGCAGGAACTGTTCCTGGAGTTCGAGGACAAACCGGCCGCCGCGGCCTCGATCGGCCAGGTGCACCGGGGGGTGTGGCACGACGGCCGCGAGGTGGCCGTCAAGGTGCAGTACCCGGGCGCGGGCGAGGCCCTGCTGTCCGACCTGAACCAACTCAGCCGTTTCGCCCGTCTCCTGGGCCCGCTGATCCCCGGCATGGACATCAAGCCCCTGATCGCGGAGCTCAAGGACCGTGTCTCGGAGGAGCTGGACTACGGCCTGGAGGCCCAGGCCCAGCGGGCACACGCCGAGGAGTTCACGGACGACCCCGACGTCGTGGTGCCGGACGTGGTCCACCAGTGCGAGCAGGTGCTGATCACCGAGTGGATCGACGGAGTACCCCTCTCGGAGATCATCTCGGACGGCACCCAGGAGCAGCGCGACCGCGCCGGCCAACTCCTGGCCCGCTTCCTCTTCTCCGGCCCGGCCCGCACCGGGCTGCTGCACGCCGACCCGCATCCGGGCAACTTCCGGCTGCTGCCCGGCGGTCCGGCCGGGGAGGACGACTGGCGGCTGGGCGTTCTCGACTTCGGCACGGTCGACCGTCTCCCGGGCGGTCTGCCGACCCCCATCGGCGACTCCCTGCGGATGACCCTCGACGGCGAGGCGGAGGCCGTCCACGAACTCCTGAGCGAGGAAGGCTTCATCAAGGAGTCGATAGAGCTGGACCCGGCCGCCGTCCTCGACTACCTCCTGCCGATCATCGAACCGGCCCGGGTCGACGAGTTCACCTTCACCCGCGGCTGGATGCGCAGCCAGGCGGCCCGTATCGCCGACCCCCGCTCCCCCGCCTACCAGCTCGGCAAACAGCTCAACCTCCCGCCGGCCTACCTCCTGATACACCGGGTCACGCTGAGCACGATCGGCGTCCTGTGCCAACTGGGCGCCACGGTGCGGCTGCGGGAGGAACTGGAGGAGTGGCTGCCGGGGTTCGTGGTGGAGGACGCACCGGACGAGGAGGAGTCGGCCGCCCAGGCGTGAGCACCGGCGGGCCGAGGCCGGCCGTCCCCCGACACTGGGCACAACGCACCGCGGGGGCCGGTCCGTTCGAACGGACCGGCCCCCGCGGGGAGCTGCTTCCTCCCGGGGCCGGGAGGAGACCGCTTCAGGTGTGGTCGGCTACTGCATGACCGCCATGGCGAGCGCGCGCCGGGCGCGCAACGAGGCGCGCTCGGCCCGCCGCTGCATCCGGCGGGCGGTCACCAGGCGCACTGCCCGGCGTTCCCGCTCCGACTCGTGCAGCCGGTCGTGCATATGCGCACGAGCCAGGGCTTCTGGGATGAGTTGCATCTCTCGGGTCCTGTTCTGACGCGAACCGGTCGTACCGGTCGTGGTGACTTCTTCGATCGCGGAGCCGGCGGGCTCGTTGGTGGACGGCTTCATCGGGGCCTGCTTCTTGGGGTCGTGCGTGAGGGGGCGGTCGATCGTTCCTGTGATGTTCATGCCGTGACCGGGTTCTTGCGCGGGCGGCCACGCGGCCGCTTCCGGGCGACGACGACACCCTGGACGAACAGCTCGCCACCCCAGACGCCCCAGGGCTCACGCCGCTCCTTGGCGCCGGCGAGGCAGGCCTCGATCAGCGGGCAGGTGCGGCAGAGGGACTTGGCGTACTCCACGTCGGCCGGCGACTCGGCGAAGAAGACCTCCGGGTCGTAGGAGCGGCAGGGGACGGGTACGCCGAGGTTCTCGATGGCGTCGTCGAGCGCGGTGAGCGCGGTGAGCGGGATCAAGGCGGAGTCCTTCGTGGGGCCGGGCGGGGGGATCGTTTCGGAAGGCGGTACGGACGGGGCGTGCGCTTCGAGTTGCACGATTCGTCTTCCTCGTCTGGTCGTTTCCGGCCCTGTTGGACCGGGTGGCGGCTGGTACCGGGTTCTGCTGTTGTCCCGAGGCCCCTTCGCTCCGTCGTCCCCGTTCGGGGAAAACAGAAGGGCCGCGGATCCCGGATGGGGTTCCGCGGCCCTGAAGGCGCCGGCCTGATCGCCGATCAGGCTGGATCACTCCAGGGTTCTGGCCCACGGAAGGCCCACATCAGGTGGTGCTGCTTCGTCTGCTTCCGGTTTCCGGCACCGGCCGCCGTAAAGGCATAGGCCTGCGCCTGTGCCGCTACTGCTCCCAGTGCCTTGGTCGGTCGCTCATTGCGCTCACGGACGGGAAGTTCCGCGAGGGACACGGCAGACGCCGGCCGGACGGCACGAATGCCGGACAGACCGGTGCCCTGGTTCGAGGCGCCGAGCATGCACAGGGAAGCGACGACCGAGCGATCGGTCATTTTCACGGTGCTGATGGAGCTGCTGTAGATGCTGATCACTGGACTCGCCTCCTCTCGGCGCTTCGGGGACTGGGATGAACCAGCCCGACGGATATGCAAGTAGACCACGGAATCGGGACCTCCGAGAAGGCCTCCGTCCCCGTGGACAAGAACCTATGGGGATTGCCGGGGCATGCGCAAACTATTTTTTCGACGAGTTCTTCTCAGCCGTCGTCGGCGTCGTCCCCCGCCTCCCGGCCTGCGCAGATGGCCAGGACATCGGCTCCATAGCGGTTGAACTTGCGCACTCCGACCCCGGGGATGCGTGCGAGTTCACCCTCGTCGTCGGGGACGGACTCGGCGATCGCCATCAGCGTCTTGTCGGTGAAGACGCAGAAGGCCGGCTGCCCGCTGCGCCGCGCCTGCCCCGCACGCCATTCCCGCAGCCGCTCGTAGAGCCCCTCGTCCATGTCGGAGGGGCACTCCTCGCAGCGCATCAGCTTCATCTCCCCCGCGTCGGTGAGCGTGCGCCCGCACACCCGGCAGCGGGCGGGGACGCGCTGGGTACGCCGTGGGGCCGCGTCCGCCCTGCTGGTGTGACCGCGCTCCACTCCGCCCGGCCCGCCCCCGGACGTCCGGGCGGCCGTCGAGGTGGAGCCGGGGCGCAGTCCGTCCAGGAAGCGGCTGGGGCGCCGGTTCGGTCGGCTGCCCGGCGAGCGGGACAGGGCCCAGGAGACATGCAGGCGTTCCCGGGCCCGGGTGACGCCGACGTAGAGGAGGCGGCGCTCCTCCTCGATCTGCTCGTCCGTCCTCGCGTAGGTGATGGGCATCATGCCCTCGGCGACGCCGACCAGGAAGACGACGTCCCACTCGAGGCCCTTGGCGGAGTGCAGGGAGGCCAGGGTGACGCCCTGCACGGTCGGGGCGTGCTGGGCGCCGGCCCGCTCGTCCAGTTCGGCGACGAGGTCCGCGAGGGTGGTGTCGGGCCGGGCGGCGATGAAGTCCTGGGCGAGGTTGACCAGTGCGGCCAGGGACTCCCAGCGCTCTCTGACCGCGCCGGAGCCGGCGGGCGGCTGCGGCGTCCAGCCCTCTCCCGACAGCACCGCCCGCACCTGGGAGGGCAGGTCGACGGCGCCGTCCAGCGCCGCGTCGTTGCCGCCGAAGCGGGCCGCGGCGCGCAGGTTGACGATGGCCCGGCGCACCTCGGGCCGGTCGAAGAACCGCTCTGCACCGCGCAGTTGGTAGGGCACTCCGGCGTCGGCGAGAGCCTGCTCATAGGTCTCGGACTGCGAGTTGGTGCGGAACAGGACGGCGATCTCGCTGGCGGGGACGCCCGCGTCGACGAGTTCGCGGATGCGGCGGGCGGCGCCCTCGGCCTCGGCGGGTTCGTCGGTGTACTCGGTGTAGACCGGCTCGGGGCCCGCCGTCCGCTGGGAGACCAGCTCCAGGCGGTGGTCGGCGGCACGGCCGCGGGCCTGCGCCAGGAGTCCGTTGGCGAGATGGACGACCTGGGGCGTGGAGCGGTAGTCGCGGACGAGCTTGACGACGGTGGCCGCGGGGTGGCGGGCGCGGAAGTCGAGCAGGTGGTCCGGGGTCGCCCCGGTGAACGAGTAGATCGTCTGGCTGGCGTCACCGACCACGCACAGGTTGTCCCGCTCGCCGAGCCACAGCTCCAGCAGCCGCTGCTGGAGGGGGCTGACGTCCTGGTACTCGTCGACGACGAAGTGCTGGTACTGGGCGCGGACCTGCTCGGCGATGTCGTGGCGGTCCTGGAGGATGGCGACGGTCAGCAGCAGGACGTCCTCGAAGTCGATGACGGAGCGGTCCCGCTTGAGCTCCTCGTAGACGGAGTAGAGCTGGGCGACCTCGGCAGGGTCGCGGGGCGCCTCACGGCCGGCCTTGGCAGCGGCTGCCGCGTAGTCGCCCGGGACGGTCTGGGTGACCTTGGACCACTCGATCTCGGCGGTGACGTCCCGCAACTCACCGCGGTCGAGGCGGATGCGGCAGGCGGCGGCCGCGTCGGCGACGAGCTGGATCTTGCGGTCCACGAGCCGGGGCAGGGCCCCACCGATCGCTTTCGGCCAGAAGTACTGCAGCTGGCGCAGGGCGGCCGAGTGGAAGGTGCGGGCCTGCACACCGGCGGCGCCCAGCTGCCGGAGCCGGCCGCGCATCTCCCCCGCGGCACGGTTGGTGAAGGTGACGGCCAGCACGCTGGACGGCTGGAGGATCCCGGCGCGCACCCCGTAGGCGATGCGGTGGGTGATCGCCCTGGTCTTGCCCGTGCCGGCGCCCGCGAGCACGCACACCGGGCCGCGCAGGGCGGTGGCCACCTCGCGCTGCTCGGGGTCGAGCCCTTCGAGCACCGCGTCGGCACCGCTCGGCGGAACCGAGTACGGGGAACCGCCGGAGCCCTGCGGGAAGAGCGTGGAGTGCGTTGCTGCTGTCACACCGCCATGCTGCCAGGTCGGCGGAGACGGGTGCGGCGGTTGTCCACAGGCAGGTGCCCGCAGTCGTACTAATGCGGCAGGCGTCACGTGGGCGGGGCACCCCGTGCGGGAATGGTGACGCTTTCAAGTACGTTGCCCCACTGCGAGCACGGATCCGATCCACCGAAGTCAAGGAGCGCGAGACACATGCCGGGCACTGTGACGATGTACAGCACGACGTGGTGCGGCTACTGCCGTCGGCTGAAGAGCCAGCTGGACCGCGAGGGCATCACGTACAACGAGATCAACATCGAGCAGGACCCGGAGTCCGCAGCGTTCGTCGAGAAGGCGAATGGCGGAAACCAGACGGTCCCGACCGTCCTGTTCGAGGACGGTTCGACCCTGACGAACCCGTCGCTGGCGCAGGTGAAGCAGAAGATCGGCGCGTAACGTCCGCGTGCGTCCGGAAGGCGGTCCCTGAGGCGACTCGGGACCGCCTTCCGTGTTTCACGGCGTACGACTGGGTGCCGGTGTGGTCACACGCTCCGCGTCGGCAGGGGCTTGCCGTACCAGAGCTCGATGAGGCGGGCCGCGATGGAGATGCCGTACGGCGGCAGCACCTCGCCGGAGTCGAAGGCGGCGCCCAGGTCGTCACGGGAGAACCAGCGGGCCTCGTGGATCTCGTCGCCGTCGACGTCGATCTCGGTGGAGGTGGCGCGGGCCATGAAGCCGAGCATGAGGCTGGACGGGAACGGCCAGGGCTGGCTGGCGACGTACTCGACCTGGCCGATGCTGACGCCGGCCTCCTCGAAGACCTCGCGCCGCACCGCCTGCTCGATGGACTCACCCGGCTCGACGAATCCGGCGAGCGTCGAGAAGCGGCCCTCGGGCCAGTGCACCTGCCGGCCGAGCAGGATGCGGTCCTCCGCGTCGGTGACCGCCATGATCACGGCGGGGTCGGTGCGCGGATAGTGCTCGGCGCCGCAGGCGGGGCAGCGACGGATGTGTCCGGCCGCGGCGATGACGGTCCGCTCTCCGCAGCGGGAGCAGAAACGGTGTGTTCGCTGCCAGTTCTCCAGGCCGACCGCGTGCACCATCAGACCCACGTCCCGGGGCGACAGCAGCAGACCTGCCTCGCGCAGTCCCGCGGCCCGCGCGGACTGGTCGATGCGCCCGGGCAACGCGTCCTTCTGGAGCGCGAAGTAGCTGACGCCGTCCTCGTCGGTGCCCAGGAAGTAGCGGTGCGCCTCGGTCAGGGGGGCCTCGAACGAGGGGGTCATGACGAGTTCGGTACGGCCGTCCGCCGTCTCGTCGATGAGGACCTGGCCGCCGGAGACCACGAAGCAGCGGGTCGTGGGGTGGCTCCAGGCCGCCGCGAGCCAGGCCTCGTCGAGCCGGTGGTGGGCGGCGCGGTCGATGCCGCTCGGGGCGGTCAGCGAGATGGGGCGATCGGCGGTGTGGTCGGTCCAGGTGGTCACGGGTGCTTCCAACTCCCCCTGTGGAACGGGTTGCTTCGGCGGGCGGTTCGGCGGGACGTACGGTGGTGGGCGACCGGGGCCGGGCGGTGCGGGGCGTCTTCCCCAGTGTGCCCCGCGTGCGGTGCGGCTCCGGGCGGAGCAGGAGATTCAGGGCGCATGGCGCCAGGTCTCCGCGAGGTCGCCCCACAGGTACGCGGTGGTCTCGACGCCCTTGAGGAGGAGGTCGATCTCGACCTTCTCGTTCGGCGCGTGCCAGCCGTCGGACGGGACGGAGATGCCCAGGAAGAGCACTGGCGCCCCGAGGACCTCCTGGAGGTCGGCGGCCGGTCCCGAGCCGCCCTCGCGGGTGAAGAGGACCGGCTTGCCGAAGGCGCGGCCCATCGCGCGCACGACGGACTGCAGGGCCGGGTGGTCCAGCGGGGTCAGACACGGGCGCGTGGCCGCGCCGAACGTGATCTCGTGACGGATCCCGGCGGGCACCTGCTCGGCCGCCCACGCGCGGACGACCTTCTCGATGTGGCCGGGTTCCTGGCCCGCGACCATCCGGAAGGACAGCTTCACCATGGCCGAGGAGGGGATGATCGTCTTGCTGCCGGGGCCCTGGTAGCCGCCGCCGATGCCGTTGACCTCGGCGGTGGGGCGGGCCCAGACGCGCTCCAGGGTGGTGTGACCGGCCTCGCCGTGGGCGGCGTGGGATTTGGCGGTGCGCAGCCACTGCTCCTCGTCGAACGGCAGCCGCGCGAGGAGCTCACGCTCGCGGTCGGTGGGTTCGACGACGCCGTCGTAGAAGCCGGGGATCGCCACGCGTGCGTGCTCGTCGTGCAGGGCGCCGACCAGGCGGGCGGCGGCGGTGGCGGGGTTGGGCACGGCGCCGCCGAAGGAGCCGGAGTGGATGTCCTGGTCGGGGCCGAAGAAGTGGATCTCGCACTCGGCGAGGCCGCGCATGCCGGTGCACACCGTGGGGGTGTCCTCGGACCACATGCCGGTGTCGGAGACGATCACCGCGTCGGCGGCGAGCCGGTCCGCGTGCTGCTCGACCAAGGCGCGGAAGTGCGGGGAGCCGGACTCCTCCTCGCCCTCGATCAGCAGCTTCAGGTTGACCGCGGGCGCGGTGCGGCCGGTCGCGGCGAGGTGGGCGCGGACGCCGAGTGTGTGGAAGAACACCTGGCCCTTGTCGTCGGCGGCCCCGCGCGCATGGAGGCGGTTGCCGCGGACGACGGGCTCGAAGGGCTCACTGTCCCAGCCGTCCTCGCGGGCGGCGGGCTGGACGTCGTGATGGCCGTAGACGAGGACCGTGGTCGCTGCCGGGTCGGCGGCGGGCCACTCGGCGAAGACCGCGGGGGCGCCCGGGGTCTCCCAGACCTCGGCGGTGAGGAAGCCGGTCTCCTGGAGCTTGGCGGCGAGCCAGTCGGCGCTGCGGCGTACATCGGGCGCGTGGTCGGGCTGCGCCGACACGGACGGGATGCGCAGCCACTCCGCGAGGTCGTCGAGGAAGGCGGCACGGTGCCGCTCGATGTACGAACGGACGGCGCTGACGGCACTGTCAACGGGCTGGCTCATGGTCACGAGCCTATCGGCCCGCACCGACATCCTGGTTGGGCGGTTCCTCACAGTTTGCTGCTGCGGCAGGCCCTTCCAGCAGCAGCCGCTCCAGTGCCGCCCGGTCCGGCAGGTTCCCCGGTCGTACAATTTCACCGGTTCGGACGTAGAGGAACGCCGCGTTGACGGAATCGAGGGGGACGCCCTGCTGCTCGGCCCAGGCGAGCCGGTACAGGGCGAGCTGGAGCGGGTCGGCGGTGCGGGTGCGGCTGGTCTTCCAGTCGACGATCTCGTACGTCGTCCCGTCCCCGTCGCCCTCCCTGTAGACGGCGTCGATGCGGCCCCGGACCACACGCCCTGCGATGGCGAGCTGGAAGGGCGCCTCGACCCGGTGGGGCGTGCGGTGGGCGTAGTCGGTGCGCTCGAAGGCCTCCTTGAGCGCTTCGAGATCGCGTTCGTCGGCGATCTCGGCCTCGCTGCCGGGCAGCTCCTCCGGTTCGAGCACGGGCAGGGTGAGCTCCTCGAAGCGTGCCTCCACCCAGGCGTGGAAGCGGGTGCCCCGGCGCGCGGCCGGCTGCGGGGGGCGTGGCATGGGGCGCGCGAGCTCCCGTGCGAAGCCGTCCGGGTCGGCTGCCAGTCGCAGCACCTGGGAGGCGGTGAGCGAGGCGGGCAGGGGGACCTCGGTGACGGCTCCACGCGCGCGCAGAAGCTCGCCCGTGAGGGCGTCCAGGTCGCGGTCCCAGGAGGCGATGGTGCGGGCTTCTTCCGGCGTGAGCCGCGGGTGGCCCGCGGTGGGGCGAGCGTGGCGGTGCCGGCCCTCGTCGCCGCCCTCGGGAGCGGCTGCCTGGTGCGGGACGGTCGGGCGGTCCGTGGACCAGTCGTCCCAGTCGCCGGGTTCCTCGTCCGGGAGGGCGTCCTCATCGAAGGGGGCGTCGTCGTAGAGGGCGTCGTCCTCGAGGGCTTCGTCGTCCGGCGGCGGGGGCCAGTCGGGGTCCTCGTGGCCGTCCGGGTCGTGTACGGCCACGGGGCGGCCGTCCTCGTGGGAGGCGAGTTCCTCCAGGTGGGCGAGGACCGTCGAGGCGGCGGCCCGGCGCCGGGTGAAGGACGCCTCGTCCAGGGGCAGCGGCCAGGCCTGGTCGGTGCCCGCGCCGTGCAGGGCCGGGTTCTCCGCGTCCTCGGCCGGTTCGTCCGCCCACGCCTCGATCTCGCCGTGTCCGGCCTCGCAGTGGTCGTACAGGGCCTGCAGGAAGCCGGAGGGGCCGCGGGGCTTCTTCTGGGTGGGGCCCCACCAGTGGCCGGAGCCGAGGAGCAGGGAGCGGGGGCGGGTGAACGTGACGTAGCCGAGGCGGAGTTCCTCGGTGTGCTGATGCTCCTTCATGGCCTCCTGGAAGGCCTTCAGGCCGCGCGAGTCCCAGACCTCGACGTCGGGCAGGGTGTCGGCGTCACCGCGCAGCCCGTGCGGCAGCACCCTGCCCTGGGCGGTCCACTTCTCCCGGCCCTTGGTGCTGGGGAAGGTGTCCTTGACGAGACCGGGGACGGCGACGACGTCCCACTCCAGGCCCTTGGACTTGTGCGCGGTGAGCACCTTCACGGTGTTCTCCCCGCCGGGCAGGGCGTTGTCGAGGCCCTTCTCGTACTGGGCTGCGGTGCGCAGGAAGGCGAGGAAGGCGAGGAGGGTGGCCTCGCCGTCGCCGGCGGCGAACGAGGCGGCGACGTCGAGGAAGTTGGAGAGGGTCTCGCGGCGACGCGCGGCCAGGGCGTGCGGGGACGCCGACAGTTCGACCTCAAGGCCGGTCACGGCCAGCACGCGGTGCAGCACGTCCATCAACGGGTCGGACAACGACCGGCGCAGCTCGCGCAGTTCGGTGGCGAGACGGGCGAACCGCACGCGCGCGTCCGGCGAGAACGGCAGCCCGTCGTCCTCCTGCCCGGCGTCCAGCGGCAGCTCCAGGAAGGTGTCCAGGGCGTCCGCGAGCGATATCACCTCGGACGGATCGACGCCCTCCACGGCCTCGGCCAGTCTGCGGTCGCGGTCCTCGCCGGCGTCCACGTGCGCGTGGGAGACCAGGAGCCGGGCGCGGCGGCCCAGCAGGGCGAGGTCGCGCGGGCCGATGCGCCAGCGCGGGCCGGTCAGCAGACGCACCAGGGAGGCGTTGGCGCCCGGATCCTGAAGTACCTCGCAGACGGCGACCAGGTCGGCGATCTCCGGCAGGTGCAGCAGCCCGGACAGGCCGACGACCTCGACGGGGACGTCCCGGGCGACGAGCGCGCCCTGGATCTCGGCGAAGTCGGTCGCCGTACGGCACAGGACGGCGATCTCGCCGGGCGCCTTGCCGGTGTTCACCAGATGGGCGATGGAGTCGGCGAGCCACTCGATCTCCTCGGCGTGGGTGGCCAGCAGCGCGCAGCGCACCATCCCGTCGCGCTCGGCTCCCGGCGCGGGGCGGAGGGCCTCCACGCCCGCGTGCATGGCGCGCAGCGGCTCGGCGAGGCCGTTGGCCAGATCGAGCAGGCGGCCGCCGCTGCGGCGGTTCTCGCTCAGCGCCTGGCGGGCGGCGGGGCGGCCGTCGGGGTGCGCGAAGTGCTCCGGGAAGTCGTCCAGGTTGGCCACCGAGGCGCCGCGCCAGCCGTAGATCGCCTGGCAGGGATCGCCCACGGCGGTCACGGGATGACCGGTGCCGTCGCCGAACAGGCCCGCCAGCAGGATGCGTTGGGCCACCGAGGTGTCCTGGTACTCGTCGAGCAGGACCACCCTGAACTCGTCCCGCAGGACGCGGCCGACCTCGGGGATCCGCGCGAGCTGCGCGGACAGGGCGATCTGGTCGCCGAAGTCGAGCAGGTCGCGCTCGCGTTTGGCGGCGCGGTAGCGCACGACGAGGTCGGCGAGTTCACGGCGGGCGGCGGCCGCCTCCGGGACCTTGCGCAGGTCCGCGTTGGTGAGGCTGGCGCCCTCCAGGGTGCGCAGCAGCCCGCCGTCGTACGCGCGCAGCTCCTCGGGGCCCACCAGGTGCTCGGCGAGTTCGGCGTCGAGGGCCAAAAGGTCGCTGACGAGGTCCGCGAAGGAGCGGGTGAGGGCCGGGTAGGGGCCCGGGGCCTCGCGCAGCACCCGCGCGGCGAGCTGGAAGCGGGTGGCGTCGGCGAGCAGCCGGGACGTCGGCTCCAGACCGATGCGCAGCCCGTGGTCGGTCAGCAGGCGGCCCGCGAAGGCGTGGTACGTCGAGATCACGGGCTCGCCCGGCGGATGGTCCGGGTCGATGACGTCGGGGTCGGTGACGCCCGCCTTGACCAGCGCCTTGCGGACCCGCTCGGCGAGTTCGCCGGCCGCCTTGTTGGTGAAGGTGAGGCCGAGGACCTGCTCGGGGGCGACCTGGCCGGTGCCGACCAGCCACACCACGCGGGCCGCCATCACCGTCGTCTTGCCCGACCCGGCTCCGGCAACGATCACCTGCGGTGCGGGCGGCGCGACGATGCAGGCCGTCTGCTCCGGGGTGAACGGGATCCCGAGAAGCTCCTTGAGCTGGTCGGGGTCGGTGATACGGGGCGGCACGTCAGAGAGGCTAGCGGCGGCCACTGACAGTGGAGGTCGCATCGGCGTCCGCGCAGGGAGAAAACGCAGGTCGGCTCGCGTGGTGTCGTGGATCACCCGGGTCACTCGACGATGTGGCGTCCCTCCGGCCGAGCACTGCAGGACGCCCGGAACGCGCAGTGTGAACAGTGTTGCCCGGTGCTCGGCGTGAACCGTTCGTCGAGCACCTTGCCGGCGGCCGTGGCCAGCAGGTCGCCGACCCACTCGCCCCCGGCGCCCTCGGCGCCCGCCGCGCCCGCGATGGCCTCCTGGGCCTGCACCTTGGGCAGCGTCTCACCCCCGTCGCGCTGGGCGGCGCCCTGCCGCAGCTGGACCAGTTCGGCACCCGCGGGCTCGGGGCGCACCCCGTCGAAGGCCTCGTCGACGGCGCCCTCGCGGACGGCGAGCTGGTAGACGGCGAGCTGGGGGTGACGCTCCACCTCGGCCCTGCTGAGGGGCTGCTTACCGGTCTTGAAGTCGACCACGTAGGCGCGGCCTTCGCCGTCCGCCTCCACGCGGTCCATCTGGCCGCGGATGCGCACCTGGTACTCGCCGGCTTCGAGAGTGACGTCGAAGTCGTGCTCGCTGGCCACGGGGGTGCGGCCGGCGCGGTCCATGACATGCCACTTCAGGAAGCGTTCGAGCGCGACGCGCGCGTTCTCCTTCTCCTGCGCCGACTTCCAGGGCGCGTCGAAGGCGAGGGCGTTCCAGACGGAGTCGAGGCGCTCCATGAGGACGGCGAGGTCGGCGGGGGTGTGACCGGAGGCGACCTCGTCGGCGAGGACGTGCACCACGTTGCCGAAACCCTGGGCGGCCGTCGCCGGGGCGTCGGCCTTCACCTCGCGACCCAAGAACCACTGCAGGGCGCAGGTGTTGGCGAGTTGGTCCAGGGCGCTGCCGGAGAGGACCACGGGTTGGTGGCGGTTGCGCAGCGGCACCTTGCTCTCGGTGGGCTCGTACATGCCCCACCAGCGGTAGGGGTGGGCCGCCGGGACCAGGGGGCGGCCGTCCTCGTCGGCGAGTGCGGCCAGGCGGGCCAGGCGGTGGGCGGCGGCCTGCCGGAGGGTGTCGGAGACGCGTGGGTCGACCGTCGTGGCGCGCAGTTCGGCGACGAGGGCGGCGACGGACAGCGGGCGGCGGGGGCGGCCGGTGACGTCCCTGGGCTCGACGCCGAGTTCGGTCAGGAAGCGGGAGGGCTGGTCGCCGTCGTCGGCGGGTGCCTTCACCGCGGTGACGACGAGGCGTTCACGCGCGCGCGTGGCTGCCACGTAGAACAGGCGGCGCTCCTCCGCGAGCAGGGCGCCCGGGGTGAGCGGTTCGGCGAGTCCGTCGCGCCCGATGCGGTCCGCCTCCAGGAGCGAGCCGCGGCGGCGCAGGTCGGGCCACAGCCCCTCCTGGACCCCGGCGACGACCACCAGACGCCACTCCAGCCCCTTGGAGCGGTGCGCGGTCATCAGGCGCACGGCCTCGGGGCGTACGGCACGCCCCGCGCGCGTGTCGGCGGCGATGTCCTCGGCCTCGACCTCCTCCAGGAAGTTGAGGGCGCCCCGGCCTCCGGTGCGCTCCTCCGCGCGCGCGGCGGTCGCGAACAGCGCGCAGACGGCGTCCAGGTCACGGTCGGCGTTGCGGCCGGCCGCGCCGCCGCGCCGCGCGGACCGCTCCAGGCGGGCCGGCCACGGCGTGCCCTCCCACAGGTCCCACAGCGCCTCCTCGGCCGTGCCGCCGCCCGCGAGGCGTTCCCGGGCCTTGCGCAGCAGCGCGCCGAGCCGCTGGGCGCCGCGCGCGTACGCGGGGTCGTGCACGGCGAGGCGTTCCGGCTCGGCCAGGGCCCGCGCGAGCAGTTCGTCCGACGGCGGCGGCAGCGGGTTGCCGGCCGCCCGCTCGTCGTCGCGCAGGGCACGGCCCAGGCGCCGGAGATCGGCGGCGTCCATGCCGGCGAGCGGTGAGGCGAGGAGGGTGAGGGCGGTTTCGGTCTCGAGCCAGCAGGGTGCCTCCTCCCCCGACGGGGTCTCCTCGCCGTCAGGGCCGTCCGGCCGCACGGCCGCCTCCGCCGTGGCCACCGCCCGCAGTGCCGTCAGCAGGGGCGCCACCGCCGGCTCGTGCCGGAGCGGGAGATCGTCACCGTCGACGTCCAGGGGGACGCCCGCGGCCGTCAGGGCCCGGCGCAGCGTGGGGATGGTGCGGGAGCCCGCGCGCACCAGGACGGCCATCTCGCCCCATGGCACGCCGTCCTCCAGGTGGGCGCGGCGGAGGATGTCGGCGATGTTGTCCAGTTCCGTGCCGGGCGTCGGGTACGTGTACACCTCGACGCGGCCGCCGTCGCGCACCGGCGTCAGCGCGCGGTGCGCGCGCACCTTCTCCGCGGGAAGCCTGGTCAGGGGCATGCGCTGGGTGAGCAGCCGGGTCGCGGCGAGCAGCCCGGCGCCGGAACGGCGGGAGGTGCGCAGGACCTCCACGGGCGCCGGGCGGCCGTCCGCCCGCGGGAAGTCCGCCGGGAACTCCAGGATGCCGTTCACGTCGGCACCCCGGAAGGCGTAGATCGACTGGTCGGGGTCGCCGAAGGCGACCAGGGTGCGGCCGCCGCCCGCGAGGGCGTGCAGCAGCCGTACCTGGGCCGCGTCCGTGTCCTGGTACTCGTCCACGAGCACGGCGTCGTACTGGGCGGCCAGCCGCTCGGCGACCTCGGGGCGGCGGGCGAGCAGGACCGCGCGGTGCACCAGTTCCGCGTAGTCGAGCACGCCCTGGAGGTCGAGCACGTCGAGGTACTCGGCGAGGAAGGCGGCCGCCGCGCGCCAGTCGGGGCGGCCGATACGGCGGGCGAAGGCGTCCAGGGCGCCGGGGTCCAGGCCGAGTTCGCGGCTGCGGGCGAGGACGGCCCGCACCTCGTCGGCGAAACCGCGGGTGGTCAGGCACGCGCGCAGTTCGTCGGGCCAGCGCACGTGCGCGAGACCGAGCCGCTCCAGGTCGGGCTGGCCGGCGAGCAGTTCGCGGACCGTCACGTCCTGCTCGGGTCCGGACAGCAGCCGCAGCGGCTCCACGAAGAGGTCACTGTCCTGGTGGGCGCGGACCAGGGCGTAGCAGAACGAGTGGACGGTCGTCGCCTGGGGCGCACGGGCCGCCCCCATGCGCAGGGCCATGCGGTCACGCAGTTCGACGGCGGCCTTGCGGCTGAACGTCAGCACCAGGACGCGCGCGGGGTCCCCTCCCCGGGCGGTGCGCGCCGCCACCGACTCCACCAGGGTGGTGGTCTTGCCGGTGCCCGGACCTGCGAGGACGAGCAGCGGGCCGCTCTCGTGGTCAACCACGGAGCGCTGTGCTGCGTCCAGACGAGGGGGGTCCGGTCGGCCGGGCGGGGTACGCACCAGTCGGTAAGCGCCACGGTTCCCCCGTCGCCCCTGGGGGTGCGACGGACGCCTGGTGGAGGAAGAGGAGCTCACGTGGTTCGCCGGTCCTGGTGGGTGTGCTGGTGGTCGGACCACCGCGGGTGCTGTGCGGTGATCTGGGGATGAGGGAGGCACGCGCAGCCGACGCTACGCCGGGGAAAGTCTCGGAAGCGGTGCTTCCTCTTTTTCCCTCCCGGCACTCGCGACACCTGCGCCCCTCGATCCACGAACGTACGTCATGTCGCGGATGTGCCCCGTTTCCCCCGTACGGATCACGGGTCACACACGAGTTCGCCGGATGGCGGAAGCTGTCAGGTGTGACCCTCCGCGCGTCCGCCGCCGTCCCATCGCGCGCGCTTCATGTCGAGGCGCGGCAGGTGGCCCTGGGCGGCCCTGTTCGCCTCCTTCAGGGGCGTTCCCTCCGAGCGGTAGTGGCCGAGCGCCCGCAGTTCGTGCCCCGGGAGCAGGACGCCGTCCGAGCGGACCACCCGCCACCATGCGACGGCTCCCCCGTACAGCGCCATGACCCGGCCGACCTGGCGTGGCCCGCCCTCCTCCAGCCACTCGGCCACGTCCCCGTACGTCATGACACGCCCGGGCGGGATCAGGTCGGCGACCTCCAGGACGCGCTCGGCGTACTCCGGCAGCGCGTCGTGACCGTCCTCGGGGGGCAGGCTCTCCTCGCTCATCCGGCCCATCCTGCCCCACCCCACCGACAGTGTGACGCCCTCGCCACTGTGGGTATCCCTCGCCCCCGCGCGGCAGTTCCGGCAGACTGTGCGCCCCCGCGTCCGCACCCTGATGCCCCCGCGTGTCGGTGGGACATGCCACCATCATGCGAGCGGTGACCGGTGATACGAGATCAAGAAGAGACGATGAAGCAGCAGGGTGTTCACCCGGAGGACGCGCAGAGCGCGTCCGGGGCTTCGCCGCGCCCGGCCACCGACGCGGACGCCGGGAGCACGGCCGGTAAGGACCCCGGCGGCGACGACGCCCAGTTCGTCGAAGAGGTGCACATCGACGAACTGGAGGGTGACGAACCGCTCCTTCCCGCGCGTGTGCACCGCCCGTCCGATCTGATGCGCCTGTTGGTGGGCGTCCTGGGGATCATCCTGCTGCTCGCGATCGCCGGGTTCGCGCACGGCACCACCTCGGGGCTCGAGCAGGACATCAACAAGGGCACCGGCCAGGCGCCCGACCTGCTCATCAAGATCGCCGGTCTGGCCTCCAGCATCGCGATCCTGCTCGTGCCGGTCGCCTTCGCGATCGAACGCCTGATCAAGCGCGACGGGCTGCGCATCGCCGACGGCGTGCTCGCGGCGGTCCTGGCGCACGGCGTGACCCTGGCCACCGACCTGTGGGTCGCCAAGGCCGCCCCCGGCTCCATCCAGGAGGCTCTCACCCAGCCCTCTCCCGGTGACATCCACGCCCTGACCGACCCGGTGCACGGCTACCTCGCCCCGGTCATCGCGTACATGACCGCGGTCGGCATGTCGCGGCGTCCGCGCTGGCGCGCGGTGCTGTGGATGGTGCTGCTCCTCGACGCGTTCTCGATGCTTGTCACCGGCTACACGACGCCGTTCTCGATCATCCTGACGGTGCTGATCGGCTGGACCATCGCCTACGGGACGCTCTACGCGGTCGGCTCGCCCAACGTCCGTCCCACCGCCCGGACGCTGATGGCGGGGCTGCGGCACGTGGGGTTCCGTCCGGTGACTGCGGCCCGCGAGGAGATGCCGGACAACCCGGAGACCGGCGACCGGGGCCGGCGCTACTTCGTCACGCTGGAGGACGGCCCGCCGCTGGACGTGACGGTGGTGGACCGGGAGCAGCAGGCGCAGGGTTTCTTCTACCGTGCGTGGCGCAACCTGACGCTGCGCGGCTTCGCCACCCGCAGCAGCCTCCAGTCGCTGCGCCAGGCCCTGGAGCAGGAGGCGCTCCTCGCGTACGCGGCGATCGCGGCCGGCGCCAACGCGCCGAAGCTGATCGCGACCTCCGAGCTCGGCCCGGACGCCGTGATGCTGGTCTACGAGCACACCGGCGGACGCACCCTCGACTCCCTGACGGACGACGAGATCACGGACGAACTGCTGCACGACACCTGGCACCAGGTACGGGCGCTGCAGTCCCGGCGCATCGCGCACCGCCGGCTGGTGGGCGACGCGATCCTGGTGGATCGTTCCGGCACCGTCATCCTCACCGATCTGCGCGTCGGCGAGATCGCGGCCGGCGATCTGCTGCTGCGGATGGACGTCTCGCAGCTCCTGGTGACGCTGGGCCTGCGGGTGGGCGCCGAGCGCGCGGTCAGGTCGGCGGTGGGCGTGCTCGGCCCGGACGCCGTCGCCGACTGTCTGCCGATGCTGCAGCCCATCGCGCTCAGCCGCACCTCCCGCGCGACGCTGCGCAGGCTGGGCCGGGAGCGGGCCCAGCGCGAGCGGGAGGCGGTCCTGGAGGCGTCCCGGCAGGCCAAGCAGGCCCGTCTGCACGAGGCCGCGGAGGTCGAGTCCGAGCCGGTGGCCGACAAGCCCGGGAAGAAGACCGTGCGGGCCGAGCAGCGTGCCGAGAAGCGGGCCATCGACGAGGCCATCGAGGAAGCGCGCGAGGAGGACCTGCTCACCCAGATCCGCCACCAGATGCTGTTGATCAGGCCGCAGGCGCCGGTCGAGCCCGCCCGGCTGGAGCGGGTGCGGCCGCGCACGCTGATCAGTTTCATCGCCGGTGCCATCGGCGCGTACTACCTGCTGACCCAGCTCACCCACATCGAGTTCGGGCCCCTGGTGGCGAACGCCCAGTGGGGCTGGGTGCTGGCGGCCGTGGTGTTCTCGGCGGGGAGCTACGTCGCGGCGGCCATGGCGCTGCTCGGTTTCGTGCCGGAACGGGTGCCGTTCCTGCGGACCGTGTCGGCTCAGGTCGCCGGCTCGTTCGTCAAGATCGTCGCGCCGCCCGCGGTGGGCGGTGTCGCACTCAACACGCGCTTCCTGCAGCGGGCGGGGGTGCGGCCCGGACTCGCGGTCGCGAGTGTGGGCGCCTCGCAGTTGTTCGGGCTGGGCTGTCACATTCTGATGCTTCTGTCCTTCGGGTATCTGACCGGCACCGAGAAGACCCCGTCGCTGTCGCCGTCCCGTACGGTCATCGCGGGCCTGCTGACCGTGGCGGTGCTGGTCCTGGTGGTCACCTCGGTGCCCTTCCTGCGGAAGTTCGTCGTCACGCGCGTGCGCTCGCTGTTCGCGGGTGTCGTGCCCCGCATGCTGGACGTGCTGCAGCGGCCCCAGAAGCTGGTCACCGGCATCGGCGGCATGCTGCTGCTGACCGCCTGCTTCGTGATGTGCCTGGACGCCTCGATCCGCGCCTTCGGCCCGCACGGGACCTCGCTCAGCATCGCCAGCGTCGCCGTCGTCTTCCTCGCCGGCAACGCCCTCGGCTCCGCGGCCCCGACCCCCGGTGGCGTCGGCGCGGTCGAGGCGACCCTGACGGTCGGTCTGATCGCGGTGGGCCTCCCCAAGGAGGTCGCCGCCCCGGCCGTACTCCTGTTCCGGCTGCTGACGCTGTGGCTCCCGGTGCTGCCGGGCTGGCTGTTCTTCAACCAGCTCTCCCGCAAGGGCGCGCTCTAGGGAGGTACGACCGGGCGCGGTACGACGGCGCTGCGCGCGCGTACCTCGTACGGCCCGTGTCCCGAGCGCCCCGCCTCGAGCCGCCGCACGATGGAAGCATGCCGAAGCCTCCTCGCGTGCGGGCCGCAGCCCTGACCGCCGCCGCCGTGCTGCTCTTCTCCGTGCTGGCGGGCTGCACCGGAAGCGGCTCGAAGGACGGGGACCTGTCCACCCAGAAGCTGGACTGGAAGGACTGCCCGGCCCCGTCCGCGGCGGAGGGCGGCGGCGACGCACCCTCGCCCCTGCCGAACGGCGGCACCTGGCAGTGCGCCACCATGAAGGCGCCCCTGGACTGGAACAACCCCAAGGGCGACACGATCGGCATCGCGCTGATCCGAGCCAAGGCCGACGGGGGCAGGCGCATCGGCTCGCTCGTGTTCAACTTCGGCGGCCCCGGCGGCTCGGGCGTCAGCACCCTGCCCGCCTTCGGCGGCGACTACACGACCCTGCGCACCCGCTACGACCTGGTCAGTTTCGACCCGCGGGGGGTCGGCAGCAGCGCCCCCGTGCAGTGCGAGAACGACCAGCAGCTCGACGCCTACTTCCAGCAGGACGCCACCCCCGACAACGCCACCGAGCGCACCGGCTATCTGGACAACACCAAGAAGTTCAACGCGGCCTGTGAGAAGAACTCCAAGAAGGTGCTCCCGCATGTCCGCACCACCGACGCGGCCCGTGACATGGACCTGATGCGGCAGGTCCTCGGCGACAAGAAGCTGTACTACTTCGGCATCTCCTACGGCACCGAACTCGGCGGCGTCTACGCCCACCTGTTCCCGAAGAACCTGGGCCGGGCCGTCTTCGACGCGGTCGTCGACCCCACGCAGAACCCCGAGCAGAGCTCGCTCGGCCAGGCCCGGGGCTTCCAGCTCGCGCTCGACAACTTCGCCGCGGACTGCGTGTCCAAGACCACGGCCTGCCCGATCGGCGACAACGCGCAGGACGTCGAGAACCGCATCGCCACCCTGCTGAGGAACCTGGACAGCAAGCCGATCCCCGGAATCCTCCCGCGCCGCCTGACGCAGACCGCGGCGACCAACGGCATCGCGCAGGCGCTGTACTCGAAGGACTTCTGGCAGTACCTCACCGAGGGCCTCCAGCAGGCGTACCAGGGCGACGGCAGGGTCCTGATGCTGCTGTCCGACTCGATGAACGGACGCAGCGAGAACGGCGAGTACAGCAACATCACCGCGGCCAACATCGCCATCAACTGCGCAGACGAGAAGGCCCGCTACACCCCGGCGTACGTGGAGGGGAAGCTGCCCGAGTTCCGGGCCGCCTCGCCCCTGTTCGGGGACTTCCTGGCCTGGGGCATGATCAGCTGCACCGACTGGGCGGTGCCCGGCGCCGCCGACCACCCCGACGTGAGCGCGCCCGGGGCCGCGCCGATCCTGGTCGTGGGCAACACCGGCGACCCGGCCACGCCCTACGAGGGCGCCCGCAGGATGGTCGACGCGCTGGGCAAGGGTGTCGGCGTCGAGCTGACCTACAAGGGGCAGGGGCACGGCGCGTACGACAGCAAGAACAAGTGTGTGCAGAGCGTGGTGAACGGCTATCTGCTGGACGGGAAGGTACCGGCGGCCGGCACCGTCTGCTCCTGACGGGTCACCGGATCACGCTTGAACCCGCAGGTCAGAAGGTTATCCACAGGCTTCGGCGGGCTTTGCGCGATCCGCATACCATGGCCTGACAGCCGTCCGCCGCACGGTGCGGGCGGCCTGTGAGGGGGGAAGCAGATGGCACGATTCGTACGGTGGACGGCGTTCGGCGCCGCCGCCGCGCTGCTGGTGGCCGGCTGTGGCGGCGGCTCGTCGTCCGGCGACAAGAACGGCAGCGCAGGCGGGAGGACGAGCGCGTCCGCCTCACCGTCGACCGGAGCGCCCGGTACGACGACCGCCGCACTGCCCGCCTCCCTGACGGCGCAGAAGCTCTCCTGGGGGCGCTGCAAGGCCACCGCCGACGCACCCGCCCCGGGCAACGACTGGCGGTGCGCGACGCTCAGGGCACCACTGGACTGGTCGAAGCCGCAGGGCGAGATGATCGGCCTCGCCCTGATCCGCGCCAAGGCCGACGGGGGCGAGCGCATCGGCTCGCTCCTGTTCAACTTCGGCGGCCCGGGCGGCTCGGGTGTCTCGACGATGCCGCAGTACGCGGCCACGGTGTCCAAGCTGCGCGAGCGCTACGACCTGGTGAGCTGGGACCCCCGTGGGGTGGCCGTCAGCGAGGGCGTGCGCTGCCGCAGCGACAAGGCGATCCAGGCCGCCGAGGACATCGACGCCACACCCGACACCCCGGCCGAGGAGCAGGCCTACTTCCAGGACGCGGCCGCCTTCGGCAAGGGCTGCCGGAAAGCCGCCGGGAAGCTCCTGTCGCACGTGTCCACGACCGACACCGCACGCGACATGGACCTGATGCGCCAGGTGCTGGGCGACGCGAAGATGCACTACTTCGGCATCTCCTACGGCACCGAACTGGGCGGCGTCTACGCCCACCTGTTCCCGAAGAACGTCGGGCGGCTCATTCTGGACGCGGTCGTCGACCCGACGGCCGACTCGGTGGGCCAGGCGGAGAACCAGACCAGGGGCTTCCAGCGGGCACTGGACGACTACCTGAAGTCGACCGGCCAGGACCCGCGGCAGGGCACGCGGAAGATCGCGAACCTGGTGAAGCGACTCGACGCGCACCCGCTGCCCACCTCGTCCGGACGCAAGCTGACCCAGTCGCTCGCCCTCACCGGCATCGTCCTGCCGCTGTACAGCAAGTCCGGCTGGCCCACCCTGACCAGCGCCCTGGACGCCGCCCAGCGGGGCGACGGCTCGGAACTGCTGCAACTCGCCGACGGCTACAACGAACGCGACGCCTCGGGCCACTACGGCACGACGACCCACTCGCAACGGGTCATATCGTGCCTGGACGACAGGCAGCGGCCGACCGCCGCGCAGACGAAGAGGCTGCTGCCGACGTTCGAGAGGATCTCGCCCGTGTTCGGGGACTTCCTCGGGTGGGACACGGCCGGCTGGTGCCACGACTGGCCGGTGGCGGGCCAGTACGACCATCCGGAGGTGAGCGCGCCCGGCGCGGCGCCGATCCTGGTCGTCGGCAACACCGGCGACCCGGCGACACCGTACGAGGGCGCCCGGAAGATGGCCGACGGGCTCGGCGGGGGTGTCGGTGTGGAGCTCACCTGGAAGGGCGAGGGACACGGGGCGTACGGAAACGGCAGCGACTGTGTCGACTCGACGGTGAACGCCTACCTGCTGGACGGGACGGTGCCGAAGGACGGCAAGGTCTGCGCCTCGTAGCGCGGGCAGCGGAGAGGGGCCCGGCACGCTGGGTGCGGGGGCCCCTCTCCGAGAAGCGGGTGGTCAGTAGACCGGCTTGTGGGGCTCGATCTGGTTGACCCAGCCGATCACACCGCCGCCGACGTGCACGGCGTCCGCGAAGCCCGCGGACTTCAGGACCGCGAGGACTTCCGCACTGCGGACACCCGTCTTGCAGTGCAGGACGATCTTCTTGTCCTGCGGGAGGGTCTCCAGGGCGGTGCCCATGAGGAACTCGTTCTTCGGGATCAGCCTGGCGCCCGGGATGCTGACGATCTCGTACTCGTTGATCTCGCGGACGTCGATGATCTCGATGTTCTCGCCGTCGTCGATCCACTCCTTGAGCTGCTTGGGAGTGATCGTCGAGCCGGCCGCCGCCTCCTGGGCCTCCTCGGAGACGACGCCGCAGAAGGCCTCGTAGTCGATGAGCTCGGTGACGGTCGGGTTCTCGCCGCAGACCGCGCAGTTCGGGTCCTTGCGGACCTTGACCTGGCGGTACTGCATCTCCAGGGCGTCGTAGATCATCAGCCGGCCGACGAGGGGCTCGCCGGTGCCGGTGAGGACCTTGATGGCCTCGGTGACCTGGATGGAGCCGATGGACGCGCACAGCACGCCCAGCACGCCGCCCTCGGCGCAGGAGGGGACCATGCCCGGCGGCGGGGGCTCCGGGTACAGGCAGCGGTAGCAGGGGCCGTGCTCGGACCAGAAGACGGAGGCCTGGCCGTCGAAACGGTAGATCGAACCCCACACGTACGGCTTGTTGAGCAGCACGCACGCGTCGTTGACCAGGTAGCGGGTCGCGAAGTTGTCCGTGCCGTCGACGATCAGGTCGTACTGGCTGAAGATGTCCATCACGTTGTCGGCCTCGAGCCGCTCCTCGTGCAGGACCACGTTCACGTAGGGGTTGATCCCGAGGACGGAGTCCCGCGCGGACTCTGCCTTGGAGCGGCCGATGTCGGCCTGGCTGTGGATGATCTGGCGCTGCAGGTTCGACTCGTCGACCTCGTCGAACTCCACGATGCCGAGCGTGCCGACGCCCGCCGCGGCCAGGTACATCAGCGCCGGCGAGCCCAGGCCGCCGGCGCCCACACAGAGCACCTTGGCGTTCTTCAGCCGCTTCTGCCCGTCCATCCCGACGTCGGGGATGATCAGGTGGCGGGAGTACCTGCGGACCTCGTCTACGGTGAGCTCAGAGGCTGGCTCGACCAGGGGTGGCAGCGACACGGGGACTCCGTTGATCGGTCAATCACTACAGTTGTTCTCCCTGTAACACTGCCACGGCCTTCTTCATTCCGAGACACCCGTCCCGACCCGCGAGACGATCTCGTCCCAGTAGCCGGGCATGCCCTCCCAGGGGTCGCCGTGGCCGCCGGGGTCCACGCGGTCGGTGAACCAGATGGTCGCCGCGCCCTGCCAGCGGGCGATGCGCAGCGCCTCCTCGAGATGCGGTCCGGGCACTCCGTGGACGAAGTGGCAGAACAGCTCCGGCGGGTGGTCGGCGGTCCACTCGGCCACCTGCGACCAGCGGTAGTCGCTCCAGGAGCCGGAGAAGGTGACGAGTTGGTCGGCGATCCCGGCGTAGCCGGGGTGCGGGTGGGTGCCGTGGCCGAGGACGATGTGGGCGTCGTCCCGGATCGCCCGGAGCGCGGTGACGGTGCGGTGGACGGCGGGGAGCGAGGCCGGGTCGCCGGGGCAGCGGTCCAGGAGGAAGCCGTCGACCCGGTACCAGTCGAGGTAGCTGCGCGCGTCGGAGACCGTCGCGTCGAAGGGACGGGCCCCGTGGGCCGCGTCGAGGCGGCCCAGGACGCGCACGCCGACGTTGCGCAGCCGGCCGGCCGCCTCCAGGCAGTGCGGGTCCGGGCGGCTGCCGGGGCCGTCGGCGACGTCGAGGACGACCCAGTGCAGGGGAGTCCCGGGACGCGTGAGTTCGCCCCACTCGGTGGGTGCGAGGAGCGGGTGCGCGTAGCCGGGGACGGCCAGGCCGGTTCGGACCCCGGTGCCGGTGGTGCTCGCTGTGCTGCTGGTCAGATACGGCATGCCGCCTCCATCCAGATGTCGGCGAGGGACTCTTCGAGGTTGATCCGGGGCCGCCAGCCGAGCCGGTCGCGCGCGGTGCGCACATCGGCCTGCTGCCAGCTCCCGCAGCCGTCCGGGTACGGGTACGCGACCGGGGCCGCGTGGTCGGAGTCGGCCCGCGGGTGACCGATCGTGGCGCGCAGCGCTCCGGGCGGCCCGTCGAGTTCGTGTAGCGCGCCGCCGTACCCGGCCACCCGGGCGAGGGTGGCGGCGGCGTCGCGCAGCCGGACCGCGCGCCCGGAGCCGATGTTGATGACGCCCTGCGCGGCGGACAGCGAGGCGGCGTGCACGGCCCGGGCCACGTCCCGTACGTCGACGAAGTCGCGTTGCGCGCCGAGACCGCCGAGCTTGAGCTCACCGTCGCCGGACTGCATGGCGCGGCGCATGGCTTCCGCGAGCCGGCCGAGCGGGGACCCGGCGGGTGTGCCGGGGCCGGCCGGTGAGAAGACCCGCAGCACCACCGCGTCCAGGCCGGAGCCGAGGACGAGTTCGGTGGCGGCGAGTTTGCTCACGCCGTACGGGCCGCCGGGGCGCGGGACGGCGTCCTCCGCGGTGGAGGAACCGGGCTGGCTGGGGCCGTACTCGGCGCCGCAGCCGATCTGCACCAGACGCGCCCCGCAGCCGCTACGGCGCAGGGCCTCGCAGACGGTGGCGACGGCGACGGTGTTGTGCCGGGTGAGTTCGCGGGCGCCGCCGCGGGTGGCACCGGCGCAGTTGATGACGACACCCGGGTGGACCGCGTCGAGGAAACGGGTGAGCGCACCCGGGCTGCCTGCGGCGAGGTCGAAGCGGACGTCGGCGTCGTCGCCGCGGCCGAGAGCGGTGAGCTGGACGGCCGGGTCGGCGAGCAGACGGTCGGCGACGAAGCGGCCGAGGTAGCCGTTGGCTCCGATCAGCAGGACTCTCATCGGGCGGCTCCCGGGGCCGAGGCGTCGGGTCGGGAGGTGATCATCTGGGCTTCTCCTTCAGAGGGGGTGGTGCGATGACGCGCGGTGCCGGGGCCGGGCGCCTGCGGCGGGGGCCGTCACCACGGCTCGCCACGGGGCGCGTGGGCCGAGGCCCGGGTGAGGGTGCGGGTCGCGCGGAGCAGCAGGGCCAGGGCGGCAGCGGCGCAGGTGAGGGCGGGGACGCTGCCGACGCCCCAGGCGTCGACCAGGGTCTCCACGGGGGTGGCGAGGACGCCGCAGCCGGGGAGGCGGCCCACGAACACCGTGGTCAGGGCGGCAGCCTCGGCCGTGGCCGCGGCGGTGAGGGCGAGTGCGGGGGCGTGCGGGAAGCCGGCGACGCTGAGCAGGCGGGCGAGGAGCAGCAGCGCGCCGAGGGTGAGCCCCTGGCCGTAGGCCGCGGGTTCGTCGAGGGCAGCGCCGCACACGGCGAGCAGGGCCCACAGGGCGCACAGGTGCAGGGCGAAGGTCCCGAGCAGCAACGGCCGTACGGAGGCGGCGAACTCCTCCAGGCCGCGGCTGGCGGCGAGTCTGCGGCGGGCCCGCACGGCGAAGAGGCGGGCGCTCCACGCGGCGGGGGCGCAGGACCAGGCGAGGGCGAGGACGGATGCCGTCGCGAGCGGCCAGGGGCCGTCGGCGCCGCCGGTGGGGAGGCCGTCGGGGCCGCCCGTCACGGCCGCGCCCAGGAGGCCGTCGCCGAGGAGGGCGTAGGCGAGCAGCCAGCACGTCCAGGCGCCGGCGGCGTGCGCGCCGGCGCCCTGGGGCGTGCGGTCGGTGGTGGCGAGCGGGCCGCGGGCGAGGGCCGCGCGCAGGCCGAGGGCGACGGCGAGCACGCCGGCCACGGCCACCGCCGGGCGGGCCTGGCCGTGGGTCAGGCGCAGGGCGGTCACGGTCGCCGTGCCCAGGACTCCGGGCAGCAGGGTGAGCAGGATCCAGCCGGTCCCCGCCGGGGGGACGTCGAGGGCGGTCGGGCCAGCGGGCGGCTCCTCGTCCCGGGTGGCCCGGGCGAACATCTCCTCCGCCAGCGAGAAGACGTCCCGGTGCCGGAAACGCGTCGCGGTGCGGTCGGTGACGCCGTGTGCCTCGAGGCCCGCCGCGATCTCCAGGGGGTCCACGGCCCGTTCGCACAGCTCCCGGTGACGGTGCATCAGCCCCTTCACGGGGTCGGCGGCGGTGCGGCGGGGCGCTGCGGGCCGACGGGAGGCGGGCACCTCGGCGGCAGGGCGGTCGTTCACGCCGGTTCCGCGCCGGTCCGCGACGGCCGTCTCCCCGTCGCCCTCGCCGGGGTCGGCCCCCTCCTCCGATCCCGCGGCCCACCGGCGGGACTTGTCGTCCCAGGCGCCCGCGCCTTCCGGCGCCCCGGGCCGGTCCAGCTCTCCCAGCCCGCTCATCGCGCCCCCTCCACGGCCGGCGCCGAAGGCGCGGGCGTGGTGGCCCGCACGGGAGCGCCTGCCGCCCAGGCCGGCCCGCCGCGAGCAACGACGCGGGTCGCGGCGCCGGTCCAGCGGCCGGGGACGTGGGCCTCCGCGGGGGCGGCGAAGGGCCGCGGCTCCCCGGCGTCGTCGAGGACGACCCGGCGTACCGGGGTGCGCGCGACGATCTCCAGGTAGATGTCGTGGAACGCCGCGATGTTCTGCTCCACGGTGAACAGTTCCAACGCACGCGCGCGTGCTGCCGCGCCCAGGCGCTCGCGGCGCTCGGGGTCGCGCAGCAGGGCGACGCATGCCTCCGCGAGCGCCCGGGGGTTGCGCGGCGGTACGACGAGCCCCGTGCCGCCGATGACCTCCACGACCGCGCCGACGTCCGTGGACACGGTCGCCCGCGCGCAGAACATGGCCTCGACGAGGCTGATCGGGAAGCCCTCGACGACGCTGGAGAGCACGGTCACCGCGCCCGCGGCGTACGCGTCCGCGAGGCTCGGCAGGTCCGGTCCCCCGATCTCGTCGAAGGAGACGGGGTTGTCGCCGGCGGTGTGCAGCCCGTCGGCCTCGTCGGGGAAGAGCTGGGCGGCCAGCGCCCGGCAGTGCCCCAGGTAGGCCTCGCCCTCCGGGCAGGCCGGCGCGCCGACGATCCGCAGCCGGGTCTTCGGCGCCTCCTTGCGGACCTCGGCGAAGGCGTGCAGCAGTGAGACCAGGTCCTTGGCCGGTTCGACGCGGCCGACCCAGACGAGCGTGTCGGGATCGGCGCTCTGTGGCGCCTCGCCCACCTCGGCGAAGGGCGAGGCGTCCATGCCCGGGTACACCGTGCGCAGCTTCGCGCGGTCGGCGCCGCAGTGCTCCTGCCAGCGGCGGGCGTGGGTGTTGCCGGGCGTGACGAGCGCGGCCCGGCCGTAGAGCTCGGCGGCGAGCCTGCCGTGGAAGGCGGCGAGCAGCGACCGTACGGCGGGCGGGGCGTCGGTGGCGGCGAGGTAGTGCGTGCGCAGCCGGACCCCGTACTCGGTGAGCAGCAGGGGCACGCCCCAGAAGTGGTGGGCGAGCAGTCCCGGAAGGGCCGCCGGACCGCCCGACGTCGCGTGGCACAGGTCGACGGCGCCGAGCCCGTCGTCCTGGTACCAGTCGAGCGAGAGGGGGCGCAGTGCGCGTTCCAGATGCGCGACGACGGTGAGGAGGTCCGGTACGCGCGCCTCGCGCGCCGTTCGCAGGGCCCCAGGCGCACGGCAGGCGCGCTCCAGTGCGCGTACGGCACCCTCCGAACGGAGCGCCCCCACCAGTCCGCCCTCCTCGCGGGCGAGTTCGGCGAGCCCGTACAGCGCGTTGCCGAAACGGTCCGCCTCGGTGGCCGAGGTCCCCAGGGAGGTCCCGGAGGCACACAGGACGGCCGCCAACTCGCCGTAGCACTCCTCGAACCGGCGCCGCGCGCGCCGCCCGAGCGTGACGCCGTCGACCTCCGCCGTCCAGAGAGGCGCCGTACGTACCCGGCTGACCTGCGGGGGAAGCGGGACCCAGCCCTCATCCTCCTGGCGCTCGCTGCGGCTGAGCGCGTAGAGGTCGAACTCGTGCTGCCCGAGCCCGCGCACGAGCCGGTCGCACCAGAGCCTGGCGTCGCCGCTCGCGAACGGATAGCCACCCTCCGTCAGCAGTCCGATGCGCATGAACGCACCCCCGATCTCCCGTGTGGGGAGCCGCCGTTGACCCGACGGCTCGCAGCGGGAAGAACGTATGCGGACAAGGCGGTGGTGGGGGGGGGGGGGGTGGGGCGGGCCGCACCAAACGCGGGGAAGTGGGAAAAACTGAAGGGGGCGGTCGGGGGGTATGGGCGAAAAATAAAAAAAAA